>CAZVYC010000020.1:10601-34628 GCA_964631425.1 uncultured Rhodospirillales bacterium
GCCCGATGATGGATGATGAACATTACACATTCGAGGATCGGACGCCGGGAGTCGAACAGGGGGAACCGGCAGTCAGCTTTCTGTCGTACACGGTAGGGCTGGGGCTCGCCGTTCTGCTGACGATCGCCTCTTTTGTCGTATCGCAGACGCATCTGCTGTGGGTCCCAGGGATACCGGTCGGGTTGATCGTGCTCGCCTTCGCGCAGATCGGCGTTCATCTCGTCTTTTTCCTGCATTTGGGCAGCGGACCCGATCATACGAACAATATTCTGGCCCTGGTTTTCGGATTGCTGATCGTCTTTCTCGTGATTACTGGATCATGTTGGATTATTGCCAACCTCAACACCAATATGATGCCGATGCCGGCAGATATGGGGCGCTGATTCGTTCAGCGCCTTCTTGCCTCAGGCCCACGTTGCGCTGCTTCTAAACGTCAGAGCTGGTCATGGGCATCGTTCGTTTCGCGCTGCGCTTTCCCCACACGTTCTTTGTCATGGCGGCGCTGATCCTTGTTCTCGGGGTCAGCGCGATCACCACGACACCGAAGGACATCTTCCCCGCCGTCAATATTCCGGTGGTGACTGTCATCTGGCAGTACACGGGCTTGACGCCGCAGGAGATGGAGGATCGGATCACCACGTACAGCGAGTATTCGATCAGCTCCAACGTCAACGATATCCGCAATATCGAATCGCAGAGGTCGGCGGATTAATGACTGAGCAGCTCAATCGCATGCCCGTTCGTCTCAATCGCTGGGCGTACTCGTTCTCCACCATTGGCTTGGCAAAACCGACTTCGCGCTTGCTTCGCGGCACCGTTGGGAACGGATTTTCATTGGACAGGCGTGTTCAGCAAACGTTGAAATCCGTCATTTCGAGGAAAACATCTGGGAGAATTGGGGGCAGACCCCTTTTTCCACCGGAACTCGTCGCAGTAATCGCGATCAGACCGACTGATCAGATCTCGCCGGATGGATTGGGATAAAATGATGGAGTTTCACGATCGGTTAGTCACATGAAATCATGAAGGCCGCACAGCGGGCATGCTTTGTTCCTTCGTGTTTAAATTCTTAAGTTGTGAATTCGTAATCTGTAAAAATCTGTGTCATCTGTGGATAACCCGGCGGGCAGAAGGGGCAGGCCCTGGTGGCTCGCAATGAGCCTGCGGCTAACTTACCAAGTCAATGCTTCGCGGACAGGCTGCTATAATCAAGCGGACCAAACGGCTGCGTCTGCTCTTCGCTTGGCAGAACTTGCACTGTCCACCCACCGCCCAAGGCGCGAATGAGCGACACGGCACCCTGGATTTGCCGAACCTCGACCTGGACCTCGGAAAGGCGAGAAGAGAGCGCCTGAATCTGAGCAACCGAGACGCTGAGATAGTTGTCGAGTCCGTCTTCGTACAGCATCGTCGAGATCGATAGCGCCTGGGTGGCCTGATCGCTCGCCTCACGCTGTTGGGTCGCCTCGGTTGCAAGGCGCTGGGTCAGGCTCAGCCCGTCTTCGACCTCCTGGAAGGCAGCGAGTACCGTTGCCCGATAATTGTCGCGGGTCTGCGCGTATTGCGACCAGGAGCGCTGCAGCTCGGCGCGGCGCAGCCCGCCTTCGAACAGCGGCAGCATTGCCCCCGCGCCCACCGACCACAGGCTGTTCGGCAGGCTCAGCAGATTGAACCCCGAATCCTGGAATCCCGCCGTCGCGCTGAAGGTGACGTTCGGGTAGAACGCGGCGCGTGACACGCCGATCGACGCATTTGCGGCGGCCATCTGGCGCTCCGCGCTCGCGATATCCGGGCGGCGCTGCAGCAGCTCCGAAGGAATCCCCGGCGGAATGACCGGTGAAACCAACCCGAGGTCGTGTGTCGGCTCGATCGAAAAGCTGCTCGGTATCGCGCCTACCAGCACGGCGATTGCGTGCTGCATCAGATCGCGTTGCAGCGCGGTGTCGCTGGCCTGCGCCTCGGCGGAATCGAGCTGGCTCAGCGCCCGCGCCAGATCGAGGCCGGATGCGATCTGGCCGTGCGCACGCAGACGCGTCACCTCGACTGCCTTCTGGTACGTCACGATCGACTGGCGCAGCACATCCAGCTGCACGTCCATTCCGCGCAATGCGACGTAGTCGCTTGCCAGTTCAGCCTGCAGGCTCAGCCGGGCCGTTGCAACGTCCGCGGCGCTGGCCTGCGCAAGCCGCTCCTGCTCGCGCGTGCTGTTGCGGATCGCGTCCCAGAAATCCGGCTCCCACGATGCGGCAGCCGTGATCTCGTTCGAGGTTTCCTCGTTCAGCCCGGCGTTGCTGTTGACGCGGAAGAGACGGTGCCGTGATTGCTTGTTCTCTGTTAATTGTCCGCCGGCACTGATCTGAGGATAGAGCCCCGATCGCGCCTCGGCTGCCACGTCACGCGCCTGGGTATAAGCCTCCGCCGCAGCTTCCAGCGTCGGATTTGCGCGCCCCAGCTCCTCCTCCAGCTGGTTCAGCTTTGGGTCGCCGAACTCAGTCCACCAGTCGCCACGCGGGGACAACACCGCCTCTGGGTGAGCCACGCCGAACGGACCGCTGCCCTGGTAGGAATCGGGCAGCAGGTAATGCGGCGGATCGTAGGCAGGCGCCAGGTCGCAACCCGAAAGCAGCGCCGTACCGAGCGCGGCGGCCAGTCTGGCAGTGCGCAGTGTCATGGGTATCCGGGCGGCCTACTGGCCAGCGGAGCGCGGAGCGGGCGTAGCCTCCGGCTGCCCGGATGCGACGGCATGGCTTGGGGGAGGGGTCACCGGCTGCACCACCTGCCCTTCCAGCAACCCCGCGGGTGGATTGTTCACGAGCCTGTCATTGACCGAAAGGCCGCTCGTAACCTGGATCGCCTGCCCCAGATTCTGTCCGAGCGTCACGTTCTGCAGATGGACGCGATTCTGCGCATCGACGAGGGCTACCTGTGCCCCGGCTGCCAGAAAAATGAGAGCTTGCTCGGGTATCGTCACAAGCGATGGGTTGGCCGGAACTTGGAACTCCACGTCGACATACGTTCCCGGCCAAAGCGCGCGGTCCGGATTGTCGACCGTCAGCTCGGTCACCGCCGTCCGCGTGTTCTCGCTGAATGCCCCGGCCGTCGTCAGGAACTTCGCCTCGATCAGTTTGCCCGGCTGCGACGGCAAGTGGAGCGTCGCGGTGATCCCCGACTTCAGCCCGTTGGCATAGTCTTGCGGCACCGCGACGAACACGCGCATCTCATGGATATCGGCGACGGTGAAGAGTTCGCTCGAGGTGGAGTTGGCTCTGGCGTCGCCGCCCGCCGCGTTCACGTAATCGCCGACATTCGTCAGTCGTGCCGTCACGACGCCGTCGAATGGCGCCACAACCCGCTTGAACGCTTCCATCGCCGCGTAGCGTGCGACGTCCTGTTGAGCGACCGCCAGCTCCGCCTTGCGGGCCGCCGCGCCCGCCACTTGCACATCCACTTCCTGCTTTGCGACCGCTGGGGTTCCCGCCAGGGCCTGCCAGCGGGTGGCCGTCGTGACGGCAAGCTGATAGTTGGCCTCCGCCACATTGAGATTGGCCTTCGCAGCCTCGTACTGCGCATCCAGACTCGGCGTGTCGATCGTCGCGAGCAGCTGGCCCGCATTCACTTTTGCTCCATAATCCTCGTTCCAGTTTTGCACGTATCCGGAGACCTGCGCAAAGATCGGCGCTTCGTACCAGGCGCGCAGCGTCCCGGGCAGGGAGAGCGGACGCGTCGATGGCCCCGGTTTCGGCGTAATGATCTCGACCGGAAGTATCGCCTGTGCCGCCGAGACGTGCTTCAGGTCCGTAAGCGCCCGTTCGCGCCGCGCTATGCCCTGCAACACCAGCAGGCCTGCGACCACGATCGGCACGCCAAAAATCAGCGCCGTACGTCGCTTCACGTCGCTTCTCCTCTGGTCGCTTCTTCACTGGATGGCCGCTTATAGTGCAGCAGGGCGAAGACGCTGGGCACGAAGGTCAATGTCGCGACCGTTGCGACCAGAAGCCCGCCGACCACCGCGCGCCCCAGCGGCGCGTTTTGCGTGTTGGACATCGACATCGGCAACATGCCGATGATCATCGCAAGCGCCGTCATCAGCACAGGCCGCAAGCGCGCATATCCGGCCTCTACCGCCGCCTGGATCGCATCGCCATGCTCGGCAAGCCGCTCGCGGGCAAACGAGACGACCAGGATCGAGTTTGCCGTCGCGGTCCCCATGCACATGATTGCTCCGGTCAATGCCGGGACGGACAAGGTCGTGTCGGTCAGGAACAGCGCCCAGACGATGCCGGTCAGCGCGCCCGGCAGTGCCGTGATGATGATGAATGGATCCAGCCAGGACTGGAAGTTCACCACGATCACGAGGTAGACAAGCAGGATCGAGAAGGCGAGGCCGGCCAGCAGCTGCGCGTACGCCTGCCCCATCGTCACTGCCTGGCCCAATACCTGCACCGTTGCACCGTGCGGCACTCCGTCCTTCATCCGCTCGAGCACGCGATTGACCCCGGCGCCGACAGCGCCCAGATCGCGTCCCTGAGTGCTCACAAAAATGTCGACCACCGGCATGATATTGCGATGCGACACCACCAGCGGGCGCCCGACCTGGGTGATGCGGGCGAGGCCACCAAGGATTTCTGCATCCCGCCCGGTAGGATCGCCATCGCCCTTGTCGATCGGGATCGTTTCCAGATCGTTCATCGACGTCAGCTGTGTTTGCGGTGTCTGGAGATTCACGAGATGCGACACGCCGGTCTTGTAGTCCAGCCAATAGGTGGGCGCCACCTGCCCCGAACCCGACAGCGTCGCCAGTGCATTGTTCGCGATGTCCGCTTCCGTCAGTCCGGCTCCGAGCGCGAAGGCGCGGTGCGCTGATATCAGCAAGGTCGGCTGGTCGAGCGTCTGCTGGATCTTCGCGTCCGCAGCGCCCGGAATCCGGCGTATCTCGGTGAGCAAGCGCTGGGCATAGGCCATGTTGGCATCGAGGTTACGCCCGGAGATTTGGATGTCGATCGGCGCTGGGAGACCAAAATTCAGGATCTTCGCCGTGATATCGCCGGGCAGGAAAGTGAAACTCGTGCCCGGGAACAGCTTTGGCAGCTTGTCGCGCAGGATCGCGCGGTAGTCGTCGACCGGGGAGGCCTGGTTATCGAGACCGATCGTCACGTCGCAATCCTGCGGCCCAATCGTACCGCTCGAGCTGTAGGCATTATTGATGCCGCTGCTCGGCAGGCCGCAATTGTCGATGACGTTGGTGACATGGCCAGGCAGCGCCTCATGCAGGGCATTGTCCACCAGGGCCGCGAGCTTGCTGGCCTCCTCGATGCGCAGCCCCAGCGGCGCGCGGAAATGCATATCGATCTCGCCTGACTTGATGCCGGGGAAGAAATCCTGTCCGAGCCACGGCACCAGCAGGATCGAGGCGAGCGGCACGGCCAGGAACCCGAGAATAAAGCGGCGTCGGTGCGCGACGGCCTTGGACAGCAGCCCACGATACGTCTCACGGAATGATGCAAAGCGTCGCTCGAATCCCGCGTGGAAACGGCCGAAGAAGCCCTTCGGCCCGACACCCGCCTTACGCGCCGCGACCTGCGCGCGAAGCAGATAGGCTGCCATCGTCGGCACCAGTGTTCGTGACAGTATGAAAGAAGCGATCATCGCGAACACGATCGCTTCGGCCAGCGGCAGGAACAGGTAACCAGCGATGCCCGACAGTTCAAACAGCGCCAGCCAGACGATGCAGATGCACGTCGTGGAGACGAAGGTCGGGATCACGATCTGATTCGCCGCCTCGATAATCGCTGGTTCCAGATCCAGCCCGCGCTCGAGATGCGCGTCGATGTTCTCGATCATCACCGTGGCGTCATCGACGAGGATGCCGACGGCAAGCGCCAAGCCGCCCAGCGTCATCACGTTGATGGTCTGTCCTAACCAGGCCAGCGCCGCGATCGAGGACAGGATCGAGAGCGGAATCGAGGTCGCGACGATCAAGGTGGAGCGTCCGGAGCCGAGGAACAACAAGACGACGAGACCCGTCAGCAACGCTGCGATGACCATCTCCTGCAGCACGTCGTCGACCGAAGCGCGCACGAAGGTCGAAGCGTCGTTCATGGTGGTGATCTCCACACCAGGCGGCAACGTCCGTTCGAGCTCGGGTATTTTTGCTTTCACACCCGCCACAACCGCGAGCGTCGAAGCATCGCCCGCCTTGAGTACCTCGATCAGCACTGACTGACGGCCGTGGACCAGCACGGCATTGGTCTGGGGTGGGCCGCCCATATGCACGTGAGCGACGTCGCCCACCGTCACCACGGCATTCCCCACCTGCTTGATCGGGAGCGAGTTGAACGTCGAAATATCGATGGGCGACGCATTCGTCACGACCAGGTAGTCGATCGCCCCGATCTTCTGATCGCCCGCCGGCAGGACGATGTTCTGCTGCGCCAGCGCGTGCGCCACATCCTGCGCCGAAAGACCGTTCGCCAGCAGCTTCTGCTGGTCGAGATCCACCTGGACGTTGGCCGAAGTCCCCCCATAGGGTGCCGGGATCGCCACGCCTGGCACCGAGACCAGCGCCGGCCGGATCAGATTCGAAGCCATGTCGTAAAGCTCCGATCCCGTCATGTTGGCCGACGAGACCTGCAGCGCCAACACGGGCACCGACGAGGCATCGTACGACAGCACCTGCGGTGGCGTTATCCCCGCAGGAAGCTGCTTCAGCACTGTCTGCGAGGTCGCGGTGACCTGCGCTTCCGCCGCCGCCACATCCGTTCCCGGCTGGAAGAAGATCTTGACGACGCCCACGCCGTAAAGAGACTGGCTTTCGATATGTTCGATATTACTGACGGTCGTGGTTAGAGCGCGTTCGTAATAATACACAACCCGCCCGGACATATCCTCCGGTGTCAGCCCGTTATAATTCCAAACCACAGCGACGACGGGGATTCGTATAGCTGGAAAAATATCCGTGGGCGTGCGGAACGCGGCAAGTCCTCCAAACAAGAGGATCAGGATTGCCAGAACGACAAAGGTATACGGCCGCTTGAGCGCCGTAACGACGATCGCGTTCACTTATTTGCTCGCTCGTGTCGCCGGGCGTGGTCGTGCTAACATTTGGTCCCCAGACCATGGTTTGGCTTCTTCATGCGCGCAGGCAGAAAGAGTTGTCTGCGGGCCAGCTTAATGAATTCGCCTCCGTTCTGCCGGGTCGCGCGTCGACGCCGTCCGCCGCGCCCGGAAATCACATGCCATCGAAGCTAGTCGCGAGGCCGGGCACGCTCCATTGCACTTACGGATTGCCGTGATGGCGAAGCAGATGAGACCGATAACACTTTGGTTTAGCAGCGGGCGCGAGAGAGGGTTCCCGCCAGCGTCTGCGCTACGACCCGCGGCGCTCACGACAGCAAGGAAATCGTTACTTCCCGCTGCCGTACTCAGTATCTTCGATAAACCTTCGTATAGTCCTAATATATCATTTCCGTTGCTGCTCTGTGCCGAAGCAAGCGTTAAATATAAGCAGGCGATAAGCCATGCAGGTTTTGGAGAGTTCAGTGCCCGCAGGTTTTGGAGAGTTCGGTGCCCACTGCATTGCATTCCAATGTCGACGTTTCGCGTCCCGACATTGTTCACCGAAAGATTGCGACACGGTGCGGCTTGACCGCCGTGTCGCGGAATCGGGCTGATCGTTACGAGTTTTATCACGACCTGCGCCTTGTCCACCCGGGGTCTTCTCCCCAAGCCCCGTCTGTTGAACCGGTGGCTGCGAAACCATCCTCCTCCCCATGGTTTCGCTTACGGCGCAGACACTTGGGCCGGCGGTCGCTGTACCGCCGGCCCGTCTTATCTCCCTGGGTGGCTTGCCCGGGATCAGAGAACAGGCGCGGCATCGTTGCCCGCTTTTGGGCGATGGCATTTTGCACGACGCTCATTCTACTAGGACCGTCAGTGGCTCTCGCCGCAAGCGACCCGGCGGGGGATCCGTCTGCCGGGGAGAAGGTTTTTGCGCGTTGCGCGGCATGCCACTCGATCGTGCCCGGCGAGAACAAGATCGGGCCGTCGCTCGCGGGCATAATCGGTCGGAAAGCCGGCAGCGAGCCGGGCTTCAATTATTCTGCGGCACTGAAGAGCGCAAATGTTACCTGGAACGCCGACACACTCGATAAGTTTCTCGAGAATCCCACCGGCATGGTTCACGGAACAAAAATGTTCATCAACGTGCCCAACGCGGCCGATCGACGAAATGTGATCAGCTATCTTGAGACTCTCGGCAAGTAATCCGTCCGCCAAGAGATTCAACCAAGGAGAATCCTGATGCCGCAACTTCGGATCAACGGCAAAGAGTACGCCGTCGACGCCGATCCCCAGACGCCGCTGCTCTGGGTTATCCGTGATATTCTCGGCCTTACCGGAACCAAATTCGGCTGCGGCATTGGTGCCTGCGGCGCCTGCACCGTGCATCTGGACGGTGATGCGATCCGGTCCTGCACCATGACTTTCGCCGACTCCGTCGGCCATGAGGTCACGACCATCGAAGGCCTGGGCGCCAACGGCGACCATCCGGTTCAGCAGGCCTGGATCGCGCACAACGTCCCTCAGTGCGGCTATTGCCAGCCCGGCCAGATCATGCAGGCGGCTGCCCTGCTCAAGCAGACGCCGAGGCCGACCGATCAGCAGATCGTCGACTCCATGACCGGAAACATCTGCCGGTGTGGCACCTATGTCAGGATTCGCGCCGCGATTAAATCGGCCTCGGAGGCGTAAGGATGATTGCGGTCCAGAATCTGAGCCGGCGCTCGGTCCTCAAGGGCGCAGCCGTCACGTCCGGGTTCGTCCTCGGCTTCCATGTCGGCTATCGGCAATTTCCGTTCGCCGAGGCGTCGGTCCCCGGGACTTTCGAGCCCAACGTCTATCTGTCGATCGATGAGACCGGGCTGGTCACGATCACCTGCCATCGTTCCGAGATGGGCACCGGAATCCGGACCGGCCTCCCAATGGTGCTCGCGGACGAGCTCGATGCCGACTGGACGCGCATCAAGGTCGTCCAGGCTCAGGGCGACCCCAAGTATGGCGACCAGAATACCGACGGCTCGCGCAGTATGCGCCAATCCTACCAGCCGTTCCGCGAGGCGGGTGCGGTGGCGCGCCAGATGCTGGAGGTGGCTGCGGCCCAGATCTGGCAGGTCGACGCGGCCCAGTGCCGAGCGCAGAACCACATGGTCGTCGACGAGCCGACGGGCCGGAAGCTTGGCTTTGGCGATCTCATCAAGGTTGCGGCAACGCTGTCGCTCCCGTCCGACGATCACATCCAGCTTCGCTTCAAGGCGCCCGCCGCGCGGCGCTATGTCGGCAAGCCGATCCCGATCGTCGATCTTTCGGACATCGTCCGGGGCAGGGCGATCTATGGGATCGATGTTGTCCTTCCCGGAATGAAGCACGCATCGATCGAACGTTGCCCGGTCTATGGCGGCAAGGTCAAAAGCTTTGACGCCAAGGACGCCTTGTCCGTCCCCGGTGTCGAGCGCGTGGTCGAGATTCCGGCGACGCCGATCCCCTCTGGCTTCGATCCGCTGGGTGGCGTCGCGGTCATTGCCAACAACAGCTGGGCCGCGCAGCAAGGGCGGCTGCGCCTCAATATCGAATGGGATTATGGCCCCAACGCAAGCCACGACACCACCTCATACCGTGCCGAGCTGGAGGCCACCGCCAAGAAGGCTGGCCGGGTCGTCCGCAATCAGGGCGACATCGATCACGCGCTGTCATCCGCATCGCATCGCGTCACTGCGGATTATTTCGTTCCCTATTATGCGCACGCGCCGATGGAGGTGCCGGCGGCGGTCGCCCGGGTCGCAGACGGCAAATGCGAGGTGTGGGCGCCCACTCAGAATCCGCAAGGCGCGCGGGCGACATTGGCCCAAGTGCTAAGCCTCTCGGAGTCCGACGTGACCGTTAACGTTACCTTGCTTGGCGGGGCATTTGGCCGCAAAGCAAAACCCGATTTCGTCGCCGAGGCCGCGATTCTGTCGCGGGACATCGGCGCGCCGGTCAAGGTGACCTGGACGCGCGAGGACGAGATCAGGCACGATTACTACCACGCCATCTGCGCGCAGCATCTCGAGGGCGCCTTGGATGGCGATGGCCGCGCAACCGCGTGGCTGCACCGTACCGTCTTCCCGCCGATCGAGGCGACCTTTCAGCCGGATGCGACCTATGGCACCGCCGGCGAACTGCAGCAGGGCGTGACTGATGTGCCCTATGATCTCCCCAACATCCGCTGCGAAAACGGCCCTGCGGCCAACCATGTGCGCATCGGCTGGTATCGGTCGGTCTATAATGTTCCGCACGCTTTCGCAGTGTGTTCGTTTGCCGACGAGCTTGCCGTTGCGGCCGGCAAGGATCCGGTCGAATATCTGCGCGCGTTGCTCGGATCACCGCGCATACTCGACCTGAGGGCCATCGGCGTGGATTATCCGAATTACGGGGCATCGACGGTCCTCTACCCTGTCGATACTGGCCGCTTACGCGCCGTGCTCGATCTTGCCGCGATGTGCAGCGGCTGGGGCAAGCCGCTTCCACCGCGACACGGCCGCGGCATCGCCGTTCATCGCAGCTTCCTCACCTATGTCGCCGCAGTCGCCCATGTCGCTGTCGGCAACGACGGCGAGGTCACCGTTCCCCGAATCGATTACGCCGTCGATTGCGGGCTGGTAGTCAACCCGGATCGTGTGCGGGCCCAAATCGAGGGTGCGGCGATCATGGCGATCAGCAACACGCTCTACAGCAACATCACCGTGAAGCAGGGACGGATCGAGCAGAGCAATTTCACCGATTATTTGGTAGCGCGCACCGACATCGCGCCCGAGACCCATGTATACATCATCGACAGCGATGCTCCGCCGGGTGGGGTGGGAGAACCAGGCGTGCCGCCGACCGCACCGGCGATCTGCAACGCGATCTACGCCGCGACAGGCAAGCGGATCCGCTCGCTGCCCGTCGATCCCGGCGACCTGAAGACTTCCTGAGTTCTCTCGCCGCTGGCGACGCCTCCGCAAGGGGCGCCAGTCCGTGGTCATGGGTAAGCTGCGGTGGAAGCACGCACAACCAGCTCCGGCGCGGTGCGGATCTGGGCCGGCGGCGCATCGGGCCGGGCGATACGATCCAGCAGCAGGCGTGCCCCCTCCCGACCGATCTGGTCGTGGAAGATGCGGATCGTGGTCAGCGGCGGCTGCACCATGTCGACCAAGGCCATGTCGTTATGGCCGGTGACCGAAATGTCGTCGGGGCAGCAAAGCCCGCGCGCGGACAATGCCCGCACGGCCCCGAGTGCCAGCAGATCGTTGGCGGCAGCAATCGCCGTCAGGCCGTCCTGGTAGTCCAGCAGCCGCTCCGCGGCGGCTTGTCCGGCCTCCCGCGTGTAGGCGTCGGCAGGGACGACGGGCCCCGGGGCGAGCCCAGCCTCCGCCATGGCGCTCTGGAAGCCCTCGGCGCGCAGCAAGCCGGTCGAGACATCCTGCGGTCCCGCGAGATGGCCGATACGGCGATGCCCCAGGCCGACGAGGTGGCGCACAGCCAGTCGCATTCCCTCGCGATCATCGGGCGTGACCGCGGACAAGCGCCCATCCAGGTCGCCGCGGTTGACCAGCACGGTGGGCAGGCCGAGCTCAATGCAGCGGGCGAGCACCGGATCGCGCGCATGTGCCGTGGCGACGATCAAGCCCTCCGCGCGACGTGCGACCAGGCCTTCCACCAGCTCCAGCGCGCTGGCGTCCGTGGGGGCATGGGCAATGAGCACGGCGTAACGGTGCTCGGCCAACGCTCCCTCGATCCCGGCAAGGATCGGGGCGAAGACGGGGTTGGCGAGATCCGGCACCAGCACGCCGACAAGGCGGGTGCGGCTGGTGCGGAGGGAGGCCGCGAGCAGGTCGCGCCGGTAACCGAGGCGCCGGGCGGTCTCGACAATGCGGGCGACGGCATCGGGAGAGATCAGACCAGCGGTTTCGGGGTTGAGCGCGCGCGAGGCGGTCGAGCGATGTACCCCGGCGGCGTCGGCGACCTGCTGCAGCGTCGCGCCGCGCGAGAGTGGCGGCCGGGGCTCAGACGGCGCCGGTGGGGTAGAACGCAGGTGGGCTTGAGGTTTAGGGGCCATATTTTTTCATACTCTCTCTCTTGACGCCGTGCAATCGGTTGCATAAATCAAAAGCGTAAATGCAACCGATTGCATTGCGCTGATGCAGGAGGAGCTTATGGACGTGCCCCCGCCGTCCCCGCCCGGGAAAGTGCCGAACTACGGCATCATCGAGGATGCAGACGGCGTCACCGATGTCGTTCTCGCCGCCATGGCCGGCGCGCCCAACCCGCGCCTGCGCCAGGTGATGGCCGCCTTCGTCCGCCACCTCCATGCCTTCGCGCGCGAGGTCCGGCTGACCCAGGACGAATACGACCTCGCCATCGACTTTCTCAATCGCATCGGCAAGGCCACGAACGACGCCCACAATGAGGGCATTCTTTTCGCCGATGCGGTCGGGTTCTCCACCCTGGTCTGCCTGACGAACAATGGTCCCGCCGGGGCGACGGAAACCGATGCCGCCCTTCTCGGCCCGTTCTGGCGGGACAATTCCCCGCTGACCCCGAACGGCGGCAGCATCCTGCGCTCGCCCACGCCTGGGCCGGCCTTGTTCGTGGATTGCCGCATCGTCGATCCCGACGGACGGCCGATGCCGGGCGTGGAAATCGACGTCTGGCATGCCTCCCCGACCGGATTCTACGAGAACCAGGATCCCGACCAGGCCGACATGAACCTGCGCGGGCGCTTCCTCACGCACGAGGACGGGCGGTTCTGGTTCCGCTCAATTAAGCCGGCCGGCTATCCCGTGCCGACCCACGGTCCCACCGGCGATCTTCTGCGCGCCCAGCGCCGCCATCCCTACCGTCCGGCACATCTGCACGTGCTCGGTTACAAGCCGGGCTACAAGACGCTGATCAGCCAGGTATTCGTCGACCACGACCAGTATCTGCAGAGCGATGCCGTGTTCGGCGTCACCCGTCATCTGGTCGGCAACTATCGCCGCCACGAGGCCGGCGAGACGCCGCCAGCCTCCGACGTGCAAGCACCCTGGTACACGCTCGACCATACCTTCGTCATGTGCCCGGGCGAGGCCAAGCGGCCCATTCCGCCGATCAAATAGAAAGCAGAGCCATGGCACATTCCCTCGACGGCCGACTGGCGCTTGTCGTCGGCGGCTCTGGCGGCATCGGGGCGGCGAGCGCGCGCCTTCTCGCCGGTGCCGGCGCGCGCGTCATCGTCACAAACACCGCCCGGTCGGCCGCGGCCGCCGCTGCCCTCGTAAGCACGCTGCCCGGAAAAGACCATCTGGCGCTGCCGGGCGACGTCGCCGACACCGCCTCCTTGCTGGCGCTGCGCGATGCCGTGCAGGCGCGGTGCGGGGAGTCGCTGCACGTGCTCGTCAACGCCGCGGGGTTCACCAAGCCGGTGCCGCACGCGGATCTGGATGCGCTGGACGACGCGCTGATCGACCGCATGTTTGCCGTCAACTGGCGTGGCCAGTTCGCCGCGATCCGCACCTTCGCCCCGATGCTGAAGGCGTCGGGAGACGGCCTGATCGTCTCCATCTCCTCCATTGCCGGCCAGACCGGGATCGGCTCGTCGATCGCGTACTGCGCGGTCAAGGCCGGGATCGACGTGATGACGAAGTCGCTGGCGCGCGCGCTGGCGCCCGAGATCCGCGTCATCGGCGTCGCCCCAGGCGTGGTGGATACGGGTTTCGTGCCCGGACGCGGGGCCGAGTTCAACGCGAAGACCGCCGCCACCACGCCGCTCGGCCGCGTCGCCACGGCGGACGACGTTGCCGAGGCCGTGCTCGCCTGCGCGACATCGCTCCGTTTTTCCACCGGCACGACCGTCGTGGTGGACGGCGGCCGGTCACTCTGAGGTCTTCGATGCGCCAGCCGCTTCCTCGAATCTTCATCACCGCCGCCGTCACCGGCAATCTGACCACGCCCGAGCAGACGCCGCATTTGCCGATCACGCCGGCTGAGATCGCCGAGGCATGCCTGGGGGCGGCCGAGGCCGGTGCGGCGATCGTCCATATCCATGTGCGCGACCCCGCGACGGGCCGGCCATCGATGGAGCTCGCCCACTATCGCGAGGTGGTGGAGCGCATCCGCGCGCAAAACCAGGATCTGATCCTCAACCTCACGACCGGGCCAGGCGGACGCTACGTGCCGTCGAACGATGACCCCGCGGTCGCCGGCCCCGGCACCACCCTCCTGCGGCCCGAAGCACGGGTGGAGCATATCGCGGCGCTGCGGCCGGATCTCTGCACGCTAGACCTCAACACGATGAACTCCGGCGGCCAGGTCGTCATCAACACGCCGGAGAACGTGCGCCGCATGGCCCGGGTCATTCGCGAGGCCGGGGTCAAGCCTGAGATCGAGCTGTTCGATTCCGGCGACATCGCCCTGCTGCACGATCTGATCGCCGATGGCACGCTCGATCCGGCGCCGATGTGCTCCTTCGTCATGGGCGTGCGTTACGGTTTTCCGCCCTCGCCCGAGACGGTGCTGTACGCCCGCAACCTGCTGCCGGAGGGCGCGAGCTTCACCGCAATCGGCATCGGCCGGCACGTCTTCACTATCGCCGCCCAAAGCTATCTCGCCGGCGGACATGTCCGCGTCGGCATCGAGGACGGCATCAATCTCGCGCGCGGCGTGCTCGCACCCAGCAACGCGGCGATGGTCGCCAAGGTCCGCAGCATCATCGAGGCGCTGGGTGCGGCGATCGCAACCCCCGCCCAGGCCCGCGAGCTACTCGGCCTGAAGCCGCGCGCCACCACCTGAATTCCCCAGTCATCCAGAGGTTCCTGTCATGAATACACCCACTTCCGCCCATTTCGGCCTGCGCAATGCCGCGATTCGCGTAGAAGCCGAGGCTGCCAGTCCCGACACGCTCGACGCCGCGCTGCACTTGGCAGAATTCGACGTGCTGCAGGGCGCGCCGGATGATTTTGCAGTCGTCGATGTTCGCAGCGCTGGTGTGAACCCGAGCGACGTGAAAGCGGTGCTGGGCGCCATGCCGCACGCGGTCTGGCCGCGCACGCCGGGACGCGATTATGCCGGCCTGGTTGTTGCGGGGCCGCGGCACTTACTGGGCAAGGGCGTCTGGGGCTCCGGCGGCGAACTCGGCATCCGGCGCGACGGGACCCATGCCCGCTATCTCATCCTACCCGCCGCGAATCTGCGGGAGAAGCCCGCCGCTCTTTCCCTCGCCGAAGCCGGCGCGGTCGGCGTGCCATTCATTACCGCCTATGACGGGTTGCGCGAGGCTGGTCCCGTTCAGCGGGACGATATCGTGCTGATCCTCGGCGCCAACGGAAAGGTCGGCCAGGCCGCGATCCAGCTCGCCACCGCGGCCGGCGCGCGTGTCTTTGGCGTGGAGCGCGCGCCCGAACCCTATCGCGGCCACGCCACCGGCCAGGTGACGATGATCGGCGCGTCGGAGGGCGACATCGCGGAGCGAGTCCGCGAGGCCACCGGCGGTTATGGCGCCGACATCATCTTCAACACGGTCGGGAGCCCCTATTTCGAGGCCGCCTGCCGCGCCATGGCCATTCGGGGTCGGCAGATTTTCATCTCCACGATCGAGCGTACAGTGCACTTTGACATCCTGGCCTTCTATCGCGGGCGGCACCGCTTCATCGGCATCGACACGCTCCAGCTGGATAGCGCAGACGGCGCGGCGGTGCTGGACGCGCTGCGCCCGGGCTTCGAAAGCGGCGCGCTGCGGCCGTTCCCGGTGCTGGCTGCCAATGTCTATCCGCTCGCCCGCGCGGCGGAGGCCTACCGGGCGGTCGTCACCGGCGCGCCCGAACGGATCGTGCTCGACCCCACGCTTTAGTGGCACGCCATGCACGTCACGCGGCTGGACACGGCCCCCGCCTACGACGCGCCGGGCCACACCCTGATGCACATGCTGCGCCTGCAGGGGCGGGAGGCCGGTCCGGCGGACCAGCTCTGGCTCGGCCTGTCCACCCTGCTTCCCGGGGGCGGCACGACGCTCGACGCCTCCGGGATCGAGAAGATGTACATGGTGCTGGAGGGCGAGGTCGTCGTCTCCAACGGCACGGAGGAGGCCACGCTGCGCTGCTGGGATTCTTGCCGCATCGCTCCGGGCGAGGCGCGGCAGCTCAGCAACCGCTCGAGCCGGCCGGCGGCGATCCTCTTGGCCATGCCGCTTCACCCGCCCCACTGATGATGCCCTCGACGCAAGGACCGGCCGGAGCCCGCAGCGTCCTGCCGGCCTATCAGGAGGAATCGACCCGATGAGCGCGACCCTGATCAAGGATGCCGTGATCCTGACCATGCGCGGTGGTTCGGAGGATGTGATCCGAGGAGACATCTTCATACGCGATCGGATCATCGAAGCCGTAGGCAGCGTGGGTACGGCCGAGGACGACGTCGAACTGGTGGACGGTCGCCGCTTCATTGTCGTGCCGGGTTTTATCAACGCCCATATGCACACCTGGCAGACGGCGCTCAGATCGGTGGCGTCCAACTGGACCTTCCCGGAATATGCGCGCTGGGTTCACGCGGGCTTGGCGACCCATTTCCAACCCCGCGACATCTACATCGCCACCTTGGTCGGCGCGCTGAATCAGATCGATTGCGGGACGACCACCATGGTCGACTGGTGCCATAACAATCCCACGCCCGCCCACACGGATGCGGCCATCACGGCGCTGCGGGCCTCGGGAATCAGGGCGATGTTCCTGCACGGCACGCCCAAGCCGGAGCCCAAGCCCGGAGAGCCGCCGTATTGGGAGGTGCCGCATCCGCGCGGGGAGATCGTGCGGCTGCGCGAGGAATTGGCTTCGGACGCCGACATGATCTCACTCGGCCTTGCGATATTGGGGCCGCATTACGCAACGCTGGACGTCACGCTTCAGGATTTCCGCCTGGCTCACGAGTTCGGCCTGATCGTTTCGATGCACCAGGGAGGCGGGCCGCCGCGAAATCCCGAGGGATGGCAGCGCCTGGAAGCCGAAGGCCTGCTCAATTGCCGCGTCAATATCGTGCACGGCAACGATCTCAGCGATGCGCAATTGGGCCGCTTCGTCGATTGCGACGTCCGCTTCACCATCACGCCGGAATCCGAGCTGATTTCCGGACATGGCCACCCGATCCTCGGCCGTCTGCGCGACCTTGGCGTTTGGCCGTCGATCGGGGCCGATATCGAATGCGCCCATTCCGGCGACATGCTGACCGCCGCCCGCATTGCCCTCAGCCACCAGCGCGCGCTGGACAATGTGGAGGCACGCCGCCATGGGCGGCTGGGCGGCAAACATCGGCTACGCGCCCGCGACGCCCTTTCCTGGGTGACGGTCGAGGGCGCGCGCATGCTGGGCCAGGAAGACCGCATCGGAACCATCGCGCTGGGCAAGCAGGCAGACCTCGTGCTGCTGCGCGCGGACGCGCTGAACCTTCAGCCGATCCACGACCCGATCTCCAGCGTGATCATGCAATCCAACCCCTCGAACATCGATTCCGTGATGGTCGCGGGCCGTTGGCGGAAGCGCAGCGGACAGCTGCTTTGGGACAATCTTGGATCGCTCGTCGAAGAGCTGGGCGGATCCGGCCGCAGGATCAGCCGCGATGTCGGCCTTAAGCCCGCCGATCTCACATAGGAAGAACGCCATATGAATGAAACGCTTGCCGGCTCGGCTCAATCCGCGGGGCTTCTCGACCCGCGTCGACCGATCCTGATTCGCCAGGCTCATCTCATCACCATGGACAGCGCGCTCGGCGACCTGGTCGGCGATGTGCTGATCAAGGACGGGAAGATCGCCGATGTCGGTCACAACGTAAGCTGCCCGGACGCTGCGACCATCGACGGCAGGGACAAGGTGGTCATCCCGGGATTCGTCAACAGCCATATTCACCTGTGGCAGACCATCATCAAGGGATGCGCCGGCGATTGGTCGTTCGGCGAATATCTGAACTCCATCCTCGGATCGGTGGGCAAATACTATCAGCCGGACGATGTGTATGTTTCCACTCTGCTTGGTGCGCAGGAGCAGCTCGATGCGGGGGTCACCACCCTCTACGACTGGGCCCACATCATGAACACGCCCGACCATGCCGATCGAGCGATCGACGGCCTTCAGGAGTCGGGAATCCGCGCCGTGTTCGGACATGGCACGCCGGGCGACGATGGGGCGCGCTGGTATTATCAGAGCCGTGAAACCCATCCGCGGGATATCATCCGCATCCGCAATACGCGCCTGGTGTCCGACCACGGACTCGTCATGCTCGGCATGTCGATCCGAGGTCCTGATTTCGCCGTCGATGAGGTCAACCGGTTCGATATCGAACTCGCCCGCTCGCTTGGAATCATGGCCAGCATGCATCTCGCGGTCGGAATGTTCGGCGACTACGTCCCGCATGGCCGCAATCTGGCGCAGGCGGGGCTGCTCGGACCCGGTGTTAACCTGACTCACTGCAATCGCATGCAGGACGACGAGATCGCCATCGCCGTGGATCTCGGGTCGAGCATATCCGTCACGCCCGAAGTCGAGATGCAGATGGGGCACGGCATCCCGGTGACAGGGCGCGTCCAGGCGGCCGGCGGCCGGATTGCGCTGGGCACCGACGTTGTTTGCAGCGTCAGCGCCGACATGTTCTCCCAGATGCGCTTTGCTGTTCAGGCACAACGGATGCTGGCGAACGCGGCCGCACACGCAGGCGGCGGCATGCTGGACCGGTTGCCGCTGGGCGCGCGCGACGCTCTGACGTTTGCGACGATAGAGGGGGCAAAAGCGCTGCGGCTGGATAGCCGGATCGGCTCGATCACAGTCGGAAAGGATGCGGACCTGACCATCCTGTCGTGGTCTCACGAGCGTTCCTCGCCGCTGGTCAACCCTGTGCAGGCGGTCGTCTTCCACGGCAGCGTGGCCAACGTTCATACCGTCATGGTAGCGGGACAGCTGCGCAAATACGCGCACCGGTCGTTGGCGACGACCCCGCCCTTGGTCGCGCGCTCCGCGGAATTCGGCCGCCGGATCATGGGCGCTGCGGGCATACTGTCCCAAGTCGCCTGAGCATAGCGCTGTACCCCAGCACCGGTGTCTTCAGTGGGGCGGACCTCCGTCGCGCCTTCTGGCGGTGCAAGGCGCCCCTATTGATCGACTGCTCGGAGGAATAGGTCCTGGCGTGCCTTGGGAGTCGGGCGGCACCGCGGTATGGCGGGCGTCGGTTTGATTGGCCTATACCAAGGTCTATCTGGTATATCGCCGCGCGCTCGTGACTTGCTCGCAAAGCGATTGAGGCGCATCTTTCTTGTCGAGATTGTAGGAGCAGACTGAGCTGCGACCACCACGTGAGAAAACGATGAGCGAGGCAAAGCCCACCGTCGTGATCATCGATGACGATGCAGCGGTCCGAGAAGCGCTTGAAAGCCTGCTCCGATCGGTGGGGCTCGACGTACAGCTCTTCGCTTCGGTAGCCGAATTCCTGAAGTGCGGGCACCCGGATGGGCCGACCTGCCTGGTGCTGGATGTGAGGCTACCGGGGAAAAGCGGTCTGGACTTTCAGCGAGAGCTCGTGACGGCGAACATTCGGGTCCCGATCATCTTCATTACCGGACACGGCGACATCCCGATGTCGGTCCAGGCGATGAAAGGTGGGGCGATCGAGTTTCTGACCAAGCCATTCCGCGACCAGGATCTGCTTGATGCGATTCAGGTCGGCCTTGCCCGGGACCGTGTCCGGCGCGAGGAGGAACACTCCCTCGGTGCCCTTCGCGAACGATTCTCGACTTTGACTTCGCGCGAGCGCGAAATCATGGCTCAGGTGGCCAGAGGGCGCCTCAACAAGCAGATTGCCGGCGACATGGGCATCAGCGAGATCACGGTGAAAGTCCACCGTGGCCAAGTGATGCGCAAAATGCAGGCATCGTCGCTGCCCGACCTTGCCCGTATGGCGGACAAGCTCCAGCTCTCACCGGAGGAGTCGGAAACACCTTAAACCCGCAAGGCCTTAAAAACTCGGTCGGAAATAAACGAATCGAGCTGATGTCCGTCATTCCCGCGAAGGCGCATAGGTGCTGACTCAACCGAAGCTAGACCGATCAAGCCGGTCACTGCGCCGCCAATCAAATCCAAAGCCGACGTCTCCACGAAAGTCGGGACCCACTTATCGGCTTTCGCGATGGCTGGAAAATGGGTCCCGACTTCCGTCCGGACGTCGGCTCAGGATCATGGGCGCAGCACGATCCCTGATTGCCGTCGCGCTGATTCCGGCAGGAGGGGTTCCGAACGTCTAACCCGTCCTATACGCAAGTATAATCGCGATTACCCATGTCGCTGGCCGATGCTGCGCTTGGTCAAGCTAAATTGTCAGAGGGTACGATTGCTTGAGATCCTGTCGGTGGTTACATTCTTTAACGCGAACTAGGAACAGCAATTGCATAAGAAAATCGTTATTGCGGTCGTCGACGACGATGAGGCGGTCCGGGAGGCTTTGACCGGTCTCATGAAGTCACTGGGCTATGGCGCGGTGGCATTCCCATGTGCTGAGGATTTTTTGAATTTCGATCGGAGCTCCGGCGTGGCCTGCTTGATCGCCGATGTGCAAATGCCGGGAATGACAGGCCCACAACTTCATGATCGGCTGGCCGCGTCCGGCAAGCCCATCCCGACCATTCTGATCACTGCCTATCCCGACGAGACGGTGCGGGCGCGTGCGCTGAAGGCAGGCGTGAAATGCTACCTGACCAAGCCATTCAACGAGGATGACTTGCTCGCATGCATCCGATCGGCTGTTGACTCTCGTACTGCGGACCAGCGTCGAACGTGACGATTGGATGAGGCGGCCAAGTTTCGCGGTCAACCACCATGATCAGCGTCCGCCGCTCTTCGAAGCTCGCCCGAAGATCCGAAGACAATTTACACCCCATGTCGGACTGAGGAACTGGAATGAAGGATTTTTCAGACCTGACAGAACAGGAGCTGCTGGCGCTTGCCATTGGTTTGGAGGAGGAAGACATCCGCACCTATGGCGACCTTGCGGAGGCAATGCGCGAGAGCTATCCCGGGACCGCCGGGATGTTCAACGCCATGGCGGAAGAGGAGAACGGCCATCGTCACCGTCTCCTCGACCTCTACCGGCAAAAGTTCGGCGACCATATCCCGCTGATTCGGCGCCAGGACGTGAAGGGGTTCCTCGAGCGTAAATCCGTCTGGCTGCTGCGCCCGCTCGGACTCGAGAAGGTGCGCGCCCAGGCGGAACTGATGGAGGCCGAGAGCAAGCGCTTCTACCAGACGGCGGCGCGGCGCTCGACCGACGCCGCGATTCGTCAGCTCCTGGGCGATCTCGCCGCGGAGGAGCGTCGGCACGAGGCGCGGGCGGAAGAGCTTGAGTCGCGATATGTTCCGGCCGAGGTTGAGAGGCAGGAGGGCGAATCCGAGCGGCGGCTTTTCGTGTTGCAGATCGTACAGCCCGGACTGGCGGGACTGATGGATGGGTCGGTCTCGACGCTTGCGCCTCTCTTCGCCGCTGCCTTCGCCACCCACGACAGCTGGCAAACCCTTTTGGTCGGGCTTGCCGCCGCGCTCGGCGCCGGTATCTCGATGGGTTTTGCCGAAGCCTTGTCGGACAATGGCTCGCTCACGGGCCGCGGCAGTCCGCTGATGCGCGGCGTAGTCTGCGGACTGATGACCACATTGGGCGGTCTGGGGCACGCGCTTCCCTTCCTCATCGGGAATTTCCGCACCGCCATGACGATCGCCGTAGCCGTTGTGGTGGTGGAGCTCGCGGTTATCGCCTGGATACGGAACCGCTACATGGATACGCCACTCGTCTCCGCCGCGTTCCAGGTGCTGGTGGGGGGATTGCTGGTCTTCGGCACGGGCATACTGATCGGAAGCTCGTAGGTGAATATAATCCCGCGTGGGGAACCCGGCGGCTAAAGAAGACGAGCTTCATCAGCCGCCGCCCCGATCACGGCATCTATAGCGTGCGCAGGAAGGCCACGAGATCCTGCTTTTCCTGCGGCGTCAGCTTGTCCCCGAGCACCAGGTTGAAGTACTCAGGCACCGGCAAATTAATGGTCTCTGCTGTGGATCACTGACTTATACAAAAGTATATCGCCCCTATTCTTCCGTTCATTCCTGCCTTCCTTAGGTTCCGCCGAGTCTTCTATCGGTGCAATGGGCGGGATCGACATTCCAGAATATTCACTACCTTCAGCTCAATGAGACATTAACCGGCAGAAGGTGACGACGGTGGCAGCTACAACGCAGTCCGATTTTGGGCGGTCCGGACTTGGGCAGTCCGGAGTTGGAGAGATCAGGGTGCAAAATTCACCTGCCTCCGCGGATCGCGTAATCATGGCTAGTCCAGCATCAATGGCGCGCAGTCTCGTCGACTTCTGGTACGCGCGCTGGAGCGGTCATGAGCGTCTCAGCGATGTTTCGATCGGATTTGATCATCTGCATCCTTGGAACGATCATCTTGCTTATTTCCAACTCGTGAATCACGGGACGGATTTTCGAGCGCAGCGGCTCGGACTCAAGCTGATCGGGTTCTTCGAGCGCGACTGGTCGGGTGCCAGGCTATCCAAGATGCCGGCACCATACAGGCAAAACATACGGCAGGTGCTCTTGCGCGCAGCAATGATTCGGCAGCCTGCTGCCGAGCGCTTTGAGTGGCTGGTAAACGAGCACGCATTGGCCTGCATCCTGTGTGCTTTGCCAATTGCGGGAGGATACTTTCAGCCGACGAAACTCCTTTTGGGAGTATTTTGGCGTCAAGGCTGATTAGTCATGGTCCCATCATACGCCGCCCAGGAAGATGGGCACGGTGAACTGAAAAAGGGCGCCGCGAGGCACGTTCGGGTCTGCCCACAATCGTCCGCCATGGGCTTCGATGATTGAGCAACAGATCGAGAGCCCCATGCCCAGGCCACCGGGCTTCGTCGTGTAGAAGGCATTGAAGAGGTGGTCGAGCCTGGCCGGCGCCAAACCCGAACCCGAATCGCGCACGCCGACGAGCACACTGTCCGGACCGTCCTGACCCGTGGTGATCTGCAAGACCTGCGTCCCCTCGTCCATGCCGCTCATCGCCTCGACGGCGTTGATAACGAGGTTAAGGACGACCTGCTGCAGCTGGACCCGATCTCCGTAGATGGGCGGCAATCCATCCGCGAGCTCGGTCTGGACGGAAACACCTTTCTTGACTGTTTCACCATAGGTGAGCGCAACGACCTCGAGAATCGCCGCCCTTGGCGACACGGTCGAAGGCAGCGAGCAAGGCGGCCACCTCGCGCTCGCGCCCATACAGCTTCTCCGGGATCAGCAGCCGGTCGGGCGTGTCGTGCGCGCCTAGCGGGAAATCTTCGATGCCACCTTGGGCCTCCCAATCGACCAGGCAGCGCCTCAGATCGCTCTCGATACCGGCGGCGGTCTGGTAACGCTCCTCGGCGGTCTTGGCGAGCAGCTTCATGATGATCGCGGACACCGAAACCGGAATACCCGGCACGCGCGCGGCGGGCGGCTCCGGCTGCCGTGCAATATGGCAGTGAACCCACTCCATGGGATCGGACGCGATGAACGGCAGTGAGCCGGTCAGCATCTGGTAGAACGTGACGCCGAGCGAGTAGAGGTCGCTGCGGGTGTCGATCGAGCGGTTCATCCGTCCGGTCTGCTCGGGCGCCATGTAGGCGAGCGTGCCGGCGATGAGCTCGGGCGGCTCGGGCGCCTGGCGCTCGCGGGGCAGGCGCGAGGCGAGGCCGAAGCCGGTAAGCCGGACCTGTCCGTCCGGGCAGTCCACCAGGATGTGCGCGGGCTTGAGGTCCTTGTGGACCAAGCCGCGCTGGTGGACCTTGCCCAATGCCGTGGCAATGCCGATCGCCAGGCGCAGGAAGCCGCCCAGCTCCATGGGCGCGCCGAGCCGCCGCTCGAGCGGCTCACCGCCTGGATCCGCCAGCACCAGCATGGTGCGACTGCCTTCGTGCCGAAGCTCCAGCGGCCG
>CAZVYC010000021.1:0-34593 GCA_964631425.1 uncultured Rhodospirillales bacterium
CTGCTCGAGTTCGAGGAAAGCCTGCTGTCGGGCGTCGGCCGCGCCTGGGCGCTCCAGACCTTCCGGTTGCTCGATCCCGAATCGCAGCGCATGATGGGGCTTCGCGCCGACATGACCCTGCAGGTCGCTCGGCTGGCGGCGACGCGTCTGGTCAAGGCGCCGCGCCCGCTCAGGCTGTGCTATGCCGGCGAGGTGCTGAGGGTCGGCGGCGAGCAGCTCAGTCCCGAGCGCCAGTTCCGGCAGATCGGCTGCGAGCTGATCGGCAGTCTGGAGCCAGGAGCGGACGCGGAGATCGTCCTGCTGGCGGCATCGGCGCTCGCCGGCCTTGGCGTCGACAACCTCTCGATCGACCTCAACCTGCCGACGATCGTACCGGTGCTGTTCGCGGCTTACGGCGTACAGGGCGCGGACGAGCGGCGTCTCGCCAATGCGCTGGCGCATCGCGATGCGGCCGTCGCCGGGAGCACGCCCGATATCGGCCCGCTGCTGGCGGCGCTGATCGATGTCGCCGGGCCGGCCGAAGCCGCGATTGATAAATTGAGCCGGATCGCGCTGCCGCCAGCCGCCGAGCCGTCGCGTGCCCGCCTGGTCGAGACGATCCGCCTGGTCCGCCTGGCTGATCCCAGCCTCAAGATGACGGTTGACCCGCTTGAGCGGCAAGGCTTCGAATACCAGACGGGGCTCAGCTTCACGATCTTTGCCCGCGGCGCGCGGCGCGAACTCGGCCGGGGCGGTCGTTATCGCATCGGCGGCGACGCTCAGGCGAACATGAACGCCGAGCTCGGGCGCACGGGCGAGCCCGCGGTCGGATTCAGCCTTTTCGCCGACGCGCTCATGGCCGCGACGCCGCCCGCCGATGCGCCCAGGCGCGTCTATGTGCCGGTGGACGCGCAGCCGCTGCTGGCACAGTCGTTGAGGTCCGCCGGTTGGATAACCGTCATGGGGCTCGCGCGGACGGCTGATCCGGTTGCCGAAGCGAAGCGGCTCGGCTGCCGTTACTGGCTGGACGCAGGCTCTGGCGAGCCGTGTCCGGTCGGTTGATTCTCAGAACATAGGAAAGATTCGATGGCCAACGTGGTTGTCGTCGGCGTGCAATGGGGTGACGAAGGCAAGGGCAAGATCGTCGACTGGCTGTCCAGCCGGGCCGACGTGGTGGTGCGCTTCCAAGGCGGCCATAATGCCGGCCATACGCTGGTGATCGGCAATATCGAGTACAAGCTCAGTCTGCTGCCGTCAGGGGTGGTCAGGCCGGGCAAGCTGTCGATCATCGGCAACGGCGTGGTCGTTGATCCCTGGGCGCTTCTGTCAGAGATCGATACGATCCGCGAAAAGGGTGTCGCTGTGACGCCGGAAACCCTGCTGGTGGCTGAGAACGCCACGCTCATACTGCCGATGCACGGCGCGCTGGACCGGGCGCGCGAGGCAGCGCGGGGCGCCGGTAAGCTCGGCACCACCGGCCGCGGAATCGGCCCGGCTTATGAAGACAAGGTCGCCCGCCGCGGTATCCGCGTCTGCGACCTGGCCGAGCCCAAGGTTCTCGCCCGCAAGATCGACGAGCTCGTCTTTCATCACAACGCCCTGCTGCGCGGCTATGGTGCGCCCGAGTTCGACCGGGACGAGGTCCTGAAGTCCCTGACCGAGGTCGCCCAGAGAATCCTTCCCTATGCCGGGGTCGCCTGGGCCAGGCTCGACGCCGAACGCCGGGCCGGCAAGCGCATTCTGTTCGAGGGCGCGCAGGCGGCGATGCTGGATGTCGACCACGGCACCTATCCCTACGTGACCTCATCCAACACGGTGGCCGCGCAGGCGGCGACCGGCAGCGGCTTCGGGCTCAGTGCGCTCAATTACGTCCTCGGTATCACCAAGGCCTATACCACGCGCGTCGGCGCCGGCCCGTTCCCGACCGAGCAGTTGAACGAGATCGGTCAATACCTGGGCGAGAAGGGCAGGGAGTTCGGCACCGTCACCGGGCGCAAGCGCCGCTGCGGCTGGTTCGACGCCACCATGGTCCGACAGGCAGTCAAGGTCAGCGGCGTCGATGGCGTGGCGCTCACCAAGCTCGATGTGCTGGACGGGCTCGATGCGCTTCAGGTCTGCGTCGGTTATGAGCTCGGCGGCCGGCGGATCGACTATCTGCCGGCAGGCGAGGAGGCGCAGGCCGCCGTCGAGCCGATCTATGAGACGCTGGAAGGCTGGAGCGAAAGCACGCGCGGCGCCCGCTCGTGGGGCGAGCTGCCGGCGACCGCGGTCAAATATGTCCGCCGCATCGAGGAGCTGATCGAACGTCCGGTCACCTTGCTGTCGACCAGCCCTGAACGCGACGACACGGTGCTGATGAGCGATCCGTTCGAGGCTCGTTAGAGTCTGTTTCCGGCAGGCGGGCCTCAAGCGCCGAGAAGGCCGTAGCCTGCCGGCTTCGGCGGACATTCCGCCGTGACATGCTGCAATCCATCTGTTATAACGGCGGGCATGTGTCCCGCCGAATGGTCCCCTGTTGGCTCAGAATCACTGCGGAATTTTGCAATGCAGCAAGCCGCCGAGGCATGTGGCGCCCGGAGTTTTTATGGCCGTGCCCATGGAATGTTATTGCGGCGCAACATTTTTCCCCTTAAGAGGCAAAAAAATGAATTTAACATGGCGCTGGGAAGAAGGGTCAGGATCGGACCGGGGGTGAATATGAATGCGAGACTAGCCTGCGCCTTGGGTCTGCTGGCCATGACGCTTCCTGTCGCCCAGCCTTTGGCGCAGCAGGTGCCGGCGCCGCAAGGACCGCCGACGTCGGCGATAACGCTGGCCCCAGCCACGGCCGGGGCCAAGCTGAAGGTGTCGTCCAGCGCCTTCAAGGATGGTGGCAGGCTCCCCGAAACCTATACCCAGAACGGCAGGAATGTCTCGCCGCCTTTGTCCTGGTCCAAGGGGCCCAAGGAAACGCAATCCTATGTCGTGCTGACCGAGGATATGGGCGTCAACCGCCCGGACCCGGTCAGTCACTGGGTGATCTACGATATTCCCGCCACCGCGACCGCGCTGCCCGAGGGCGTGCCGACGGAGGCCAAGCCCGCCAAGCCGGCCGGGGCGCTGAACGGTCTCAATATCCGCAAGGCCTCCGGCTATATGGGGCCAAAGCCGCCGATGGGCGTCACCCATCCCTATCATTTCGAAGTCTTCGCGCTCGACGCCAAACTCGCGCTGGACCCAGCCGCCGCCGATCGCAAGGCGGTGGTGACGGCGATGACCGGCCATGTCCTGGCCTCGGGGGAGATCGTGGCGTCCTATATGACGCCACAGCCGCCCTATGACCGGCGCGATCTGACTGGTGTCTGGCTGCAGCAAGGGCCGGGCTTCCGCGCCAAGGATATCGAGTTCACGCCCGAATATGCGAAGATCTATCAGGAGCATCTGGACGACATCGCCGCAGGCAAACCCTACCGCCATGATCAGGGCGTCTGCCTGCCGCGCGGCATCGTCGGCACGATGACGACCGGCGTCTATCCATTCGAAATTCTCTACCGCGGCGACGGCGAAATCCTCATCAATAAGGAAACCCCCGGCAACCTCTATCGGATTTTCCTGAAGCGCCAGCATAAGCCCGCCGACGAGCTGTTCCCGACTTTCTACGGCGATTCGATCGGCCATTGGGATGGCAACGTGCTGGTCGTCGACACGGTCAGCCTCGGCGCGGGCGATACCCTGGATGCCCAGGTGCCCAACAGCGATCAGCTGCATGTCACGCAGCGCTTGGAGCGGGCCACCTACGACACCATCCAGAATCAGGTCACGATCGAGGACAGCAAGGCCTATGCCAAGCCCATCACCGCAACCGTGACTTATAAACTGAAGCCGGATTGGGAATTGGCGGAGGCGATCTGCACCAACGAACGCGATGTGCTGAACGACAAAGGCGAGCCGACCGTCAAAGCCACCGACGCGACCACAAAATGATGCAGGCGCAAGCCCTGGCACGAAGGAAAGGACTTTTTATGATAAGCAAAGCCCTGTGTCTGCTGCCGTGTCTGGCGATCGCCGCCGCCCTCCTGGCGGGGACTGCGTCCGCCCACCACTCGATGGCGATGTTCGATCGGGACAAGACCATCACGCTCGACGGCACGGTGAAGGCGTTCCAGTGGACCAATCCGCATTCCTGGCTGGACGTGGCGGTGGTCGACGACAAGGGCAATTCCGTTGTCTGGGGGCTTGAGATGAACAGCCTCAATGTCCTCGCCCATAACGGCTGGAAGCCGTCGACGCTCAAGCCCGGCGACAAGGTCAAGGTGACCGTGCATCCGCTGAAGAATGGCGAGCTTGGCGGCATGCTGGGTGAGATTACCCTGGCCGACGGCAAGGTGCTGAACAACGGCAACGGCCCAGGCCCCGCCGCGGCCAACTGAGCAGCGAATGGCCGATCCGACCGGGCGTTTCGGGCGCACCAAATGCTGGGGGATGATCGTCTTCGCCGCTCTCGCCGCCGCGCTGCCGACAGCGCACGTGATCCATGAGCGCGAGCGGGCGGATCTGCTGCTGCGACTGGATCCGAACGCGATTCCCGGCGATCCGGCCTTGTCCGCCTGGGCCGCCGACCGGGGCCGTGGCGTCTATGACAAGGATTGCGCGGGCTGTCATGGCAGCGACCTCCGCGGCGACAGGCGCACCGGCGTGCCCGACCTGACCAGCGGTCAATATCTCTACGGCACCGGGCAGGTGTCCGATTTTGAGCGCACGATCGCCTATGGCATCCGCTCGCACCGCGCCAAGGCATGGAACCTCGCGGAGATGCCAGCCTTCGCAACGCCCGATCCGTACCCCCGCTACAGGATAGAGCCGCTTCGGCCTGGTCAGATCGACGACGTCATCGCCTATCTGACGGCAGTGGCGGGCCGACCGGCGGACCAGGCCGAGGCGGCTCGCGGGGACGCCCTCTATCACAACGAGGGCGCCTGCTTCGATTGTCACGGCAACGACGCGGCTGGTGATAGCGCGGTCGGCGCGCCGAGCCTGATCGGCGCGAACTGGGTCTATGGCGACGGTTCGCACGACGCCCTGTTCGCCTCGATCGCACAAGGTCGCCACGGCGTGTGCCCGGGCTGGGGCGCCAAGCCTGACCCGCTGATAGTCCGGGCGCTTGCCGTCTACGTCCATGCCAGGGCCCACGCCGACAAGCCGCCGGCTTGAGGGAGAAGGATTTGATCGGGTCGTTTTCCACCTGGATCGCGGATACGCCACTCAGTCACCTTATCGAGGACGTCTCCTGGATCGTTCCGCTGTTCCAGACGATCCACATTGTTTGCATCGCCGTGGTGCTATCGGCGGTGGGCATGCTCGACCTCAGGCTCCTGGGCGTGGCGGGCAAGCGGGTGACGATCTCGGGTATGGCGGAACGCTTCCTGCCGTCGATTTGGTGGGCACTCCTGGTCCTGGCCATCACCGGCGTCACCCTCATCATCGGGGAGCCCGAGCGTTCGCTGCCCAATAGGGCGTTCCAGATCAAGATGGCGCTTCTGGCCGCGGTCATCATCGTGACGCTGACTTTTCAGCATACGGTGCGCAAGAACGCCGAATACTGGGACATCTCACCGGCGCGCCGACGCTCCGCCCGGGTGACGGCGCTCGTGTCGATGGTGCTGTGGCTCGGCATCGCCGTGTGCGGGCGGCTCATCGCCTATATGGAAGTCGGTCAATGACTGCACCGGAAACTGGAACCGAATGATGTCGCTGGGCGCGCTCTGCAAATGGCTCGAGACGAGCCAAGTCGGCTTCGCGGTCAGCCAGTCGCCTTGGATGTTCCCCGCGATCGAGACTGTGCATGTGATCGCGCTGGCATTGGTCGTCGGCTCGATCGCTGTGCTGGACCTCAGGCTGCTCGATCGCTCTTGGAGGGTTCGCTCCGTCACCGAGCTGACGCTCGAGGTGTTGCCCTGGACTTGGGCTAGTTTCGTCGTCGCTGCGACAAGCGGTTTTCTGATGTTCACCTCGGCCGCAACCAAATACGCGCACGACATCCCGTTCCGGCTCAAAATCGTCCTGCTGGTCCTGGCTGGCGTGAACATGCTGGTTTTCCACCATTTCACGTATCGGACCGTCACCGCCTGGGATCGGGACATGCCTACGCCTCCGGCGGCAAAGATCGCCGGCGGGCTGTCGCTTTTCTTCTGGATCGGTGTTGTGGCCTGCGGCCGCTGGGTCGGTTTCACGACCCAGTGACCAAACTGTGATCAGGCGTCCAGTTTCTGCTGCAGTGCCGCGTTCTTGATCGACTTCTGCAGCTTCTCGAACGCCCGCACCTCGATCTGGCGCACGCGCTCGCGGCTGATGCCGTATTCCTGGGAGAGGTCTTCCAGGGTCGTCGGCTCGTCCTGCAGCCGGCGCGCGGTCAGAATGCGGCGCTCGCGGTCGTTCAACGTCGTCATGGCGTTGTTGAGCAGATGCTGACGCTTGCCCAGCTCCTCGGTCTCCGCCATGCGGATTTCCTGGTTGTCGCTCTCGTCGACGAGCCAGTCCTGCCACTCGCCGTCGCCGTCCTGCCTCAGCGGCGCGTTCAGCGAATGGTCGGGGCTGGACAGCCGCCGGTTCATGCTGATGACGTCGGCCTCGGGCACATCGAGCGTGGTTGCGATCTTGTTGACCTGTTCGGGCGACAGGTCGCCCTCATCGATCGCCCGCATCTGGCCTTTCAGCTTGCGCAGGTTGAAGAACAGCTTCTTCTGCGCCGCCGTGGTACCCATCTTCACGAGCGACCAGGAGTGCAGGATATATTCTTGAATCGCCGCCCTGATCCACCACATAGCGTAGGTAGCCAAACGGAAGCCGCGGTCCGGCTCAAACCGCTTCACCGCCTGCATCATCCCGACATTGCCTTCGGAGATGAGCTCGGAAAGTGGCAGCCCATAGCCGCGATAGCCCATCGCGATTTTTGCGACGAGGCGGAGATGGCTGGTGACGAGCTTGTGCGCCGCGTCGATGTCGCCGTGATCGCGCCAGCTCTTGCCCAGCATGTACTCCTCTTCGGGAGACAGCATGGGGAAACGCCGTATCTCCTGGAGATAACGGGAGAGATTGCTCTCGGAGCCAATGACAGGAACGGTTGGTGAAGAAGCCATACGATTTGCCCTCTAGGAGTCCTTTCGCTCGGACCCACAAGCACGCCCCAATTGAGATTTAATGCAGGGGGCGCCCTTAAAGTTCACGACAAGTCGTCGATCAGGGCGGCTATGTCGGTGGACACGGATGAAGTGTAGCACAGTTCTAATTTCGTCACCGGGTGTAGAAAGGTTACCTGGGTTGCATGAAGTGCCTGCCTGGGGAAGCTTCGTGCAGCCTCGGTAGCGTCCTGCGGTAGCCGTCTTGCTCCATATACCCTGTCTCCGATCAACGGGTGATTGACCGATATCATATGGACGCGAATTTGGTGCGTCCGACCCGTTTCCAGTCTGCATTCGACCAGGCTCGCGGTCTTGAACGTTCTGAGCACCTTATAGTGCGTTACCGCCGGCTTCCCGCCGTGCGCCACCAGGGCCATCCGCTGTCGATCATGCGGGTCGCGGCCGATATTGCCCTCGATCCGGCCGGCCGCTGGCGCCGGACGACCCCAGACCACCGCATGATAGACCCGCTTCAACGTCCGCGCCTGCAGTTGCGCCGCCAGCGATGCGTGAGCCCGGTCGGTCTTGGCCGCAATCATCAGCCCGCTGGTATCCTTGTCCAGGCGATGGACGATGCCGGGCCGCCTAACCCCGCCGATGCCTGAGAGCTGGTCCCCGCAATGGGCGAGCAGCGCGTTCACCAAGGTCCGGTCGGGATTGCCCGCGCCGGGATGAACCACCAGGCCCGGTGGCTTGTCGATCACCAGCAGCTCCTCATCCTCGAATACGATCGTAAGAGGAATGTCCTGCGCAATCGGATTTGCCGGCACGGGAGTCGGAATCTCGATCGTAACACGCTGTCCCGGCCGGGCACGCGCCGAGGCATCGGTCACGACCGCGCCGTCGCGGGTGACGTGGCGCTCGGCCAGAAGCGCCTGGATACGGACCCGCGACAGATCGGGTACCGCCAGCGCCAGCGCCCGGTCGAGGCGGTGTCCGGCAGCCGCCTCGTCCAGAACCAGCTCGATGCGGCGCGGCTGGTCAGCGCTCACCACACGCGGCAGGCCTTGGCCCGGACCATCGGCGCGTCGGCTTTGCAGGCGAAGGCGGCGCGGAATTCCGGCATGTCGGAAACAACACCGTTGACGCGAAATTCAGGCGGCGCGTGTGGGTCTGTCGCCGTATGGAGGCGCAGCGCCTCGGGCCGCTCCGCCGTGCACCAGGATTGTCCATAGGCAATGAAATAGCGCTGCGCTGGCGTGAAGCCGCCCGTCTTCTCCCCGGGCTGGCCTGCCAGGATCGACATCAGCGCGGCATACCCGAGCCGGACCCCACCCAGGTCGGCGACGTTCTCGCCCAGGGTCAGCTGGCCGTTCAGGTGCAGGTTTCCCACCGCTCTATAACTGGAATACTGGTCGATCACGCATTGCGCGCGCTGCCTGAACCGCGCGGCATCTGCCTTGGTCCACCAGTTGACCAGGTTGCCGTGCCCGTCATACTGCCGTCCCTCGTCGTCGAAACCGTGCGTCATCTCGTGCCCGACCGTGCCACCACCGGTTGCGCCGTAGTTGAAGGCATCATCGTATTTCTCGGAGAAGACCGGCGGCTGCAGGATGCCGGCCGCCAGGTTGATGTCGTTCATCTGCGGGTCGTAATAGGCGTTGACCGTCTGGGGCGTCATGTCCCATTCGTCGCGATCGACCGGCTTGCCCAGCTTGCCCAGCTCGCGCTTGAGCTCGAACCCGGCTGCGCGCACCTCGTTGCCCAGCAGGTCGTCGCGCGCAACGACGAGCGTGCTATAGTCGCGCCAATGGTCGGGATAGCCAATCTTCTTGCGCATCAGTCCCAGCTTGACCAGGGCCTTCGCGCGTGTTTCGGGGCTCATCCAGTCGAGCCCCTGCAGGTCCGCGGCAAACGCCTCGCTGATCTTGTCCACCATGGCCTGGGTTCGCGCCTTGGCCTCTCGCGGGAAAGCCTCGGCGACATAGGCCCGGCCGAGATCTTCGCCGATTGCCTCGTCGACGGCGTCGACGCAGCGCTTCCAGCGCGGCCGGAGCTCCGTCGCGCCGGTCAGGCGCTTGCCATAGAAGGCGAAATTCTCCTCAACGAAGGCATTCGAGAGGTATGGCGCCGCAGCGCTGATGATCCGGGCCCTGAGATAGGTCTTCAGATCGTCGAGGCTGGTGGCGGCGATGACCCGGTCAGCGGTCTGGAAAAACCGTTCCTCGGTGACGTCGACGTCGCTCACCGGCGGCGCGCCGACCCCGGCGAAATAATCCGTCCAACGAAACGCCGGGCTCAGCGCGTCGAGTTGGGCCCGGGTCAGCTTATGATATGTCTGCTGCGGGTCGCGCCGCGCGACCAGGTCGAGCGCGCCCTTCGCCAGCGCCGTCTCGAAGCCGAGCACCGTCTTGGCATCCTTCGCCGCGTCGACTTGCGCTTCGCCGGCCAGCGCCAGCATCCGGGCGACATGGGCGACGTAATCGTCCCGCAGCTTGCGGCTGTCAGGACCGGTCTTCAGGTAATAGTCGCGATCGGGCAGGCCCATGCCGCCCTGGTCGGCGACGGCGATTTCTGCTTCAGCGTCCTTCGCATCTTGCCCGACGCCAAAATTGAACAGCGCGCCGACGCCGGCACCGTGCAGCGTCGCGATAAGCGCCGGGACCTGATCCTTGGCGGTGAGCGCGGCGACGCGATCGAGCAGCGGCTTCAGGGGCATGGCTCCGAGGCTTTCAACCTTCGCCTCGTCCATGCAGGCGGCATAGAAGTCTCCGACCTTCTGCTTATCGTTGATTGGCTGCGCGGCGGCCTTTTCCAGGATGTCGCGCAGCATTTCGCGATTGCGCTCGGCCATCATCTGGTCGACGCTCCAGCTCGACTGGTCAGCCGGGATCGGATTGGCGTCGAGCCAGCCACCACAGGCGAAGCGGTAGAAATTCTGGCAGGGATCGACCTTGGTATCGAGCATCGCGTGGTCGAGGCCGCCGGAATCGATGCTGGACGATGGACCGACGTCGGCCGCCATGGCGGCGGGGAGAGAAAGGGCGCCGCTGGCGACCAGCGAGACCACGAGCATGATCCGACGAATCGTGGTGGAAACCGGGCTGCAAATCTTCATGATGGGATACTCACGGGCTTATTCGTTGCGAACAAGAGCGCGGAAAGGGCGGATCGCTTGTCTCAGATCGAGTTGACGGCTAAGGCAGAGCATAACAGGGGGAGCCGATGCCGATCAAAGATGTATCTGGGAAGTCGATTCAGCAGCTGATCTCGCTCGAGGGCCAGACGGCGGTCATCACCGGCGCCGCGCGCGGCATCGGGCTCGCCATCGCCCACCGCCTGGCGGAGGCCGGCGCCCACGTCGTGCTCGGCGACATCGATCAACTGACCGTGACGCAGTCGGCTGCGGCCATCGAGCGGAACTTTGGACGGCGCGCGGTTGGCATGTCAGCCAATGTGGTTGAGGAGGCCGAGATCATCGCGCTCGCCGACACCGCGATCCGCGAGTTCGGCCGGCTCGACATTTGGGTCAACAACGCCGGCATCTTCCCGGGCGCGCCCAGCGTCGACGTCGTAGTCGCCCAATGGGACCAGATCCAGGACATCAATTTACGTGGCACGTTCTTAGGCGCGCGAGAGGCGGCGCGCCGTATGATCGCGCAGGAACCTAAAGGCGGCGTGATCATCAATGTGGCGTCGGTCTCGGGTTTTCGCGGTCGGCCAGGCTTGGCAGCCTATGTTGCCTCCAAGCACGGCACAGTCGGGCTGACCAAGAGCCTGGGCGTAGAGCTCGGGCCGCATAATATCCGCGTGCTGGCCTTGGCGCCCACGGGCGTGAGCACGCCCGGCGTGGCCGAGCGCAAGGCCCAGGCCAAAGGCGTCGAGCTGGAGCGGATCGAGGAACTGGAGCAGAAGGTCGGCGCCGCGTTGCCGCTCGGTCGGCTGGGCGTACCGGACGACATCGCCCGGGTGGCCTTATTCTGCGCCAGCGACATGTCGGCGCTGATGACCGGTTCCACCATCCTGGTCGATGCGGGGGCGCTGGCCAACTGAGCCTGTGCTCCGCATTGCATTCGCCGGTCGCTCGGATTATATCAGCCGCCTTGCTGGCCCTAGTCCCCATCGTCTAGAGGCCCAGGACATCGCCCTCTCACGGCGGTAACGGGGGTTCGAATCCCCCTGGGGACGCCAATAAAATCAATAAGTTAACGTGCGTCGATGCAGGGTGTTATCGGATATCGGTAAGTTTTCGGTAATAAGTGGCCCCGAATGGCGTTGGACGCTGGGGGCTGTCACCGAACGCATGTCTCCCTACCATGTGGGTTTGTTAAATACCGAACTCGTTCCAGCATCTGACCAGTGACGCGGGACAGATACCTTTGAAGGCAGGCTTGTTGAGGTAGGTTATCGATTCAAAGGTACGGCGGCAGGGACGAAAGTTGTGAGCGAGAAAGCGGCCTGAGGCCTGGATCTATGAAAGCCGTGCCAAGAACGCTGGTTCAAATCCTGCCCCCGCAACTGATCATGGACGGTCAGGCTGGGGGCCATCGTGACGGTGCGCTCCCTGTCCATTGCTTGAAAGCGCGGCGGAAGCAGGTCGTGTCGGAGAAGCCCAGACGCGCAGCGACGATCTGTATCCGCTCGCCCCGGCTCAGGAGCTCCTCCGCTAGCTGCCGCCGGCAGGATTCCTTGATCCTGCCGATCGACGTCTCCTCCTCCGCCAGCCGTCGGCGGAAGGTGGCGTTGCTGAGACCAAACGCGCCGGCGAGATCGGGGATGGTGGGCAGGGCGGCGCGGTTGAGCAGCGCGCTGTACATGATCTTGCGAACATAGTCGGAGATCTGGCTGGTCCGATAGTCGGGCGGCATGACATCGAGAGGAAAGGTTTCCAGCAGCCGCTCTAGCTCCGGATAAGAGCGGACCACCGGACGCTCCAGTATGCCCCGGTCGATGCGGAAGCGGTGGCAGTCGCCGCCCAGCCGAACCGGGACCTGGAAGAAGTCCATGAAGATGTCCTTCTCGAACGCCTCGCCATGGGCCATCTGAACCTCGGGTACTGCAATCTGCTCGCCGATCAGCCAGCCGTAGAACTGGTGAAAGGAGGACAGGCCGACGAGGTCGGACAAGAAGGCCGCGCTGTTCTTCTGGCTACGCCGAGTGCTCATGGCGAAATCGACGAAGCCGCTGCCGCAGGCGAGGCTGAGCCTGATTCCGCGGTCCAGCATGTCGAAGAACTCGACCGAGCGCACGACTGCCTCCCGCAGGGTCCGGCAATTGATGATGCAGTAATAGAGCATGCGGGTTTCGTTGAGCTCCATCGACAGGCGCCCACTGCGCTGGTTGGCGTGAGCCTCCAGCGCCAGGATGCATTCGCGATAGAGCGCGGAGAACTGCTCGCGCGGCAAGGTCCGCACGCGGTCCTGCTCGAAGTCGGCGAAGGCGAAAGTCAGACCCGCCCTTCTAAGGATCGTATCGGCGTCGATGCCGATCTCCTGGACTTTCAGCAACAGATGGGCGGCCGCGGTAAGCCGGGATGTTCTTCGGCGCGGAACGCGCCGGGGCAGCTTTGAGCGGCATCGCTGAGCCAGGACCAAATAAAGCAGGCGTGAGCGGAAAGAGCACGCTCTTCGAGCAGTTATGCCGTTCTCGGTCCGCCGACAACCGGTAAAGCTTTCCTCAAACGAAGCAAGCAAATTGAACCGGGGAGACGATGGGTACGGCGGGGAAGCATCGCATCGCCATGGTGGCGCTCGCGGCGGGCGCAGCCATGGCCGGGTTGTCTGTGGGCGTACGCGATGTCCAAGAGCAGCCGCAGGCGCAAAGGTCACCCGATTGACGGTCATGGGTCACACTGACACGGTCACCGGCGACGGGGTGCGCGAGCCGCAGAATCGTCGAGTCCAGATCGTCTATTCCAGCGAGGCGGGCTCTTAAGTCAGGGGAAATCTCAGAGGAGGATAGCGATGGATGCTCTCGACTATTTCGCCATTCAAAACCTGATCCACCGCTATGCCGACCTCTTGGACCGTGGCAAGGTCGACGAGGTGGGTGCGCTGTTCGACCATGCCGACGTCTACATGCCGGGCGAGGCCGAGCCCTGGTCGCGCGTCGGACAGAACAGGATGGCCGAGATCTTCCGCCAATGGACCCGCTTCTATCCCGACGCGGACGGCAGGCCGCGCACCCGGCACGTCACCACCAACCTGATCATCGATGAAGACGGGCCGAACCGGGCCAAGACCCAGTCCTATGTCATCGTCTTCCAGTCGGTCGGCGACGACTTTCCCATCCAGCCGATCATCGGCGGCACCTATAACGACAGGTTCGAAAAGGTGGAGGGGAAGTGGCGCTTCACCGAGCGGCGGGAGGAGATGTCGCTGTTCGGCGACCTTCGCAACCACCTGCTGCAGCCTTATAGCGGCCCCACCTGAGCATGAGCACGATCATGACCGACACGAGATGGGACCTGGAGGCGGATATCGTTGTGCTCGGCTGCGGCGCTGCCGGCTCGGCCGCCGCGATCGAGGGACACGACCGCGGCGCCAAGGTCGTGATCCTGGAAAAGATGCCGCCGGCCCAGGCCGGCGGGAATACGCGGGTTTCGGGCGGTATCTGGTTCAACAACCGCGATGCGAAACGGGCGGAGGCGTATCTCGAAAGCCTTTGCGGCGGGTTCAAGCTGCCCCAGCCGGTGATCCGCGCCTGGGCTGATGAGACGGCGGCGAACACCGCCTGGCTCAAGGGACTGGGCGCCGAGGTCGGGCCGCATGCCGACTATAGTCCGGAATATCCGGAGCTTGACGGCAGCGATTGCTATGGCGGCTATATGGGCATCGGCGGCAAGCTCGGGAACGCGCTGCTGTTCGACTTCCTGCAATCGGCCATCCGGCAGCGCGGCATAGAGACCCTGTATGAGACGCCGGGCCAGGAACTGATCACCGATAGCGGCCGCGTAATCGGCGTGCGGGCCGTGGGGGCGGGCAAGCCACTCCATGTCCGGGCGCGGCGCGGCGTCGTGCTGGCAACCGGCGGGTTCGAGAACAATCCGGAGATGGTGCGCGACTATCTGGGAATGGCCGATTCGCCAATCTGGGGCACACCGGCCTCGACCGGAGACGGGCACAGGATGGCCATGCAAATCGGGGCGGACCTGTGGCACATGGACAATATGATGGCGATCGTCGGTGTCCGTACGTCGGACTTCCATGCGGCCTTCGCGACGTTGGGGCTGGTCGGGCCCAAGGGCTATATCTATGTCGGCGCCGACGGATCGCGTTTCGTCGATGAGGATGTACAAATCCGCCACGGCCACGCGCTGATCCATGGCCGCTATGAACTGTATCCGCTCCAGCGCGCATTCGTCGTATTCGACGAGCGCACCCGCCGCTCCGGGCCGTTGGTGCCGCAGCCGGAATATATGCCAGTCGGCTGGAACCTGGTGATCGAGAACTATGTCTGGAGCGACGACAATCTGGCTGAGATTGAGAACGGTTGGATGGTGAAGGCCGATACACTGACCGAACTGGCGGCGAAGCTGGGCATCCCCGCAGGCAAGCTCGAAAAGTCCGTCGCACTCTATAACCGCTATTGCGCGGCGGGAGAGGACGAGCAGTTCGGCCGTGCCCCGACGACGCTGATCCCGCTCGATGAGCCGCCCTATTATGCCTTCATCTCCGGCCCAGTCCTCGCCTGGAGCAACGGCGGCCCAAGACGGAACGAGCATGCCCAAGTGCTGAATCTGTCGGGCGAACCGATCCCCGGCCTTTATGGGGCCGGCACCGTCAGCTCGACCTATAGCTGGTGCAAGGACGGCGGTTTCCACATCGCCGACGCGCTGGCCTTCGGCCGCGTCGCGGGACGGCACGCGGCGAAGCGCACGACCTAAGACCCTTCCCCCTTTGTGGCTGCCGGTAAAGCACGCCAGTAACGACGAAGAGGAGGGGCATCTGGTTGCCGCTCCAGCCGCGGCAGGCTCCAGTTCGACGCGTCAGCGGGCGTCGACGACCGAAGCGTCGCCCAAGGCCGACCCGCCGTCACAATTGATGATCGCTCCGGTCATGTACCGTGCATTGTCGCTGCAAAGATAAAGCGCGAGATCCGCGATATCGCGTTTGGCGCCGTAATCGCGCAGCGCGAGCCGGGCCTTGAACTTGGCCTCGGCCTCCGGCGACGGCGTCAGTCGCGCCATGCCTTCGGTTCCTGCTATCGGGCCCGGGGAGATGGCGTTCACGCGAACGCCTGAGGGGCCCCATTCCATCGCAAGGCACTGCGTGAGTATGTTGACCCCGGCCTTGGCCGCACAGACGTGCGATTGGAAGGGCGTCGGCCTCTGGCCCTGTGGCGCCGTGATGGCGATGAGCGATGCACCCGGCCGGCGCAAAAACCCATAGCAGGCACGAAAGACGTTGAACGTTCCGATCAGGTCGATGTCGACCACGGTCTTGAACGCATTGGCCGACATGCCGAGCGCCGGGGCCAGGAAGTTGCCGGCCGCGCCGGAGACTACGATATCGATGCCGCCCCAGCGGTCATGGGTTTGCTGCAATGCCGCTTCAGTTGCCGCATAGTCACGAACGTCCCCCGCAATGCCGATTGCTGCGTGACCGGCAGCGACGATGGTCTCGACCGCCGCATCGACCTTGTCCTTGTTGCGGCTCATGATTCCGATTGCCGCGCCGGCCCCGGCAAACCGCTGGGCGATGGCCAGGTTTATGCCGCTCGATCCTCCTGCCACAAACGCGGTCTTGCCCTTCAGAATATTGTCCGCGAACGCGTCCATCATGGGCGGTGTCTCCTGCCGGAGCATTTCGTCATTGGTCCCAATCCACGGCTTCGCCGTTCCATCGCTCGGAAGCGAGGCTTTCGGCGTTATCGGCCAGGCTGCCGAGCTCGCCGTGGAGGAGCCGCAGCCGGTAAGTGAAGAAATGCAGGGGATACTCGTATGTCAGACCGATCGCACCCTGGAACTGGTGCGTGTCGTAGATGAGCCGAGGGCATGCATCCTTGGCATAGACGGCCGCCGCCAGGGCAGCTTTGCGGGTGCCGAGGGCCGCGGCGCGGCGCGCCAGGGCCTGGATCGCATGGACGGCGACCATGCATTCCGACAGGCGATGCTGCACCGCCTGATAAGCGCCGATCGGCCTGCCGAACTGCCGACGGTTCTTGACGTAATCGATCGTCAGGTCGACCGCCGCCTTGGCTGTCGCGCCCAGTTCGACGGCCAGGGCGACGCTCCACCACTGCCGCATGTCCGCCCCTGCGCCGACGCGGACGGCACCCTCGCTCGGCCTTGGCGTCTTAAGCTTACCGAGAGGATAGGCGAACGTCGTTGCGACCGGATCGACCATGCCTGCGGTGATCGGGAGAACGCGCACGTCTTCGTCCTCCACGATCAGCGCGGTGCAGCCCGCCGCCAGGAACCGCGCGGGCGCCTCGCCTGGAGATTCCAGCAAAGCGACCGGAGTTGAAGGATCGAGACCGAAGGCCGTGCCGACAAGCGCCGATCCGATGAACTCTACGGCATACGGCAAGGCGTGCACCGTCTCGGCGACGAGGACGGCATCGAGCGGGCCCATGCCTTCGTATCGGGCGATGTCCCGGAAGCCCGCCTCCCGCAGCTGTCTCTCGAGATCGGTGCTCGTCAGCAACGTCTCGCGCGCATTGGGCGGCGGCAACCGGAACGGAGCAACCAGCTTGCTCATGGCGTCGAGCAGGCCCGCCTGATCGGAATTGAGTGCCAGGTCCATGGGTCAAGCCTTCGGCATCTGAAGGAAATCGCGGCTGATCAGGTTCAGCTGGATCTCGGCGGCGCCCGCGGCCAGCCCGGTCGATCCGGTACGGCGATAGGTGGCACTGATCAGCGGGTCCTTCCCGTCGGTCAGTTCGTCATGCAGATAGGCGGAGAGGAAATCGGCCACATGCCGGTCCGCGCTGACCAGGGCGTAGCGGGCGATGCTCGTGACCGCTGTCGGTGGCTGCCGCTTGGCACGGGCGTCGATGACCTGCAGTGCCAAGCTGCGCGCCGCGACCAGGGCGGCCCATGCACGCGCCGCGTCGGCCCGTACAGACTGATCGGAAAAGCGCCCTTTCGCTTTCAGGATGGCAACCGCGCGATCCAGCCCGCGCATGGCGAGGGAATAGCGCGGTTGGCCGATCCGCTCGTTGTGCATGATCTGTCGCACGATCTGCCAGCCCTCGTTCTCTTGGCCGAGAAGGGCGGAGCGCGGGAGCTCGACCTGGTCGAACACCGTCTCGTGAAGCGAGAATTCGCCCATGAAGTTGGGGATCGGCCGCGCCGAAATCCCGGGCGTGCTCATCGGCACCAGGAAGACCGAGATGCCCTGATAGCGGTCCGGGCCGGTCCGCGCGAGCATCAGGCAGAAATCGGCCAGGCTTGCGCCGGAGGTCCAGACCTTTATGCCGTCGATCACATATCCGGCATCGGTCCGTTGCGCCTTGGTCGAAAGCGCCGCAAGGTCGGAGCCGGCCGACGGCTCGGAAAAGCCTTGGCACCAGATATGGGTGCCCGCGGCGATGCGGCCGATATGCTCGTCCTTCTGCTCCAGCGTGCCGAATTTCAGGATGGCGGGCCCGACCCAGTTGACGTTCATGTATTGATAGCTGCGCGGGTCGCCCCAGGCGAACAGCTCCTCGCCCAGGATCCAGTGGTAATAGGGATCAATGTCCTCGCCGCCATACTGCCGCGGCCAGTGCGGGATCAGCAGCCCTTCCCGGGCCAGCAGCGGACAGAAAGTCCGGGAAAATTCGGACACGTAGCGCGAGCTGGTGTCGTAGCGCGACTTCTCTTCCCAGTCCGCCGGCAGCGCCTTCTGCAAAAGGTCGCGCACCCGCTGCCGAAAACCGTGCTGATCCGCGCTCCACTCGAAATCCATCTCGTCCCACTCGCCCTGGTCGGCATTCGCTCGGGTCATGTCGCTTGAGAGGCGAGGTTAAAACAAGTATAAGGAATTAGCAAAGCCATTCCCGGGGAGGGCTCATTTGGAGCGACGGCAGACGGAACATGGGTGACGGTTTCAACGGCCAGGCCTTGGACGCCTGGGCCGCCGCTTTGGGATGGACTCTGCCGGACCGGCTGCCCACGGCAGCCGACTGCACAGTGCGTCCTTTGCTCGAACGGTGGGCGCACGAGACGCCGGAAAAGCCGTTCGTGCTATTCGAGGATGGCACGCAATGGACGTTCGCCAAGACGCTGGCAGAGGTGCGCCGTGCCGCCGCGATGTTGCACGCGGAGGGCGTGCGTGCCGGGGATCTCGTGCTCAACTGGCTTCCCAACGGGCCCGATCATCTGCGTATCTGGCTGGCGACCAACTATATCGGCGCGGTGCATGTGCCGATCGCCACCACGGCGCGCAGCGGGGAACTGCAGCACATCCTTGCCAACAGCGGCGCGCGCGTCCTGGCCGCTGAGCGCTTGCTCGTCGGGCAGATCGCCGAGCTGCCGCTTGAGAATCTCGAGACGGTGATCCTGTTCGGAGAGGGCGAGGCACCGTTGATCGGGTGCCGGACGGTCGACAGCGCACTGACCGGCAATCTGGTGAGCAGTTCGCCGGAGGTGGAGGTCGAGTTCTTCGACGTCGCGCTCATCATATACACCTCCGGCACCACCGGATTGCCGAAGGGCGTCCGCTCGCCGTACGCGCAGTTCTGGACGCTCGCCAAGGCGCAGATCGGGTATCTGGGCGCTCAAGACCGCGTGATGATCTCCACGTCGCTGTCGCACATATCCACGGTCAGTGCCGTGTGGGCCGCGCTCTATGTCGGCGCGTCGGTCGCGCTGTTCCAACGGTTCAGCGCCAGCCAGTTTTGGGACCGCGTGCGCTCGACCGGCAGCACGGCGTTGCCCGGCCTCGGCCCGGCGATCCTGTCGATGCTGCTGAAGACGCCGACATCGGATCGCGACCGGGACAATCCGCTGAAGATCGTCAATGTCCGGGCGCCCAATGCGGTGGTCAAGGAATTCTCGCGGCGCTTCGGCGTCGATTATTTCTCGACCTTCAGCATGACCGAGACGGCCTGCGTCACGCTGTCGGTGCGCAATTCCCCGGTGGACGGAAGCTGCGGGCGCGCGCGGCCGGGGGTCGAGGTGCGGCTGGTCGATGCGCACGATGTCGAGGTGCCGCAGGGGGCGATCGGCGAGATTGTCTTGCGCGCCGACCTGCCGTGGACGCTCAACGCCGGGTATCATCGCGACCCGGAGGCGACCGTCCGAGCGTGGCGAAACGGCTGGTTCCACACCGGCGACCTGGCCTTCCGGGACGGTGACGGAAACTATTTCTTCCACGACCGGCTGAAGGACTGCATCCGGCGTCGCGGCGAGAACATCGCGTCGCACGAGGTCGAACGGGAAGCGCTGGCATTCCCTTCGGTTCAGCAGGCCACCGCGGTCGGGGTGGCCGGGGATTTCGAAGACCAGGAGGTCCTGCTCATCGTCGAGCCGCTTCCCGGTCAGACCATCGATCCGGCGCAGCTGGTCGGCTTCATCGCGACCCGGCTCTCGGACTTCAAGGTGCCGCGCTATGTCTGCGTGCGCCGCGACCTGCCGCTGACCACCTTCGGCAAGGTCCAGAAATACCAGTTGCTGGCTGAGATCGATCTCGTCGCATGCTGGGACCGTGAGCGGGATAAATAGTGCGGAGAGAATCCATGTATGAAGGCTATGAAGCCCTCCTGATCGAACGGCGCGGGCGTGTTCTCGTGGTCACGATGAACAATCCGCCGCTCAATCCCATGACGCCGCGGCTGCATTATGAGCTGTCGACGATTTTCCGCGACATCCAGCGCGACGACGAGGCGGCGGTTGTCGTTCTGACAGGCGCGGACCGGGGCTTTTCGGCCGGCGGAAACATCAATTCCCTGATCGCCGGGCTGGACGACCAGGAGCGCTGGCAGCGCGGCATCCGCGAGGTGCGGGAGATCATTTTCGGCATGCTCGACCTTGCCAAGCCGATCATCGGCCGGATCAACGGCCATGCGATGGGGCTGGGCTCGAGCCTGGCCGTGCTGTGTGACATCACCTTCGCCGCCGAAGAGGCGAAGATCGCGGACACGCACATCAAGCTGGGGCTGGTGCCCGGCGATGGCGGCGCGCTCATGTGGCCCATGCTGATCGGCCTGCCGCGCGCGATGGAGTATCTGCTGACTGGTGACGTGCTGACGGCGACCAAGGCGGCCGAGATCGGACTGATCAATCACGCGGTGCGGCGCGAGGAGCTGGACGAGCGCGTCTTCGCCCTGGCCGATCGGCTCGCCGCAACGCCGCTCGCCGCGCTCTATGCCACCAAGCGCGCCCTGGCGTTGCAGCGCAACCGCTTGGTCAAGGATCTGCTTGATGCGCATCTGGGGCTGGAGACGCTGACTCATCTCGACGCCGACCACCGCGAGGCCGCCCTGGCCTTCCGCGACAAGCGCGAACCGAAATTCGGCGGACGCTGACGGGATGACTCCGCCAGGATCCGGCGGCTGGCAATGGCGTGAGCAATCGCTCCTAGAAGTTGATGCGCCCGGATACCGTCTGGAGACGCTTGTCGCGTCCGCGCCATTCAACGGCGTCCACGGGCTGAACTTCGGCAGGATGGGGCGCCTTTATGTGGCGAGCTTGGCCAGGCGGGCGATCCTCATGGTGGATCTCGAGCGGCGAACGATTGAGGAAGCTGTGCCGCGGCCGCACGGTCAGGCGGACGATGTCGCCTTCGCGCCCGACGGCACGCTGTTCTGGACCGACCCCGATGCCGGAACGATCTGGGCGCAGGCCAACCGGGCTATCCGGGCGGTCGCGTCCGGCTTGCCGGGTATCAACGGCATCGCCTTCCGGCGCGACGGCCGCCTCTATGCCTCCAGCCTGTTCACTGGCGACGCCCTGTACGAGATCGATCCGGCCGGCGTGCGTCCGCCGCGGCTCATCCTTGAGGGCATCGGCGGGCTGAACGGTTTCGCCTTCGGGCCCGACGACCTTGTGTACGGCCCGCTCTGGTTCAAGGGGCAGATCGCGCGGATCGACGTGGACGCCGGCGCGATCGAGGCGGTCGCGGACGGCTTCATGCGGCCGAGCGCGGTCAAGTTCGACCCGGTCGGGCGGCTGTGGATGGTCGATGCCGGGCTGGGGCGACTGTGCGCCCTTGACCGGCAGACCGGCGCCATTGTCAGGACCGTCACCCTGTCGCCTTCCCTGGACAATCTGGCGATCGACGCCGGCGGACGCATCTACGTCACCAACATGGCGGACAATGGCCTGCTGCGCTTCGATCCGGACAGCGGGGCGGTGGAGGAACTGTTTCGCAGCGGCCTCAACCTGCCCGGCGGCATCGCCTTCGAGGATCTGGAAGGGAAGGGACGCCTGCACGTCGCCGACCAGTATTCCTACCGCGCCGTCGATGTTGCGACCGGAGACATCGCGGAAATCGCGCGGCGCGGCGGAGGCACGAACAACATCCCATGCTCCGTCACGATCGCCGCGGGGCGGGCCTATCTCACGAGCCTGCGAACGCGTTCGGTCGAGATCCGGGACGTCGGAACCGGGGAACGGCTGGAGACGATCGAGGGCTTTCGCTTCCCCTATCAGGCGGTCCTGGTCGGTGATGGCATACTGGTTGCCGACTATGGCGAGGACGCGCTGATTTTGGTCGGCGGCAAGGCAGGCACGCGGGCGCGAAAGGCCGTCGGCTCCTCGCTCCCCGGGGCGACGGCGCTGCTGGCGTCCCGCGATGGACAGCTCTATGCCGCACAAGCGGGCGGTGCGTTGACCCGGATCGATCCGATCAGCTTCGCGCAGACGCCTCTCGCCGCAGGGTTGGAAAGTCCGGAGGGCATTGCGGACCTCAACGCCGCGGAGTTGTTGGTCAGCGAGGTCGGGAAGCGCCGGCTTGTCGCGGTAAACCGGCGCTCGGGGGCGATTCGCCCGATCGCAAGCGGCCTGCCCATTGGGCTCAGCGGCCCGGACGACTGGCCCGCGGCCTTCGTGCCGACCGGTGTCGCCGTCGGCAGTGACGGCTGCCTCTATTTTTCGTCGGACATCAATTGCGCGATCTACCGGCTGCGGCCGAGCGGGGATGGGATGCCGTGAGGTCTTTTTTCAAACGCCCAAGCCGCTCCTTCTACCGTCATGGCCGGGCTTGACCCGGCCATCCACGTGGTTCCGCATGCGCCGACGATCGGTCGTAGCGCGAGCGGCGGCACGTGGATGCGCGGATCAAGTCCGCGCATGACGATCGAGGAGGATGGGGCCGAACTGTTAAAAAGACTCTGAGAGGACCAAATGGCAAGTTTCGCTTCCGAAGAAGTTGAGGCGATCTCGGACGCGGTACGGCGCTTCTGCGACCGGTCGCTTGGAGACAGCATCCATCAAAGCGCATTGGCGCCGCTCACCCGGCCGCTGTGGCGCGCGTTGGGGGAGATGGGCGTGCTGGCGCTCCGGCCCGGCCTGGGCACTGGGGAGAACGGACTCGTCGCGGCGGCGCTTCTTGCGCTGGGGCGGTCGGGATTTCCCGGACCGCTGCCCGCCGCCTTCCTCGTCGGCGCGCTACTGGACACGGCCGCAGCGGCCGATGTCGCGGAGGGCACTCGTATCGTCTCGATCGGGCCAGGGCCGACGATGCCCTGGGCGGACCTTGCCGACATCTTCATCGCAATCGAAGGCGACGACGCCGTCTTGATCGAGGGTATGGCGCAGGAGCCGGTCGCCACCCTCGGCGGCGAGAACTGGGCTCGTATGGACTTCGCCCGCAAGGCGGCGCTCGGCCCCTGGACGCGTTTTGCCGTCCACTACGCCCTGCCCCTCGCGGCCTATCTGATCGGCGCGGCCGGCCGCCTGCTCGACGAGACCGCGTCCTACGCGGCGGAACGGCGCCAATTCGGCCGCCCGATCGGCGACTTCCAGGGAGTCGCCTTGCCGCTCGCGGCCGCCTCCACACGCATCGACGCGGCCCGCAATCTGCTCCAGGTCGCGGCCGACCGCCTCGACGCAGGCTCGGACGACGCGGTGGCGCTGACCGCTGCGACCCGTCGTCTGGCGACCCATGCCGCGCGCGAAGTGTCCTATGTCGCTCACCAGACCTTCGGCGCATTCGGCACGATCAAGAATGGACTGGTCTTCGCCCTGTCGCGCCGGCTGCTTCAATGGAGCCAGCAGGCGCCGGTCGCGCAGGTGCCGGACGAACTCGTGACCCTCGCTTCGGACGCGTCGCTCCTTCTGTGCCTGCCGCGCCTCAGCGACGAGGACCGGCGGTTCCTGGGCAAGGTCCGCGCGTTCCTGGAGCCCTACCGGTCGACCCAGAACTATCTGGTGACGCAGGACCATGCCGCGTCGGAGCGATTCTATCGCGAGCTGGCCGAGCGCAATTGGCTGGCGCTCGCCTGGCCAGCCGAATTCGCCGGGCTGGGGAAATCCCGCCTCCAGGAATTCCTCCTGTGGAACGAGATCGCCTATGAGGGGATCGCGCGCCCGCCGCAGGGTGTCGGCGTCATCGCCAAGACGATCATGGCCCACGGCACGGACGCGCAGAAAGCCTATTGGCTGGACCGCATCCGCCGCCACGACGCGACCTTCGCGCTCGTCTATTCGGAGCCCAATGCGGGGTCCGATCTCGCCGGGCTGACCTGCCGCGCGGTGCGCGACGGCGACCATTACGTCATTACCGGCAACAAATGCTGGAACTCCAAGGCGCATGTCGTGAGCCACCTGTGGCTGCTGGCCCGCACCGGCGAGCAGACGGCCCGGGGGCGGGGCCTCTCGCTCTTCATCGTCGATGCGACCTTGCCCGGCGTCGAGATCCGGCCGATCGAGCAGATGTGCGGGAACGTCTTCACCGAGATCTTCTTCACCGACGCGCGCGTGCCGGCGGAGTGCCTGGTGGGCAAGGAAAACGACGGCTGGCGGATGATCGGCCAGGCGCTCGCCGAGGAGCGTCACATCCATTTCGGCCCCGGCCGCGTCCGCGCCGACTTCCGCCGCGTGGTCGAATGGGCGGCGCGAACCGGCCTCGACCAACGTCCGGACGTGCAGGCCGCGCTCCGCGAGTTGGCGGTCGAGGTGCTGGAGGCCGAGGCGATCTCGCTCCCCATGCTGCTCCCAGGTGCGGATGCCGCGCAGGCCGCGGCCAACAAGGTCACGCACACCCGCGTGCTGCAATCCATCGCCCGCACCGCGATGGAACTGGGCGGCGCCGACGCCCTGCTGTCCGACGCCGGAATCGAGCTGCTGTGGCGCCAGTCGATGACCGAAACGATCGGCGGCGGGACGACCCAGATCATGCAAAGCATCATCGCTCGGCAGAGGCTGGGGCTTGAGGCGAAGGGTTGAGGCGAAGACGGCGGTTCTAGTGGTGAGCATCTGATATTTGGTGGCCTCTGTGGGGTCGTGCCGCTTGGTGGTTCATGTCCTTCAATTCGTCTCGACGCTCATCTCTCGACGACTCTTTGTCGCTTCAAATTCGGGCGTCCCACGCTCGATCTTGCGCTTTGCATGTCGCACAAAAGCTTAAGGTAAGCCGTGAGAACGTCATCGCGGACGTTGCCAAAATGACAGATGTCGATCTGCACAATCCCCGAGGCGGAGAAGATCTTTTGATCGCACTCAATATTTGGAGCGATTGCGTCGCAGCGACATAAAATCCAACCTATAGCCGCTGCCCAAGCCACCTTACTGCCGCGACGTGCGGGTCCGGTAGGCTTCGCCGAGCCAGGGGTCGAGCGCCAGGATGTGGCGCATCATCAACTCGCGGGCGCGGTCCGCATCGCGCGCCAGGATGGCTTTGCCGATCTTCTCGTGGACCTGGTGCACATGGTTGGCGGCAGTGCGTCTTGTGCGGGTCGGCACGGTCTGCTGCTCGGTCAGCATGATCAGCGATTGCGCGATCAGGAAGCTGGCGGGGTTGCCGCTCATCTCGGCGACCAGCACATGGAAATTCTTGGCTGAGTGCCAGTCATGCTCGACACAGAGCGCCTCGCCTGACAGGAGTTCGCTTAGCCTGGCGTGGTCCTGCTCGGTGCCGTTGGCCGCCGCCAGGGCGGCGGCGTGCCCCTCAACCTGGCTGCGCATGTCGAGGAGCTGGCGGACGCTGACGCGCTGATAGGTCAGGAAGAGGGCCATGGTGTGCGCCACGCCCTCGGTGTCCGGCGCGATCACGATCAGGCCGCCGTTGGGGCCGGGCCGCATGCGCGCGATCACGTCCGCCTCGAGCAGGCGCACAGCCTCCCGGATCACCGCGCGGCTGACCGAGAAACGCCGGATCAGATCGGCCTCCGACCCGATCAGGTGCCCGACCGGCCATCCCAATTCGATGATCTCGCGCTCGATCTTCGCGGCGACGACCTCCGCCAGCTTGCCGGTCGGGCGGGCCTGCTTGCGAAAGGGAACGTCGTCCAATGCCTCAGCGTCCTTGAAAGCCAAAAGGTCCGATTGCGGGATTAGACCCCTCCGGGAACCGGAAATCCAGTGGCGCGAGGAAGTTTAATCAGTATACTGAATTATGCAAAGCAGATCGCTCCGCAGAGAGGTTTTTGGAAATCCAGCGTCCATCCTCCTGACCGTCATGCGCGGGCTTGACCCGCCCACCCACGCGGGGGCGCTCGCGCCAATGTCAGCGTTCGGCACAAGCGGAGCCGCGTGGATGGCCGGGTCAAGCCCGGCTATGACGATGGAGGGGTCGGTTTGGGCATTTTCAGGGAGGCTCCAAACAGGGTCGGCGCATCGCGCATGCCGGCCCGGCGATCTGGATGGAGAGAGCGCAATGGACACTGAGACATTCGGCATCCTGCTCGACACGGTGCGGCGCTTCGTCAATGAGCGGCTGATTCCGAACGAAGACCGGGTCGAGGCCGAGGACGCCGTGCCTGAGGAGATCATTGCGGAGATGCGCGAGCTGGGCCTCTTCGGCCTGTCCATCCCGGTGGAGTATGGCGGCCTCGGCCTGTCGATGGCGGAGGAAAGCGAAGTCGCCTTCGCGTTCGGGCGCACCGCGTTTGCATTCCGCTCCGTGTTCGGCACCACCGTCGGCATCGGCAGCCAGGGGATCGTCCTCGACGGGACGGAGGCGCAGAAGCGTGGCTGCCCCGCCTCGCATCGGGCGAGCGGATCGCCTCGTTCGCGCTCACCGAACCGGATGCCGGCTCGGACGCGGCTTCGGTCCGCCTGGCCGCGAAACGTGACGGCGACGTCTATCGCCTGAGCGGCACCAAGCGGTACATCACCAACGCGCCGCGCGCGGGGCTCTTCACCGTGATGGCGCGCACCGATCCGGACAAGCCCGGCGCGGCCGGCATCAGTGCCTTCATCGTGCCGGCCGAGACCCCGGGCATCTCCTTCGGCAAGTCTGACAAGAAGATGGGACAGCGCGGCACGCTGACCTGCGACGTGATCTTCGATGACGTGGCGGTCCCTGCGGCGAACATCATCGGCGGCGTTCCCGGCCGCGGCTTCAAGACGGCGATGAAGGCGCTGAACCGCGGCCGTATCCATATTGCCGCGCTGGCCGCCGGGATGTGCCATCGCCTGCTGGACGAGCAGGTGCGCTACGCGGTCGAGCGCAAGCAGTTCGGCCAGCCTATCGGTGGCTTTCAGCTTATCCAGGGCATGATCGCGGACAGCCGCGTCGACGCCACTGCGTCGCAGGTCATGGTGACCGACGTTGCGCGGCGCTTCGATGCGGGAGAGGCAGCGGCCGCGGACATCGCCGCCGCCAAGTATTTCGCGACCGAGGCCGTCTGCCGGGTGGCTGACTGGGCCGTCCAGATCCATGGCGGCGCCGGCTATATGGCGGACTCCAAGGTCGAGCGCTTCTACCGCGATGTCAGATTGCTGAGGATCTATGAGGGGACCTCGCAGATCCAGCAGCTGATCATCGCCAAATCGCTGTTGCAGGCGGCGGGCCTGGCGACCTGAGCGTTCGCATTCAAATTGCCACTGGAGACATCACCCCCATCTAACCCTCCCCCATCGAGGGCCCATCGAGGGGGAGGGACATGAAGTTGTGCTTTCAAACGCCCTCCCCTCGATGGAGGAGGGTTGGGTGGGGGTGAGGCTGGGAGCAGTGAGGAGAAATTAATGTCCGAAATTCTGCGCGAGGAACCCGCCGCGGGCGTGGCCTTGCTCCGGATCAACCGGCCGGAGGCGCTCAACGCGCTCAACATGGCGACGCGCCAGGTGCTGGCGAAGGAAGTTGCCGAGCTCGACCACGATTCCGCCATTCGTGTCATCATTATCACCGGCAATGACCGCGCTTTCGCTGCCGGCGCCGATCTCAAGGAACTCCGCGCCCGCACGGTGCTCGATGCGGAGTTCGCGGCGTCCCGCGCAGCCTGGGCGGCGCTGGAACGGTGCCGCAAGCCGCTGATCGCGGCGGTGAGCGGCTTCGCCTTAGGCGGCGGCTGCGAGCTGGCCCTGCATTGCGACATCATCCTGGCCGCGGAAAGCGCCCAGTTCGGCTTCCGCGAAGTGCGGCTGGGGATCATGCCGGGCGCAGGCGGAACGCAACGGCTGCTGCGCGTGGCGGGCCACTTCAAGGCTGCCCGCTTTCTGCTGACCGGCGACACGATCGACGCGCGCGCGGCATCCGACATCGGGATGGTATCCGAAGTGGTGCCCGACGGAACGCTGATGGAGCGCGCCGTCGCCCTGGCGCAACGGATCGCCGCCCTTCCGCCGCTGGCCGTCGAGGCGATCAAGGAGGCGATTCAGCTCGGCGCCGACGCGCCGCTGCAGACCGCGCTCGCCGTCGAACGCAAATCGTTCCAGCTGCTGTTCGCGTCCGACGATCGCGAAGAGGGGATCGCCGCATTCATGGAAAACCGGCAACCATCCTTCAAGGGACGTTGAACATGAGCGCTTTCGCAACGATCGGCGTCGTCGGGTCCGGCGCAATGGGAGCCGGCATCGCCCAGTCCGCGCTCACGGCCGGCCTTCGCGTCATCCTGTTCGACATCGAGCGCCCGGCGCTGGAGGCGGCGGCGCAGAGCGTATTGCAGCGTCTGTCGCGTCTCGTCGAGAAGGGAACTCTGCCCGAAGGCTTCCTGGAAGCGGCGCGCGGCCGCCTGACGCTCGCCAATTCGATCGAGGATTTTGCCGAGGCCGAGATCGTCATCGAAGCCATCGTCGAGCGCCTCGACGCCAAGCAGGCGCTGTTCGGGGCGCTCGAGGGCATCGTGCCGGACGACACGATCCTGGCAACCAACACATCGTCCCTTCCCGTGGCATCGATTGCTGCGGCCTGTCGCGGCAAGTCGCGCATCTGCGGCCTGCATTTCTTCAACCCCGTGCCGCTGATGAAGCTGGTCGAAGTCGTCGTCACGCCCGACACGGCGCCGCGAACGGCGGAACGCGCGGCGGACCTGGCGCGGATGCTTGGAAAGACGCCTGTCTCCGTCAAGGACACGCCCGGTTTCCTCGTGAACCTCGCGGGCCGAGCCTTCACGACGGAGGCGCTTCACACCCTTTGGGAAGGCGTATCGGATTGCGCGACCATCGACCGGATCATGCGCGACGGCGCCGGTTTCCGCATGGGGCCGTTCGAGCTGATGGACCTGACCGGCATGGACGTCAATTTCCCGGCCACGAGCGTCATCTTCCAGGGTTTCCAAAACGACCCGCGCCTCAAGACCACGCCGATGCACGAGGCGTTGTTCCGCGCCGGCCGGCTCGGGCGCAAAACCGGCCACGGCTTCTATGACTACGACACAGCCGCGGCGTCTCAGGCTGGGGAGGCTGAATCGCCCCGCGAACCGAAGCCGTTTACCGCTCGCGTATGCGCAGAGGCGCCCGGCTTCGGAGTGTTGCGCGCAGAGGCTGGTTTGATCGACGGAGAGGGGGAAGCCATCCTTATTGCGCCGATCGGGGAGGATGCGACGACAGCGTGCCACCGCCTAGGGATCGATCCCGCCCGCACGGTCGCGATCGACTTCACTGCGATCGAACGCCGCCATCTCACAGTGATGTGCCCGCCCTGCGAGAATGCCCAGATCGGGCCAGTGGCGCGGTGGCTGCGCGGCCAGGGCTTCACCGTCGAGGTCATCGGCGACTCCCCGGGCTTCGTGCTGCAGCGGATCATCGCGATGATCGCCAATCTGGGCGCGGAGATCGCCCAGGCGGACATCGGCGCGCCGGCGGACATCGACCTCGCAATGAAGCTGGCGCAGAACTACCCTAAAGGGCCGATCGAATGGATCGACCATTTGGGCGCGACCAAGGTACATTCCATCCTGACCGCCCTCCAGGCGATCACTGGATCGGATCGCTACCGGCCGAGCCTGTGGCTCCGCCGCCGGGCATTGCTGCAGGAGCTCAGCGGTCGATCGACCAGCTTTCCATAATTGCCGGTTATGCGGTCGCTAACCGCGCGCCTACGTGGGCGTCAGTGATGCTCGATTTTCTCAACTGGCGATGCATCGCTAGACGTGTCGATCTGACCCGCTCTTGCGATTGCGTCCCCATCCAACAGCCCCATAGCCGCCAGTAGATTGACCTGAGACTGGTTGTAACGCATGAAGGCTGTTGCCTGGTTGAGCCGCGCCTGGTCAGCGGCGACCTCAGCTTGAAGCATGTCAATCGTCAGCGCGGTGCCTGCCTTCAAGCCGTCTTGCGTCAGGCGCAACGCCTCTTCGGCAGACGCGACTTGCTGGTCGGCGACTGGGATCGCCTTTGCCGCCGTAAGCGTGGCCTAGTGGGCCGAAACGACGGCAGCTTGGACCTGGTCCAGCTTGCGGTCCAGGTCCAGCCCGGCAATTTTTCGTCTCAGCGACCGCGGCTCTGATCCGCCCGAATGTGGACGCGCTGAAGCTGAAGCCGCCGGTCGCCGCATAGCGCTGCTGGCGATACATTGTGTCGACCGCGGACGATGCCGGCGCGGATGCCTCAAACGTCCCTGCCACCTGGACCCTGGGCCCCAGCCCGCCCCAGATTGCTGCGCTTTTGTCGGCCTCAGACGCTGCCAGGAGCGTGCGCACTGCCTCCAGGTCTGGGCGGTAGCGGACCGCGGTCGAGAGCATGTCATCGAGCGCCGCCGGATCGCTGGCCACCTTGCCTTCCATGACATAGGCGCCCGTCTCATCGACGATGCAGATGCTCGTCTCATAAAGGGATACATCCAGCCCAGCATAATGCTTCATGGTCGCGCCTCCTCGGGTTCGGAGCCGCCCATCGACCCCGCATCGAGGGGGGATCGTACATCTCACGTTCACATGCCGGCCGGATCGCTCGCTCGATTACCCAATCTACGGGCGCGGGATTTGAACCCGCTCTCATGATATACCGCGACCGACGGGTAATTTGCCTGGGTTATGGCGGCGCGATTGCCTCTTCCCAAGAGTTCTGCCTCAAGATGCGGATGGGACCTTCACGACGATCTTCCCGCAGACTTCGTTTGCTTCCATGTAACGGTGGGCCTCGACGATGGAGTCGAGATCGAAGACGGCGCCGACGATCGGCCGGAACGCGCCGCTGGCGAGCCTCTGCCGGATGTAGGTGAGGCCGGCGTTGCATTGTTCCGGTTCGGTGAACACGGTCGGCATGCTGTAGGGCCGGATCGCAACCTCCTTGAGCGCGGCAGGGATCAGCGGCACCACGGGCGGCCCGGCCAGGCTGCCATAGAGGACATAGCGCGCCCGCCAGCCGCAGGCCTCGATCAGGGGCGCCATCATCGGCCCGGCGACGCAGTCATAGATCACCGTCGCGCCTACGCCGCCGGTGATCTCCTTGACCTTGGACACGAGGTCCTGTTGCTCAGTCGCGATCACCCATTCGGCGCCGACCGAGCGGACGAAGTCCGCCTTCGCGTCGGTCCGCGTGGTCGCGATCACATGCGCGCCGGCGTCTCGCGCCATCTGGATGGCGCCGATCGCCGAGCCGCTGGTGCCCGCCGTCACGATCACGAAATCGCCCGCCTTTAGCCCGCCGATCGCGAACAGGCCGCCCCAGGCGGTCGTATATTGCAACCAGGTCGAGGTCGCTTCCTCGGGCGTGAAGCCGTCCGGCACGGGCATGAGCGCCCAGGCCGGCAGCACCGCTTCCTCGCCATAGACCCCGTAGCCCGCCAACGGAACGGGCCGGTTGGCGACGCGGTCGCCGACCCGCCAGCCGGTGACGTCCGGGCCCAGCGCCTCGATCACGCCGGTCGCCTCGTAACCGATGCGCGAGGGCAGCGGCCCGTTGACCACCGAGTGGCGCTGCTCACGATAGAGCTGGTCGGCACGGTTGAGCGCGAAGGCCTCGACGCGGATGCGCACCTCGCGGGACCCCGGCTCCTGCCTCGGCAGGTCTTCGATGACCAGCACTTCCGGTCCGCCGAAGCGGTGAAATCGCACGTTGCGCGGCATGGCTAGGCGAAGGTTGGAAAAAGCTGTTGCATCAAGTTTGCGATTAAAAATTTGTGATCACAAATCAGAGATTTTAATGGGCGACCGGACAAACCTCGGATTGGTGCGGGTGGAACGCGAAACCATTCAGGAGCGTGTCTACGCGGCGCTGCGTGACAAGCTGATGCGCGGTGGCTTCGCACCCGGCCAGAAACTCAAGATTGAAAGCCTTGCAGACGCCTTCGGTACCAGCGCCATGCCGGTGCGGGAAGCGCTGAACCGCCTGACGGCGGAGCGCGCGCTCGAGATGTTGCCGAGTCGCACCGTTCGGGCGCCCGCTCTGTCCAAAGAGTGCCTGCGGGATCTCAAGGAGACTCGCTTTGCCGTGGAGGGACTCGCGGTCGCCCGCGCAGCGTCGAACATGACCGATGCGACGCTCAAGATCCTGCAGCAACTTATCGATGCCCAGAGCCGGACCGACACCTCCCATGTCTCGGAAGGTAGCGCCGAACAGAACCGGGCTTTCCACTTCACGATCTACCGGCAATCCGGCTCTACGGTCCTGCTCCCCATCATCGAAGCCTCTGGCTTCAGTTCGGCCCTTATCTCCGCCAAGCCTCGGAGCGGTTCGATGGTCGCGAGGGGCGCGGCACCGACTTCCATGTCGAGATCGTCGCCGCGTTGGCGAAAGGCGACGCCGGAACCGCGCGCACTGCGCTGGAAGAGGATATCGGGCGAGCCTTCGATCTTGTGATGATGGATGAGTCGCTCTGGCAACCTCGGAACGGAGCCGCGTGATGGCTTCGGGAGAGCCGGAATCCAATCCGGCCGGCAGCTTCGAGCTGTTCGACCTCAAGGTCGAAGTGGTCGGGCCGCCCGACCGCACGATCTATTGCGGTGCCAAGCTGGGCGATTATTTCGAGCTTCACGGCGAGATGCTGAAGCTGCCGCCGGGGCAGGGCTTTTCGATCTATTCGCTGGCGGCCCTCCTGCCGCTCCTGCCGGCGAAGCAGCGCGTCACCGACCCCAATGACTGGATGTCGACCGACGCCGAGGTCGCCTGTCCTGATCCCAACTGCCCGACGCGATTTCGCATCACGCGGACCGGCCGTCGCCGCTTCCGCCATTCGGAGACCACCGCAGTACCGCTGGGCGAGACCAAATCCTGATGATTCCACGCATTTCGTTGACCGATGGCTACGAAATCTCGCGAGTCATCAAGGGGGGTGGCACCTAGCTGGGGACCATGGCGCCATCGACCACGACCAGGCCGTGCGCGACATGGCGACGTTCGTCGAGGCCGGCATCACGACCTTCGACTGCGCCGATATCTATACCGGCGTTGAGCAACTGATCGGCGATTTCCGGTACGCCTATCCCGCGCTCGCCCAGAAGGTTCGGGTCCATACCAAGTTTGTCCCCGATCTCTCCGACCTTCCTTCGGTGGACTGCACCTATGTCGAGACGATCATCAACCGGTCGCTGATGCGCCTCGGCATCGAGCGGCTCGACATCGTGCAGTTCCATTGGTGGGATTTCTCAGTCCAGGGCTATGTTGACACCGCGCTCGAACTGGATCGGCTCCGGCGCGCCGGCAAGATCACCCATATCGGCGTGACCAATTTCGATGTCGGGCATCTCAAAGAGCTGATCGACGCCGGCATCCCGGTCCTGTCGCACCAGCTTCAATATTCGCTGTTGGACGATCGGCCGGACCACGGGATGGTCGATTACTGCCGCGCCCGCGGCATTGCCTTGCTGCGCTACGGCACGGTGGCCGGCGGCTTCCTGTCCGAGCGGTGGATCGGCAAGCCGGAGCCGCGGTCCGGGCTTACCAACCGGTCGCTCGTGAAATATCGGCTGATCATCCACGACTTCGGCGGTTGGGACCTGCTCCAGCAATTGCTCGCCGTCCTGGAGCGGATCGCGGCAAAGCACGGCACCGACATCGCGACGGTCGCATCCCGCGCGATGCTTGACCACGACCGGGTCGCCGCGGTGATCGTCGGCGCGACCAACGCATCGCACCTCTCGGCCCATGCGCAGATCGGAGCGCTGAGCTTGGACGACGAAGACCGGTCGGCGATTGCCGCGATCACTGGCCGGCGGAAGGGCCCATTGGGCGATGTCTATGAGCTGGAGCGCGACCGCACTGGTCCGCACGGCCAGATCATGAAGTACGAGCTGAATGCATTCCCGAGCAAGGACCGGCCGGCCACACGAGCCGCTATACCTACCTATCGACTGATGTCATCACTGGTTCGACAGGGAAACAAGAGCGGGATGGCCCATGCAAGCCGCCACGATTCTCGTCGGCAAGATAACAGGTTCTTCCGCGCGCTGCTCCGGTCGGCCAGGCGGTTGCGATCGGACCAGCCGGCATTCTTCTGCTGCGCCGTCCCCTCTCGCGCCCTGCCTACGGCGACCTTCACCGACGCGCCGGCGCCTTCGGCTTCGGCGCGAAGCGGACGTGCTCTGATGCCGTTCCGGTATCATGTCTTTGCAAGTTAATATTGGTTCTGCAAGAGCCGCGGAGGGAGATTGAGCCATTGTCTTAAGGATCGGCCCCGCGGACTGGGCGCCGGGGGAAGGAGTTTTTTAACCATGGGTAAGATCTCGACCCAAGCCATCACCGATGCAGCAATTGCTGCCATTTCCGCCGATGCATCGCCGCGTGCGCGTCAGGTGATGACCAGCCTGATCCGTCATCTGCACGACTTCGCCCGCGAGGTCGAACTCACGACCGAGGAATGGCTCGCCGCCTGCCACTTCCTGAAGCGCGCCGGCGACATGACCGATGATCGGCGCAACGAGCTGATCCTTGTGTCTGACGTGCTCGGGCTGGAAAGCTTGGTCGACGCGCTTACCAACAAGGCGGAGGGCAAGCAGACCGAATCCGCGGTACTGGGACCGTTCTATCGGGAGAGTGCGCCGGTGCTGCCCAACGGCGCCTCGGTGGTCCAGGGCGGGGTGCCGGGCGAGACGGTGCTGGTCGAGGGCCGCATCACGGGGCCGGACGGCAAGCCGATCCAGGGCGCCGAGATCGATGTCTGGGAAACCTCGCCCAATGGCCCCTATGAGCAGCAGGATCCGGATCAGCCGGACATGAACCTTCGCGGCATCTTCTGCACCGACGCCGAGGGGCGCTATGCCTTCACGTGCCTGAAGCCGGTCAGCTATCCGATCCCGTTCGACGGGCCAGCCGGCGACCTGCTGCAGC
>CAZVYC010000022.1:0-34499 GCA_964631425.1 uncultured Rhodospirillales bacterium
ATGGCACGGATCGCAACGAGCAAGGCATTCTATCGGATCTCGACGCCGGGGACCGAGGCCAATAACGGCAGACTATCGATGGCGGGGACTGGCACTCAAACGGAGGCAGGCAAATGAGCGCAACATTGACGGCAACCCGCAGGAACGTCTTGCGGGGCATGATGGGCGGCGCGGCGGTGTCGGTCGGACTGCCGTTCCTGGATTGCTTTCTCAACGCGAACGGCACTGCGCTGGCCAGCGGGGCGCCGCTGCCGGTGGTGTTCGGCACCTGGTTCTGGGGCTGCGGCCTCAACCCGGGCCGGTGGGAACCGAAGGCGACCGGCTCCGGCTATGACATGAACATCGAGACCGCGGCGCTGCAGCCCTTCAAGGACCGCATCAACGTCATCAGCGGCATGAAAGTGTTCCTCGACGGTAAGGGAGCCAAGCCGCATTTCACCGGCGAGATGGCGATCCTGACCGGCGACGTGCCGCGCGAGACCCCGAATTATGCATCGCTCGACAGCATCGTCGCCGACCAGATCGGCACGCGCACCCGCTTCCGCTCGCTCGAGGTGACCGGCACGGGCAAGCCGACCGACAGCCTGTCGCGCCGCAGCGCCACTGTGCTGAACCCGGCGGAGATCTCGCCCGCCGCGCTCTATACGCGCGTGTTCGGACCGGACTTCCGCGACCCCAACGCGGCCGATTTCCAGCCCGATCCCAAGATCATGGTGCGCCGCTCGGTGCTGACGGGCGTCACTGACCAGCGCGAGGCTCTGCTGAAGCAGGTCGGCGCGTCCGACAAGCAGCGGCTGGACGAGTACTTCACCGCGGTCCGCCAGCTTGAGCAGCAGCTCGATCTCGAGTTGCAGAAGCCGGCGCCGCTTGAGGCGTGCAGCAAGAGTGAGCAGCCGACCGATGCCGAAATTGGCACCGTGATCGAGAACGTGCAGGCCAACCACAAGCTGTTCGCTCAGATCCTGGCGCATGCGCTGGCCTGCGACCAGACCCATGTCATCAACGTGGTGTTTGGCGAGGCGACCTCGCCGCTGCGCCGCCCGGGTTCGGCGATGACCCACCATATCCTGACGCATGAAGAGCCGATGGACGACAAGCTGGGCTATCAGCCGGGCGCGACCTATTTCATGGGCAAGATCATGGAGAGCCTGGCGATGTACCTCGCCACCTTGGACAGCATCAAGGAAGGCGATCACACGCTGCTCGACCGCATGCTGCTGCTCGCGCATTCGGAGACGGGCTTCGCCAAGATCCACGCGCTGGAAAACATCCCGATGTTCACCTGCGGCCGCGCCAACGGCAAGATCAAGACCGGCATCCATGTGGCCGCGCCGGGCGAGCCGGTGACTCGAGTCGGCTTCACCATCCAGCAGGCGCTGGGCGTGCCGGTCGACAACTGGGGCACCCAGTCCCTCAACACGTCGAAGCCGGTCAGCGAGATCATGATCTGATCTGATGGCCGGGAGCCTTCAGGCTCCCGGCCACACCTTCGCAAGCCGGTCGGAATCACGGGAGGGCGGGCACATGAAATTCGTAACGGGTCTGCTCGTCGTCGCCATCCTGGCGATGGTGGGCTTCATCGCAATGCAGCCGATGCATCGCACAAAGGAGGCCAAGCCGCAGGTGGTCGAGGCATCGACCATGCCGGTCGGCATCACCTTCCAGACCGTGGGCGCCGTTCAGGCGATGAGCGTCATGGGCGCTTTCAAGGGCTATGAGGTGATCGCCGACGTCAAAAACATGACGCTCTACACCTCCGACAAGGACCCCGCCGGCAAGTCCGTCTGCACGGGCGACTGTGCCAAAGCTTGGCCGCCGCTGGCCGCGCCGGCCGACGCCAAGTCCTCCGGCTTCTGGCAGGTCGTCACCCGCGACGATGGCACGAAGCAGTGGGCGTTCCATGGCAAGCCGCTCTACACCTATTCCGAAGACAAGAAGGCCGGCGATTTCAAGGGCAACTCGGTCGACGGTTGGCACTTCGTGCTAAACAAGGCGATGCAAGGCGTGCCGCTGCCCGATGGCATCACGACCGCCGAGGTTGTCGCCGCCGGCGGGCAGCCTTTCGTCGACGTACGCGGGCATACGCTCTACGCCTTCGCCGGGGATCTCAAGGGCGACGCTCCGGCCTGTGCACAGCCGAAGCCGCCGAGCGGAGCCCAGGCGGCGCCCGCCGACGAGGCGAATTGCGTTAACCACTGGCACCCGGTGCTCGCGGCCGAACTCGCCAACAACCTTGGCGACTTCACGGTTGTCCGCCGGCCCGACGGCACGCGGCAATGGGCTTATCAGGGCCAGGCGCTCTACAGCTATGACCTTGACCTCGAGAAGGGTGACGCCAACGGCCGCTCGGCCGACCCCCGCTGGCACGTCGCTTTGGCGGAGCGCTATTTCCAGCCGGCCAACATCAAGATCGGCCAGAACGTCCGCGGCATGGATATCCTGACCGACGACAAGGGTATGACCATCTATGCCCGCGACCGGACGATTTATCAGGTCGGCGGCTTCAATCTGCGCGGCGGGCAGAAGGGCATCCCGCAGCTCGGCAAGGCGATGGGCGCGCTGACCTGCCCGGCGGACTGCGCCAAGGTCTATCCGCCAGTGAAGGCGCCGGACGATGCCGTGCCGAGCGGCTATTGGAGCATTGCGAAGCGCCCGGACGGGACCAAGCAATGGTCATATAATGGCTATGCGCTTTATACCTACACGGGCGACAAGAAGCCGGGTGACGAGACGAGCCATGACGAGTTCGACCTGACCCTGGGCCAAATCCTGCCGCCGACGCCGAGCCCGATCGACGCGGTCGCCGCGCTCTACTGGCGGGAAGTCAACCCGTAAGCGCGCGGCCTGATACTTGAGCAATGGCGGGGAGCTTCGGTTACCCGCCATTTTCATATGTGGATTTGGGGCCGCGCAGCGAGGAGGCTTCCTGCTGTTCCTTGGTGTTCTTCATGCCTTGGTGGTGAAATTCAGAGGACGCCCGCCGGGATGCCGCTATGGCGCCAAGGTCTCAATCGCGGCAGATCGATCCTTGCCCGGGTCTGGAGCATTATCGTTAGGCTAGGATTGGAGCAAAAATATTCTAGCGGAACGCTGAGGTTTGCGGAATAGTGGTGGTGGGGAAGAATGGGGATCGGCGTTCCATGTATAAAATACTTGGGTTCCTGGGGATCGTGGCAGCATCGGGCGTGATTGGCGCCTGTACGCCCACTACGTCGCGGACGGCGCTTCAGGCGCAACCGGCGCCGATGCCGGTTCCGACGAGCGTCGAGGCGGCGGCCGCGGAGCGGGTCTACAAGGCTTGCCTGGTCCACGCGGCGCGATACGCCGACACGGGACGCGCCGATGCCAGTGGCCTTGCGACCCTGATCACGCCGATGTGCTACCCGCAATTCGCCGCGTTCCGTGCGGCGGCGACGGCAGAGTTCTCCGAGCGCGACCGCGCGCGCTATGACCAGGCGTCGGATCAGCGGCAAGTCGATCTCGCCGAGGCCGCGATTACCGAGGAGCGCAGCCAGGCGGCATTGTCGATGCCGCACTGAGCCGTTGCGAAGGAACAACCGTCCCCGTCCGTGACTCTCTCCGCGGGTGAGTCACCCGCGGAGAGACGCATACGCCCGGCGATCCGTCGGTGGCTTTCGCGGCACGAGGAGCGGCTCCCATGTATTTCCCCAGACTGGCACTCTTGTCGGCCGGCATAGTGGCGTTCGCAGCGTGCGGTGCCCACGCCGACCCTGCTGCCTTTGTCGGCAAGTGGCATTGGAACAAGAGCGAATCATCGACCATTCCCGGCGAGCCGCCGGCGCAGGATATCCTGCTCAATATTACCGAACTGTCGAACGCCAGACTGAAATGGACACTGGACGCGGTCGACCCGCAAGGCCAGAAGCACGAGGAAAGTTTCGACGGCAAGGCCGACGGAACGCCGACGCGGGTCACCGGCGCGGGCGACCAGACGACCGCCGCTTTCACGCTGGCGGGAGATCAGCTGAAAGCCGTGTTCCGTAGCCCCGACGGCGGATCGGACAGCTGGTCCTGCATGGTCACTGCCGGCGGTAACAAGATGAGCTGCAAGGGCACCGAGTCCGACGGCAAGGGTCACAATGCCGACTATACGGACGTGTACGACCGGAGCTGACCGCTAAGCCGCATCCGGTTGGTTCTCGGGCGCTGCCGCAACGAACTCAGGCAGCGCCCGGCACCGTGCGTCGATCGCCGTTAGCGTCGGGTACGGCGCGAGGTCGACGCCGAAGCGGCGTGCATTATAGAGCTGCGGCACGAGGCAGAGATCGGCCAAGGTGATGCTGTCGCCCCAGCAGAAACCTCGCCCGTGCCGCGTCGCCAGTATTTCTAGCGGGCCCAGCCCTTCGATGATCCAGTGGCAGTACCAGCGGTTCACCGCGTCGTCGTCGGCTCCGAATTCGCGGCGCAGATAATTGAGTACCCGCAGATTATTGACGGGATGAATGTCGCACGCGACGATTTCCGCCATCGCGCGCACCGCGGCCTTGGCCGCAGGCTCTTCCGGCAACAGGGGTGGGATGGGGTGGAGCGCGTCGATATACTCTATGATCGCCAACGACTGGCCAAGCGCGATGCCATCCTCGACGAAGGTCGGTACCAGGCCTTGCGGGTTGAGCGCCCGGTAATCCGGCCGATTCTGCTCTCCGCCGTCGCGCACGAGATGGATCGGATGCGCCTCGTACGCCACGTTCTTCAGCGCCAGCGCGATTCGCACGCGATAGGCCGCCGAGCTGCGGAAGTAAGTATAAAGCTGGGGAACGCTCATTGGCTGTCTTTCGCCTTTGGGTTGACGCGGCCGACACGGTAAAAGGGACAAGGCACAAAGAACAAGCCGAAGGGGAAGGTCATGGGCATGATGAAGGCGTATCGCCTGGTCGAATGGGCGCAGAAGCCGCGGCTGGTCGACGTGGCGCGGCCGGAACCGGGACCGGGGCAAGTGCTGGTCAAGGTGGCTGGCGCCGGGCTCTGCCATTCCGATATCGGCATGATGCAAATGCCCGAAAGCGCCGGCCGCATGGCGGGCTGGAACATGCCGTTTACGCTGGGGCATGAAGTCGGTGGGTTGGTTGACGCGCTGGGGGAGGGAGTGAAAGGGCTCGCGGTCGGCGATCCGGTGGTGCTGGTATCCGCCCATTCCTGCGGGCAGTGCGTCTTCTGCCTGGCGGGGGACGACAATGCCTGCGTCGAGGCGCATGCCGGGCGCGGCTATGGGCGGGACGGCGGGCTTGCGGAGTTCGTGCTGGTCGACAGCGCCCGAGCGGTGATCCGGCTGAACGGGCTCGATCCGCGCGACGCCGGGCCCCTCAGCGATGCCGGCGCCACCGCCTATCATGCGGTAAAACGCGTGTTGCCCAAACTGATGCCCGGGACGACTGCGGTCGTGCTGGGTGCCGGCGGGCTTGGCTGTTTCGCCGTCCAGTTCCTGCGCGTGATGACCGCGGCCAAGGTGATCGCGATTGACATCAATCCGTCCCGTCGCGCGCTGGCGCTGGAACTGGGCGCGCACGAGGTGCTGGAGGGTGTTGATGCGGACACCGCGGCCGCCATCCAGGCGGGGACCGGCGGCTTGGGCGCGGAGGCGGTGCTCGATTTCGTCGGCAACGATTTGAGTGTGGAGCAGGGGCTGTCGGCCACGCGCAAGACCGGCTCCTTCGCGCTGGTCGGCGCCGGCGGCGGCAAGATCAACCAGCCACTCTGGCATTTTCTGCCCAAGGACGGCGAGCTGTTTACGTTCCAGGGCGGCACGATCCAGGATCTGCGCGAGGTGATCGCGCTGGTGGAGGCCGGACTGGTGCGCAACGAGGTCGAGTATTTCCCGCTTAGTCGGGTTGAGGATGCGTATGCCCGGCTCGATAGCGGCGCGCTGCGCGGCCGGGCGGTGGTGACGCCGGACGTGTGGGAGTAGGGGCAGCCCCCTGCTCTCGGCCAGAGTTGCGCTTTTGCGGATTGTCATTGCCAGCGACGCGAAGCAGTCCGCGCCTCCGCGTGCGGAACCATAGATCGCTTCGTCGCCTGCGGCTCCTCGCAATGGCGGGCCGGTTGGTCGCGATTGCACCGCACCATTTTAGTTTCATCCCGCCAACAAAACCCTTAAGGTGCTCCCGCGGCCAAGTTGAATCGGCAATCACCAGAAAGATTTAGGGTGAACCGACCGTACGGCCCTCGATGATGATCGCCGTCCGGAACAGCCCATGCAGACTGCTACGATATCGACCGCCCGCGCGGCTCCCGCCACGAGGTCGCTCTGGAAGACCTTTATCATCTTCCTGATGCCGATGATGGCGACGAATGCGCTGCAACTGCTGTCCGGGACGCTGAACAGCATCGTGCTGGGCGAGATGCTGGGCGTGCATGCGTTGTCGGCAGTCTCGGGCTTCTTTCCGGTCCTGTTCCTGTTGATATCGTTCGTCATCGGCCTGGGATCGGGGGCGAGCGTCCTGATCGGGCAGGCCTATGGCGCGAACGAGCTGGTGCGGGTAAAAGCGGTGGCGGGCACGACGCTCAGCGTGTCGATCGCGCTCGGCCTCTTGATCGCGCTTTTCGGCGGCCCGTTCATCCAGCAGATGCTGCTGCTGCTGGGCACGCCGGCTGATGTCCTGGCGGATGAGACCGAGTATGCGCGGGTTTTCCTCTACTCAGTGCCGCTGCTCTTCATCTTCATCATCTATACCACGATAACGCGCGGCGTCGGCGATGCGCGTACGCCATTCCTGGCGCTGCTGGTGCAGAATCTGATCGGCATCACCCTGACCATCGCGCTGATCCGTGGGTGGGGCGGCCTCCCCAGGCTGGGCGTGGTCAGCGGCGCCTATGCGACGGTCTTCTCGTTCTTCGCCACGGTGCTGTGGCTGGCGGCGTATCTGTTGTGGAAGCGCCATCCGCTGGCGCCTGACCGCGTGCTGCTGAGGCAGCTCAGGATCGACTGGAAGCTGTTCTTCCTCCTGATCAAGATCGGGGTGCCGACTGGCGTGCAGGTGACCTTGATCGCGCTATCCGAGATGGCTGTGATGTCCTTCGTTAACAGTTTCGGGTCCGGCGCCACGGCGGCCTATGGCGCGGTGCTGCAGGTGTGGAGCTATGTCCAGCTGCCGGCAGTGTCGATCGGCATCGCGGCCTCGGTGTTTGGGGCGCAGGCGATCGGCCGCGGCGACAGCGCGGGTCTGGGGCGCATCACCCGGACCGGCGTGGAGCTGCAATTCATCATCACCGGCTTCCTGGTGATCCTGGTCTATGGTTTTTCCCGGACGATCCTGGGTTGGTCCATCACCGACGCCGCCGTGGTCGACGTGGCGGACAGTCTGGTGCGGATCACGCTGTGGAGCTTCCTGGTCTATGGCCTGGTGTCGGTATTGACTGGTGTGATGCGCTCCAGCGGATCGGTTTTCTGGCCGACGACGCTCTCGATCTTCGCGATCTGGGGCGTCCAGGTACCGGTTTCCTGGCGGCTCAGCCACAAGATCGGACTGGACGGCGTCTGGATTGCCTATCCGGTGGCGTATGTCGTGATGTTCGCACTGCAAGCTGGATATTATCGGCTGGTCTGGCGCAAGAAGACGCATGCGCGCCTGATCTGAGGGTAAGGCCGCAAAACCAATGGATGAGGGGATCTGATGAGCCGTTATGTCGAGGAGTTCGAGATCGGAGTGCCGTTCCCGCTCTCCCCCGGGCGTACGATCGGCGAGTGCGACATCAATATCTTCGCTGGGCTGGTGGGCGATTTCACGCCCATCCATACCAACGCGCATTATGCCAGCAAGACGCAGTTCGGCGGCCGCATCGCGCATGGCACGCTGACCATGTCGACTGCGATCGGGCTCCTGACCCAGCTGAACCTCCTGGGCGAGGGCGTGATTGCGCTGCTCAACCTGAATTTTGACTTCAAGGGCGTGGTCATGATCGGCGACACGATCTATGCACGCGTGACGCCGGCTGAGGCGCGCAAGAGCTCGAAGCCGGGGGCGGGCGTGGTCAAGTTTGCGTTCGAAGTGATCAACCAGCGCGACGAGGTGATCCAGGTCGGCGTCATGACCGTGCTGATGAAGACCAAAGACCACCCGGTCCCGATCAAGAGGTGACGCGAATTGACGGATAATGCCCAGGCGGAAGCGGCCGCCGCATTTCTCCTCGGCCTGCGCCGACAGGGCGCCGAGCCGAAGAGCGATCTGCCGGACGATCTTCGGCCGAAAACGCTGGAGGAGGCGATCGCCGTCCAGATGGCGACGATGCGGGCTATCGGTCCGGTCGGGGGCTGGAAGGTGGGTGCCGCCAATGCCGAGTCGACCCCGGCGGCGAGCCCGCTGCCGGCATCGGGCATCCGGCCGTCGCCGGCCGTTGTTGCAACGCCTCGGCATGGGGCGGAGTGCGAGATCAGCTTCACGTTCGGCCGAAGCTTGCCGCCGCGCGAAGCACCGTATGACCGAGACGAGGTCATGGCGGCGATCGCGACCTGCCAAACCGCGATCGAGGTGGTCAGCCCCCGCCTCGCCGGCTACCCCGCGCTGGACCCGCTCTCCGTGCTCGCCGATCTCGGCGTGCATGGTGGGCTCGTAGTCGGCCAGCCGGTCGCGGCTTGGGAGCCCGGCATGTTCGCGACGCTGGGCGTCGTGATGGACGTGGACGGTGTGAAGCAGCGGGAAGCCGTGGGCAGCAATCCGGGCGGCAGCGACCTGATGCGGCTTATCGTGTGGCTGGCCAATTCCGAGGTCGTCCGCGCCGCCGGCGGCATCGAGACGGGCGCCGTGGTCACGACCGGCTCATGGACGGGGCTGACGTTCCATGCTCCGGGCGCCTGCGTAACCGCGCGTTTCGAAGGCTTTCCGGTCGCCGAGGTCCGCTTTGCAGCGCCTTGATTGAGGACGGAAGGATTAATGCCGTGCACTCGGCATCCTGGGACGCTGCACGCCGTCACGCGATGAAGGCTGGCGTCCGGCGCTACGAAATTCGTTCGGGTTCGAGGATTCCGCGTAACGCTAAGGCCAGGTCCTTGACCCGGTACGGCTTGGTGATCAGCGGAAATTCGGTGAGAGCGGTCGGCTCCGAGCCCTGTTGGGGCGGATGTCCCGACGTCAGCAGTATCTTGACGCGGGGAGATGAGGCCTGGATCCGGCGTGCCAGGTCGTCACCGCGCAGACCGCCCGGCATTGCGATGTCGGTGAACACCAGATCGATCTCAGGATGGTCATCAAGAAGCACCAACGCTGCCGACGCATCGGGGGCGACTAACGTGCGGTAACCGAGGCTCCCGATCAGGCCAACTGCCGCGCTGCGCAGTTCGGCGACATCCTCAACCACCAGGATTGTTTCCTTCCCACGCGGAAGGCCGGACTCGGTCGCGTCACGAGCTATGGATGATCCACCGGAATCGGTGCGTGGTAAGGAGATGCTGACCGTGGTGCCCTGGCCGGGCTGGCTCTCGATAGATACGAAGCCGCCCGATTCCTTGGCGAATCCTTCGATGATGCTCAATCCAAGCCCGGTCCCGCGGCCTTCGGTCTTGGTGGTGAAGAACGGTTCAAACGCGCGGCGCAGGACTTCTGGGGTCATGCCAATGCCTGTATCGGTCACTGTCGTGACGACATAATCAGCCGGAAGCGCGTGCCGGTCGACCGACGCGGGATCTTTGACCTGACGGTTCGCCGTCATGATCGTGAGTTTGCCCCCCTCTGGCATCGCATCCAGGGCGTTGACCGCCAAATTCATCAGCGCCCCCTCGATTTGCGCGCGATCGGTGGCTACCGGCCAGATATCGGCCGCCAGGCGAAGCTCGATCTTGACGGCCGAACCCAATGTGGAACCCAGCAAGTCAACCATGCCGGAGATGACCTCGTTCACGTTCAGCCGCTCGATCTTCACCGGCTGCTTACGGGCGAAGGCCAGCAGACGATGGGATAGCCGCGCTCCGGACAAAGCAGCGGACAAGCCACTGTCGATCAACTGCTGGACGGCGGGCGATAGCCCAACCTGTAATTGCGCCAATTCCAAGCTGGTCACGATGGCGGCCATCACATTGTTGAAATCATGCGCGACGCCGCTTGTGAGCTGCCCTAGAAGTTCGACCTTCTGCAGGTGTCGGATCCGTTCGTCCAATTTCATGCGCTTGGTTATGTCGCGCACGATTGCAATATAAAGCCGCTGATTCGTGTCTCCCAGGACGCCGAAATTCACCTCGACTGGAAAGGTGCTGCCATCCTTGCGGCGGTGGTGGCCGTAGAGTGTCGCGCGTTCCCCAGGTTTGAACCGATTCCATTCCGCCTGGGCGCGCTGGAGATCGAAATCCTGGTCCACATCGGGCACGGCCATGGAGAGCAGCTCTTCTCTCGAATAGCCGGTGCTCTCGCATGCACCTTGATTGACTTGAATGAATCGGCCGGCGTGATTGTGGATAAACAATGCGTCGGGCAGAGCATTGTCCGCAAGCGCCGCAAGCATGGCCTTTTCCACTGAGAGATCCCGGATCGTGGCGATGACCATCGGCTTGCCGCGACGCCGGATCGGGCCGAGTCGGATCGTGACCGGAAACTCTTCGCCGTCCCGGCGACGCCCCAGTACCGCGATGCCCGCCCCCATCTCACGGGGTTTATTGTCCGCCCGGAACGCAGGGCGCAGGGCGACATGCCGCTGACGCGCCCGAACCGGCAACAGCATCTCGACCGGTCGGCCGATCAGTTCCTCCCGCGCAAAACCAAAGAACTGTTCGGTCAGCTTATTCGTAGCCACAATGGTTCCCGCCGCATCGGCGACAAGCACGGCATCCGGACTCGATTCAAAGGTGACGCGCAGTGCAGCGTTTGCCTCCTGAAGCCGGCCTACCGCCGAGCGCATGGCGCCGGCCACCAATACGATCGCCTCCCCAATCACGACGAACGTCGCGAGAGCGACACGGTCTCTCGCGCTCCAGACATCAAGGGAGAAGAGCGGGAGAAAAAGGAAATAATCCGCGGCCAGGGCCGACAACAGAACCGAGAATGTACCGGCTCCCGGGCCGCAAAGAATGCTGGACAGCATGATCGCCGGAACCAGGGTGACGAAATGGTCAGCCGCGATCCAGTCCGGGAGAGCAAGGCGCAACGCGGTTGCCGCAGCGACAATTGCCAGCGCCACCAGATAGGCTTTGATCGAACCTGGTGGAATCCAGTCGAGGGCGGCAGACAGTATGTGCCAAGTGAACCGTTCGGCGGTGCGCTCGCCAGCTATCGCGCGCGTCATGCCTGCCGATAAGGGGCGAAAAGGGATAGCAAGGTCGCCAAGCGCACCGGTTTGACCAGCTGATGATCGAAAAGTCGGGCGCCTTCCTGGTCGTCACTCGGTCGGCCGCTCAATGCCACCAACATCGGGCAGGGCGCACGACCGGCACTGCGCAATTCCCGCGCCACGTTGTAGCCATCAATATCGGGCAAGGTGAGATCGATCAGCACGATATCCGGATGAAAATCCGCCGCCTGACGCAATCCCTCTCTGCCGGTAAGAGTGACACAGGTGTCGAACCCGCCGGCATTCAATGCCAAACTCAGGTTTTCCGCAACCGCTACCGTATCCTCCACGATGAGAATCCGTGGTCTGATTGTACTGTCCGTTTGACGTTGAAGCTTGGTACCAGAATTCATCTGCTTTTTGCCTTTCAGGCAGGCCGAAAATTGGCCCTTTGTCAATATCGGTAGAACCAGCGAAGAAAGCGATCCATTGCTCACGGGTTGTCAACTCGCCGGTATTAGACCTGCTTTTTCGATATTATTCACGATGTGCGGTTCTGAATAGAGTCGGATAACCCGTAGGTAGCATTACCTACGGCGATTGACGCGACCGATAGGGCCATTGCGGCAGCAAATATTGGACTTCAGGCGGGAATTTGCCGACGCTCACACCTGAAAAGGAATACGAGTGTCGTGCGCGCGTTTCGCTTTGCTAAGCAAGATAGCGACCAAAAAAGTTCAATATCCGGGCCCGCGCATCTGCTTCGGTCGGCGCGTGATAGAAGCCGCCGATCAGGCCGCCCAGCAACTTGAAGGCCAGCGAATCGTGGTTGTTGAAAAAGGAATGGCCGACATCCGGGTATTCCTTCACGTCATGGGGGATACGATTGGCGGTCAGCGCCTTTTCCAGCTTCGCCGCGCCGCCCTTGATTGTGCGGTCCTTGGCGCCAAAGCTGGCGACGATCGGGCAGGCGCCTTTGGTCACTTGGTCTACGTCTGGCGGCACCATCCCGTAATTCACGCCCGACACGTCGAAGCCGTGACCGGCGGCGGTGAACAGTGCGAAGGCGCCCCCCATGCAAAAACCGGTGACGCCGATTTTACCAGTGCAGTCGGGCCGCTCCCGCATCCAGCCGGCGACGGCGTCGATGTCGTCGAAGGCCGCGCCCTTGCGCTCCTGCAGGCTTTTGAAGGTCGCCATCATGCAGCGCATCTTGCCGCCCCAGGAATAGAGGTCTGGTCCCACCGCGAGATAGCCCGAGGCGGCAGCCCAGTCGACGTGGCGGCGGAGATCCGGCGTCATGCCGAATACGTCGTGAAGCACGATGATGCCAGGCCACGGTCCGGCGCCGGCCGGCGTGGCGAGAGTGGCGTTCAAGGAATGGTGTGGAGTCTCGATGCTGAGCTCGGCCATGATTCCCCGTTAGTTGATTGTCACTAACCACCGCTCTGCGCCGCTTCCCAACCCAGATCAGCCAGCGGGGCGGCCAGCAGGCCAACCTGCTCGGCATTGGGCGCGCTCGCGTTGCCGGCCTGCCAGCGGGCATAGATGCCCTGGGCGATGGCCGCGAAGCGGAAGAAGGCGAAGGCAAGGTAGAAATGGTAATCCGGGAGCGTCTCGAGCCCGGCCGCCGCGCAATACTCGGCTAGATATTCGGCTTCCGACGGGATGCCGAGCGCCTTGAGGTCGCGGCCGAGCAGGCCTGGCACATTGGGCGTATCGGCGGGCAAGTGCCAGATCATGCAGTTATAGGCGAGGTCGGCGAACGGGTGGCCGAGGGTCGCCAGTTCCCAGTCCAAGGTTGCCAGGACTTCCGGCCGCGTAGGATGGAAGAACAGGTTCTCCATGCGATAGTCGCCATGCGAGATGGCGGTCCGCTCGCCGGCCGGCACGTGTTTGGGCAGCCAGGCGATCAGCTGCTCCATCGAGGGGATGTCATGCGTCTTGCCGGCTTCGTACTGCCGACTCCACAGCGCGATCTGGCGGGTGAGATAGCCGGTCGGCTTACCGAAGCCCTCGAGGCCGACTGCCTGGTAGTCGACCGCGTGCAGCCGTGCCAAGGTCTTGCCCATCGCGCGGTAGACCGCGCCGCGCTCGCTCGCCGGCAGCTCAGGCAGGGCGGGGTCGCGGAACACCCGGCCCTCCAGGAAATCCATGATGTAGAATGGCGTACCGATGATCTCGGGGTCCTCACAGAGCAGCGGCACGTTCGGCACCGGGACGTCGCTGCCGGCAAGCGCCTTGATCACGCGGTATTCGCGCTCGATCATATGCGCCCCCGGCAGCAACTGCCCGGCCGGTTTCTTGCGCAGCACGTAGCGCGCGTCCGGCGTCGTCAGGAGATAGGTCGGGTTCGACTGGCCGCCCTTGAACTGCCGGACCGTCAGAGGCTCGGAGAAGCCGGGGAGATTTGCCGCCAGGTACGTGGTCAGCCGGGGCACATCGATGGCGTGGCCGCTGCGGATTTCGGTGGTTTCGGTGTCGCTCACGCGGTGAAGCCTCTGCTGGTTGTATAGGACCGATCCGGCCCGGGCTGTTGAGTTGTCGGACAGGAACTGCGATGGTCACCTCCGCAAAAACCACCGCTTCGCGGGAAGTGCAAGCCATGACAGATACATTCGCTTCATTGAAATCGCTGTTCGACCTGTCCGGCCAGGTTGCCGTCGTGACCGGTGGATCGCGCGGGCTGGGCCTGCAGATCGCCGAGGCGCTGGGCGAGTTCGGCGCGACGGTGATCCTGACCGCGCGCAAGCAGGACGAGCTGAACGAGGCGGTCGCGCACCTGTCGCGTCTGGATGTCAACGCCGGCGCTTTTGCGGGCGATTTCAGCAAAGCCGAGACCATCAATGGTTTCGTTGAGTGGGTCGCCGGGAAATATGACCGCGTCGACATATTGGTGAACAACGCCGGCACCAGCTGGGGTGCACCGGCGGAGGATTACCCGATCGACGGGTGGAATAAGGTGGTGGCGCTGAACCTCACCGGGCCGTTCCTGCTGACTCAGGCGATCGGCAAGCGCTGGATGATCCCGGCGCGTCGCGGGCGGGTCATCAACGTTGCCTCGGTCGAGGGGCTGCAGGGCCATCATGTGGCGATGGGCGGGATGATCGGCTACGCGGCCGCGAAGGGCGGGTTGGTCAACTTCACGCGGGCGCTGGCGGCCGAGTGGGGGCGGTACGGCATTACGGTTAATGCTCTGGCGCCGGGCTACTTCCCGTCGAAGTTGACGGCGGTGATCCTGCAAAAGATCGAGACGATGGTGGTCGAGCATACGCCCTTGGGCAAGCTCGGCGGTCCGAACGACCTCAAGGGCGCGTCGATCCTGTTCGCGTCGGACGCCGGGGGCCACATCACCGGCCAGATCCTGGCGATCGACGGCGGCGCCACGGTTATTTGATGGTGGCGAAGCTTGCATCCTCATGTGCCGCCTCCCCCCTTGAGGGGGAGGTCGGACCCGCGTCAGCGGGTCCGGGTGGGGGGTGTGGTGCGGCCTTCTCGATGGCAACGAGCTTGCGTGGTCAGTACCCCCCACCCGTCTGCGCTTCGCACCGCCGACCTCCCCCTCAAGGGGGGATTCGCTTTGTTTTTTTACGGCTATTCCAGTGACTTCCTTCATCGAGGCGCGCGACCTTGCCTTTTGGCTCTATGACTGGCTGAAGGCCGAGGCGCTGACCAGCCACCCCGCCTACGCCGACCATTCGCGGGAGACGTTCGATGCGGTTCTGGAGCTGTCGGACCGGATGGCCGGCGAACTGTTCGCGACCCATTACAAGAAGGCCGACCAGGTCGAGCCCCGGCTGGTGGACGGTGAGCCGAAGGTGCTTCCGGAGGTCAAGGCGGCGATCGAGGCCTATGCCAAGGCCGGACTGTTCGCGGCGTCGTTCGCGCCCGAGCATGGCGGGCTCGGGCTGCCGCACGTCGTCGACGCCGCGGCGATGGCGCGGTTCATGGCGGCGAACGTGGCAACCGCCGCCTATCCGATGCTCACGGCGGGCAATGCCCGGGTGCTGATCAAATTCGGCACCGAGGCACAGCGCACCGCCTTCGCCGTGCCGGAGATTGAAGGCCGATCGCTCGGCACCATGTGCCTGTCGGAGCCGCAGGCCGGCTCCTCGCTGGCCGACATCCTGACCCGCGCGGTGCCCGATGGGGAGGATGCGCTCGGCCATCGCTATCGGCTGACCGGCAACAAGATGTGGATCTCAGGCGGCGACCACGACATCACCGACAACATCATTCATCTGGTACTGGGGAAGATACAAGGCGCGGACGGCAGGCTGCCGGCCGGCACCGGCGCCATCACCTTGTTCATCGTGCCCAAGCGGCTGCCGGACGGGACACGGAACGACATCTCGGTGGCGGGCCTGAACCACAAGATGGGCTATCGCGGCATTCCCAACTGCTTGCTCAATTTCGGCGAAGGCTCAGCTTGTCGCCCCTTTGGGGCGGAGGGAGCGGTCGGCTGGCGGGTGGGCGAGCCGGGGCAGGGGCTCGCCATCATGTTCCACATGATGAACGAGGCGCGGATCGCGATCGGGCTGGGCGCCGCGGCACTCGCCATGCGCGGCTATCGCCAGTCGCTGGCGTATGCGCGGGAGCGGCTGCAGGGCCGGCCGGCTGGCGTGAAGGACCCGGCGCTGCCGCAGCGGCCGATCATCGCGCACGCTGACGTCAAGCGGATGCTGCTGACCCAGAAGGCGTTCGCCGAAGGGGCGCTGGCGCTGGTCCTGTACGCAGCGCATCTGGTCGACCGGGAACTGGTGGCGGCTGACAAGGCAAGCCGTGCCCGCGCCGCCGCGCTGCTGGGCCTGCTAACGCCGGTCGCCAAGAGCTGGCCATCGGAGTTCGGGCTCGCCGCCAATGATCTCGCGATCCAGGTCCATGGCGGCTATGGCTACACCCGGGATTTCGATGTCGAGCAGACGTATCGTGACAATCGGCTGAACCCGATTCACGAAGGCACGCACGGCATCCAGGCGATGGATTTGCTGGGCCGCAAGATCCTGCGCGACGAGGGCGTGGCGCTGAGGATGCTGGGGGAGGAAGTGAGCGGGACGGTGGCTCGGGCTCTTGCGCGAGATGATTTGACCGATCTTGCGGGACGGATCGACCGGGCTTGGCAACAAGTCTGCAATCTCGCGGCGACGCTTATGGAGCCGTCGCCCCGGCAGGGTGCATCGGCCCGTGACTCGACGCTCGACAACGCGTCGCTTTTCCTGTCGGCCTTCGGCCACGTTGTTGTTGGCTGGCTCTGGCTGGACCAGATATTGGCGCTGCCCGCTGATGCCGACCCAGCCTGGTGTGAGGGCAAGCTCAGGGCCTGCCGCTTCTTCATCGAGGCCGAATTGCCAAAGGCGGAGGCGCAGCTGGCCTTGGTTGCGTCGCATAACGAGGTGGCCGCGACCATGCCGGAAGAATCCTTCTGAACACTCGTTCAACGGCTTGATCCTCAGCGCCGATAGGTGTTTCTGAGTTTATCGATTTTTGGGAGGCTTTCATGCGTGAGGTATTCATCGTCTCCGCCGTGCGTACGGCGATTGGCGAATTTGGCGGCGGGCTCAAGGACGTGTCGCCGAGCGAGCTTGCGGCCAAGGTCACGAAAGAGGCGCTGTCGCGCAGCGGCGTGGTGCCGGCGGATGTCGGACATGTCGTCTTCGGGCAGGTGATCCATACCGAGCCCAAGGACATGTATGTCTCCCGCGTCGCAGCGGTCAACGCTGGCATCCCGGTCGAAACGCCGGCCCTGACCGTCAACCGCCTGTGCGGTTCGGGCGTGCAGGCGATCATCTCGGCCGCGCAATCCGTCCTGCTGGGCGACTGCGAGATCGCGGTCGGCGGGGGCACGGAAAGCATGAGCCGTGCGCCCTATAGTGTGCCTGCGATGCGCTGGGGCGGCCGCATGGGCGACGCGCAGATGGTCGACATGATGCTGGGCGCGCTCAACGACCCCTTCGGGCGCATGCATATGGGCATCACCGCGGAGAACGTGGCCGAGCGCTACCAGATCACGCGGGAAGACCAGGATGCGCTGGCGCTAGAGAGCAACCGCCGGGCCTCGGCGGCGATCCGGGAAGGAAGGTTCAAAGAACAGATCGTCGGCATCGAGCTCAAGACTCGGAAGGGCGTTACGGTGTTCGCCGAGGACGAGCATGTGCGCCATGACGCCAAATTCGAGGACATGCAGGCGCTGAAGCCGGCGTTCAAGAAGGAAGGCGGCACGGTAACGGCGGGCAACGCCTCCGGCATCAATGATGGCGCGGCCGCGCTGGTGATTGCCAGCGGCGAGGCGGTGAAGGCGCACGGGTTGAATCCCCTGGCGCGGCTGGTCGGCTATGCCCATGCCGGCGTCGACCCGGCCTACATGGGCATCGGCCCGGTGCCGGCAACGAAGGCGGCGCTGGCCCGGACCGGCCTTACGATTGCGGACCTTGATGCCATCGAATCGAATGAGGCGTTCGCCGCCCAGGCCTGCGCCGTATCGCGGGAGCTGGGATTTGATCCGGCCAAGGTCAATCCGAACGGCAGCGGCATTTCGCTGGGGCACCCCGTCGGCGCCACCGGCGCGATCAACACGGTGAAGATCGTGTACGAGCTGCAGCGTACCCAGGCGCGTTACGGCCTCGTCACCATGTGCATCGGCGGCGGCCAGGGCATCGCGGCGATCTGGGAGCGGGCGTAGTCCCGATCGTCTCGATGGGTTTCGCTTGCGCTTTACCATCGAGCGCGAGTCAACATTCGGTGTTGCGTGTTGTTCTCTCAATCTTATATAAGATAGGCATCTGACACGTCGCTCATAAAAAACGGAGCTCGGGGAATGGATTTGCTCAATCGCAATTCGCGGCAGTACCGGCTGATCAATTCCGACGGGCATGTCACCGAGCCGGGTGACTTGTGGACCACGCGCGTTTCGCCCGGATACCGCGATCGCGCGCCCAGGATGCAGGCGTTCCCAGAAGGGGACGCCTGGCTCATCGAGGGCGTCAAGGACCCGGTCAATTTCGGCTGGAACAACTGCGCCGGCCTCGCGCCTGAAGCGATGAAGGGCTGGGTGCGGTTCGCGGATATCCGTCCGGGCGGGTACGACCCCAAGGCCCGCATGGAAGAGATGGACCGCGACAATGTCGACGCGGAAGTCCTGTTTCCGACCCCGCGCCTGTCGCAGGCCATCTTCGCCAACCGGGACGAACCGTTCCAGCTCGAGCTGATCCGCGCCTATAATGACTGGCTGTCGGAGTTCGTCGCTAGCGCGCCGGACCGGTTCTGCGGCGCTGCGCTGATGCCGACACTGGGCGGCCCGAAGGCGGTGCTGGCCGAAATGGACCGGGTGCTCGACCGGCCGGGCATGCGCACGATCGCGATCGGCGCCTGGCCGAACGGCACGCTGGCGATCCAGCCGGAGGACGACGCGGTGTGGGACGCCTTGAGCGGCCGCGGCATGACGCTGTCCATCCATGTCGCGCTGTCGCTCAACCTGCCGGGTGCGCACAAGGCCAAGTTGCCGGGCTATGGCCGGTTCTTCGATGCGCCCAACCGCATGATCGAGATGATCTTCGCCGGCGTGTTCGATCGCTATCCGAATCTCGACGTGTTCTTCGCGGAGGTCGATTTCGGCTGGGTGCCGTACGTGAAGGAGCAGATCGAGAACAACTATATGCGGTTGGAACCGACGAGCCGGTTCGGGCTCGAGCGGGCGCCGCGGGAATATATCGAGCAGCATTTCCATTTCGGCTACATGACCGACACGTTCGGTCTGCAAAACCGGCAGTATGTTGGCGCCGAGCGCATCCTGTGGTCGAGCGATTATCCGCATATCAGCGCCGACTGGCCTTATTCGTGGCGCACCATCCAGGCATCGATGTCGGGTGTGTCCCCGTCCGAGCGCGACCTGATCCTGCACAAGAACGCCCAGCGTCTGTTCAAGTTCGGGTGATGGCCCCTCTCCTCGCCGGGGCGAGGGAATCATCCCGATGACCGACTGGTTCTCCCTTTACGCCAGCCGCGTCGCACGCATCGTGGCGTCGGATGTGCGCGAGCAGGCGCGGCTGATGGGGCAGCTGGATGTGATCTCCTTCGGAGGCGGCATCCCGGACCCCGCGGTGTTTCCGGTCGAGGCGGTCGACGCGGCCAGCCGGCGCATCCTGGGCGACCCGACAGCCGCGCGGGTGGCGCTGCAATATTCCGAAAGTGGCGGCTGGAGACCGTTCCGGGAATGGCTGGCGCGGTATATGGGAACGCTGGGCGTCGCCTGCGGTCCCGACAACATCCTGGTGACCTCGGGCTCGCAGCAAGGGCTGGACCTGATCGGGCGGCTGTTCCTGTCGCCCGGCGACCGCGTGCTGGTCGAGGTGCCAACCTATATTGGCGCCATCCGTGCCTTCGACGCCTGTGAGGCGTCTTATGGCACGGTGGAAGAACTGGCCGACCCGGGCGCCATGCCTGCCAAGCTCGCCTACCTGATGCCGGATTTCCAGAATCCGATGGGCACTTGCCTGACTGGCGAGGAGCGGCTGGCCCTGCTGGATCAGGCAGATCGCCGCGGCCTGCCGCTGGTCGAAGACAGCGCTTATGAAAAGCTGCGCTATGACGGCGAGCCGGTGCCGTCGCTGCTCGCGCTCGACTGCGCGCGGTCGGGCGGGATCGATGCGGCCCGCGTGATCTACACTTCGACGTTTTCCAAGGTGATCGTACCGTCGCTCAGGATCGGCTGGATCGTCGGGCCGGCGCCGGTGGTGCATAAGCTGATGCTGCTCAAGCAGGCGAGCGACCTGCATACCAGCACCTTCAACCAGATGCTGATGATGGATCTGGCCGACACAATCCTGGGTGCCCGCATTCCGGTCGTGTGCGACCTCTATCGCCGGCGGCGAGATGCGGTGCTGGTCGCGCTGGCGGCGCATATGCCGGCCGGCGTTACCTGGACCCGGCCAGAGGGCGGGATGTATGTCTGGGTGGAACTGCCGCCGGGCATCGACGGCCGTATGTTTGCCCCTCGGGCGCTCGAAGAGGAAAAGGTGGCCGTGGTGGCAGGGAAATCCTTTTTTCCCACGGCGCCGCGGCTCAACAGCATCCGTCTGGCTTTTCCGCAAACCGCGGAGGATCGGGCGGCGGAGGGGATCAGGCGGCTCGGCGCTTTGCTACGACGCTGGCCCTGATCTTCAAGGAGCCGCTTGCGGCGTTGACGCCCAGACACATTTCGTATCGCGCACCTTGCCGTTCTCGTCGGCTCGCCACACTAATGTTTTCCGATTGATCACATTCTCGACCACGCTGTCCGACTGGCCGGTGCGCGTGCGATCCGAGAATGCGATTTCGGCTTCGCTCACGCGCACGACCTGGGTCGACGTATAGGGCGTGGCGGAGCCGTCGGTGAACTTATAGGACGACGTCTCGCTGCCGTTCTTGTATTGGATGCTGAATCCGGTCGGGTAGTGGACCGTCACCACGGGAACGCCGATATCGATGCTGAGCCGTGTTCCGCCACAGGTGAGCAGCAGGGTCGATGCTCCGGCCGGCGCCGCCGCAGTCAGCAGGCTGAGGCTCAACACCGCGGCGGTCCTCATCCGGTGTTCCACCTGGCTAATGGCCAAAGCCCTTGGCGCCTTCTGGCACTGCCATATTGGTCGCGCGGCTGCCATAAGCGAACGCAGCCAGCGCGCCGACTCCCGCCACGAGGCCGACCGTGATAATCGCGTTGTGCAATCCGCCGACGGCGATGGCCAGTTGCGGGAAGATGAACGGGTTGATCGAATCCGCCAGGAACTGGTTGCTGGAGATCAGCCCGACGGCCCGCCCGCGGATCTCCGGCGCGGCGCGCGCCAGGACCAGGTTCGACTGATGCGGGAACAATGTGCCGTTGCCGGTACCAAGGAATGCCAGCGCGACACAGACTACGACGATCCCGTGCGACGAGCCCAGCAGCACAAGACCCGTCGCCATCATCGTCAGGAAGAAAGCCGGAATCCATCGTGTTCCCAGTAAGCGGCGGGTCAGGGGATAGCTGAACGCCGCCAGCACGATTGCCGCCTGATTGGTGGCTTGAACCCAGGCGCGGATGCCGGCCCTATCGATACCGTTCGCCGCCATGACGAAGGTCGATTGCGAATTGGGAGTGTAGGCGGTGGCATGCATCGCGAACAGCAGGAGATAGAGCGGCCACATGTCGAGCAGCAGCTTCCAGGCGGGTTTGCCGCCAACAGTTTGGATGGCTTCTCCCGAAGCCGGCCGCGCCGATCGGGGGATGAGCGGGATCCCGAGCGAGAGGACGATGAACGCGATGACCGGGAACAGGATAAACGACGCATGCCAGCCGAATCGGTCATTGAGATTGCCGGAGGTGACCATCGCCACGATGCCGATCAGCGAGGAGCCCGCCATTTGAAAGCCGAGCACCCGCGGGCGGATGCTCTGCGGGATATGCTCCCCGATCATGGTTATCGAGGAGGCGGCGGCGCAGGTCGACACGACCCCGATCAGGAATCGCGACGCCAGAAGGGGGATGCCCTGCAGCACCATCCCGGAAAGCCCGACGACTCCAAACAGCGCGACCGTCGACAGCATGAGTGTGCGGGAGGAAATCGGCGCAATCAGATAGGCAAGCATTCCGCCCATCGTGATTGCGACCGGCAAAAGCGCGATGACATAGAAATAGGCATGCGCGAAAAGCCCGGACAGAAGCCCGCCCGCGGCCGTGAGCGCGGAAACGATGGCCCATACAACGAGCGTCCGAACAGAAACGCTACCAAGCAGAAAGCCTGCGATGACGCCCCCGGCAACGATCCCCATCGTTGGCATGGCGATCAGCACGTCGCGTCCGCCGACTACGTCCTTTGCGATGTTGGGCAGGATCGGCAGCACGATGGTCAGCATCATACCGTTCATCGCCGGGCCGCAGACCATTATGGCGATCGTGAGGACGCCCGGCCAGCCAGCCGGCAGTCCCGGCTTTGCCGGTCCCGGCGTTCCGGGCTGCCCGCTCTGCATCGTCGATTGAGTCACTTCCCCACCCGTTCTGAACCGGCCCGTTCTGAGGCGGGATGAGGTTCGCCCCGCCGGTCGGATTTGCTATCTTATAGAGGAAACCGGGAGGCCGGGAACAGGATTCGGCGGGGAAGATGGTGGCGTTCGTCGTTCGCGAAGGTGTGCGTCTCGCCTATGTCGAGGCGGGCCAGGAGAATGCCGGCCAAGAGAATGCGGGGCGTCCGCCCGTTCTTCTGGTGCATGGGATGCAGTGCAACCATACGCATATGCTGGCCCAGTTCCGCCATCTCTCCGGGCGCCATCGCGTGATCGCCGTCGACCTCAGAGGCCACGGCGCGAGCGACAAGCCCGAAAGTGCCTATACCAACCAGGAGTTCAATGACGACCTGGTGTTTCTTTGCGAGACCCTGGGCCTTCGCCGGCCAATCGCGATGGGCCACAGTTTCGGGGGCAGCAACCTGCTGCATCTGGCTGACGCGCGGCCGGATTTCCTGAGCGGCCTCGTCTTGTTTGATTCCGGCGTACGCACGCTGGCAAACAAGGTGGGCGAACTGGGACGGGAGCTGACCCCGGCCGAGCGGCGGAAATTCCTGGGCGACCGGCTGTTTGGCCGCGACGACCCGCCCGCCCTCAAGGAGCGCATCCTCGACGAGATGCTGGCGGTGCCCGAGCATGTGAGCGCGCCAATGCGGCAGGCCGTGCTCGGCTTCGACGCGGGCGCGGCGGCGGCGCGTTGCCGGATTCCCGCGCTGTTCCTGCTTGCTGACCGCCCCTTCACCGACGCCGAAACGCTAGCCAGCCTGGGACCGAGCTGGCGCGTGGGCCAAGTGGTGGGCGCCGGCCATTTCATCCAGATGATCGCGGACGAACAAGTGAATGCCATGATCGACCGCTTTCTGGAGATCGTCACGGGAGCGCGATGAACTCCGTTTGGCATTCGATAAGAAATTGGGGAGGCAGCATGAGGTACGATCGACGCACGATATTGCAGCATTCGCTTGCCGGAATGGCGGCCCTACTGGCGTCCAGCGCTGTGGCGCAGACCCAGAATTGGAGTGCGCCGGACGCCGATGTGCCGAGCGCCACCTTGAAGTCGCTGGTGTTCCAATCGAAGCGTCTCGACGCTTCGACCGCCGATTATCGCAAATGGTACATTGAGCAGCACGGGCCGGACTATCTGTCCATCGCCGCCCCTTACCTCGAACGCTATTCGCGGATGTTCGTCGAGAAGACGTATATGGGGCCGGTCGACTTCGACTGCATTTCCGAGCTCGCGCTGCCCAGCCGGGAAGCCGGGGTGGAAAATCTCAAGGCCCTTGATTCACCCGAGGGCAGGGCGGCGTTGGCGCGCCATCCGAAGGTCGGAAAGATGCCGGGACCCAATGAGGCCCATAACGGGCCGCACCGCTTCTCGATCGATGAGCGACTCTTGTCGGGGCCGCCGCGCGGCTATGACCAGCAGGGCTTGCGTAAGCAAATCGTGCTCATTCGTCGAACGGGGAATGCCGATCAGGAAGCCTTACTCCACGCGCTCGTCAAGTACGGTTCCGACGTCGCACGCGAGCGGGCGGACGCCGTTTACCGGCTGGTCCTCGACGTGGCGGTTCCGGAGGCGAAGCGGGCAGCGCCGCTGTACGATGCCGTCTACCTGATCTGGCCGAACAAGGACGCAAACCTGGTACCCGCGTTCGCCACGCCGCCGCGGGAGGTGGAGATCGTCAATATTATCGACGTCATCACCTATGAACCGAATCTTGGCGCACTCTAGGTGGCAAACCTTGAGAAGCTTGCCTATCCTTATAATCTTGTATAGGATAATCGTCCCTGTGCGTTGGTGTGTTCAGATAAATAAGGCCGTTGCGCGCATGGGCAGGTTTGCTTTGGCCGAGCGCCCCTGAACCGGGCATGAGGATGTAAGCGACCCGAACGGGCGCCGGCCGCATTAGAGGGGGGAGACATGTCAGGAAGGCTTAACGCGATCCTTTGCGCCACTGCGAGCCTTTTGACGCTGACCGGTGTGCCGCCCGCGCTCGCGCAGCAGTCCGCCCAGCCGGCTGCGTCGACCGGCGCCGGTCTGGAAGAGATCGTCGTGACGGCGCGCCGCAAGGAAGAGCAGGTGCAGACCGTGCCGGTGTCGATCACCGTGGTCAGCGGCGCGCAGCTTGAAGAACAACGTATCCAGACGCTGGCGGATCTGTCCTTCCAGACGCCGTCGCTGGCCTTCCGCAACGTCCAGCGCGATGTCGACGGCATCGTCAACCTGCGCGGCCTGACCGGCGTCATCACCTATCTGAACGAGGTCCCGCTGGGCGGCGTCTCGGTGCCCGGCACCGGCGGAAGCCCCGGCCCAGGCGGCGGCGCGGGCCCGGGCGTGCTCTATGATCTCGACAACGTCCAGGTGCTGAAGGGACCCCAAGGAACGCTGTTCGGCCGCAACACGACCGGCGGCGCGATTCTGCTTCAGACCAAGAAGCCGACCAACGACTTCGAAGGGTATGTCCAGGGGCAGTTCGGGAACTACAACGACCGCGAGTTCGAAGGCGCGATCAACGTTCCGATCGTCGAGGACATGCTGCTGGTGCGGTTGTCCGTCAATATCGCCCAACGCGACGGCTTCACGCGGGCGCTCTACACGCCTTCGGGTCCCAAGGATCTGGACAACCGGGATTACTGGGCGGAGAGACTGCAGGTAACGTTCCGCCCGACCGACGATTTCGAGAACGACCTGCTCGCCTATTCGCTCTACAAGCACGAGAACGGCACCGGCATCGTTCTGAACTATATCAACCCGAGGATTGTCGGGAATGCGCTTGGCCCGGCCGGCCTGGCGACCTTGACGGCCCAGCTTGCCGAGCAAAGGGCCCTGGGTGCGCGCACCGTCGTCGCCCACAGCGATCCCAATCCGCTGGACAAGAACTGGAATTTCGGAGTGATGGACACGGCGATCTGGAACATCAACGACAACCTGACCCTGAAGAACCTCGCATCCTTCCTCGAAAACAAGGTCGTCATCAATCAGGACCTGGACGGATCGGGGGCCGTCCTCCTCGATCAGACGAACGGCCACGGCTGGACGACCGACACTGCCCAGATCACCGAGGAAATTCAGCTGCAGGGGAAGGCGCTGGACGACAAGCTCTCGCTCACGGCAGGCCTGTTCGGACTCTATACGCACCCGGAGAACAACACGGCCAGTCCGAGCACGAATCAGATAACGAATGTATCCAGCTTCGTCGCCGGAGCGCCGCGTGCGGTGTCGGTCCTCACGACACTGATGAACGTTCAAGAACGCAGTCAGGCGGCTTATGCGCAAGGCGATTACGATTTGTCGAACATCAGTCCGGTCCTTGAGGGCCTCAAGTTTACCGCCGGCTACCGTTACACCTGGGATTGGCGATCGGTGGGGTTAGGTCAGTATACGACCATCCCGGCGCTGGGCCTGGTCGGAAGCAGGGCCCTCTGCAGCCAGACCGGGGCCGACAGGAATTGCGTCGTCGCGGGCGACGGCTCGTTCCATTCACCGAGCTGGACCATCGGGATGTCATATCAGTTCGACCCGGTGACGTTGTTCTATGTGAAATCCTCGAAAGGATATCAGAGCGGCGGCTTCAACCTGCTGTCGCCGTTCGCTTCGGGCAGAGAGTTCCAGCCCGAGTATCTGAAGGACGTCGAGGTCGGGGCCAAGCGCGACTGGGATATCGAAGGCATCAAGGCGCGCACCAACATCGATTGGTATACTGGCTGGTTCGACAATATCCAGGCCTCGGTCCCGGTCGTGAATCCGCTGAACAACCAGACGGTCACCCTGGTGACCAACGCGGCTAAGGCCACAATCAACGGTGTCGAACTCGAGGCCACTTTGATTCCGGTGACCGGCTTGGAGCTTTCGGGGAATTACGCCTACAACGGAACGCAATACACCAAATTCCTCAACTCGTTCGGCAATTTCGCCGGCGAGCCGTTCCTTTACGTTCCGAAGAACAAGTACACGCTTTCCGGCCGCTACCACCTGCCGCTCGATCCCGACCTCGGCGATATCAGCCTGATGGCGACCTGGAACTGGCAGGGGCACGTCTATCTGGGATACGACCTGTCATCGCCCGGCAGCGTGTTCGGCGACGTCAAGACATTGGACGTCAACGTCGATTGGAACAACGTGATGAGCTATCCGGTGGACGTCTCGTTCTTCATGACCAATGCGCTGGATGCGACGTATTCGATCGGTGTCTACGCGCTCTACACGACCACAGGCATCGTGTCGTCGATCTATGGCGAGCCCAGGATGTGGGGCTTCAAGCTGCGCTATCATTTTGGCGGGCCGGGTGAGCCGGAAGCGGCTGCGCCGGCGGCGTATGTGCCGCCCCCGCCGCAGCCAGCGGCTCCAGCGCCGGCCGCGCATAGCTATATGGTGTTCTTCGACTTCAACAGGTCGGACCTGACCCCGCAGGCTGCTTCGATCGTCGACCAGGCAGCGAAGAATGCGGGGCCGGCGCGTGTGACCCAGCTGACGGTTACCGGGCACACCGATACGGTGGGTTCGGACGCGTATAATATGCGCCTCTCCCGCCGCCGGGCGGAATCGGTTGCGGCGGAACTGGAGAAGCAGGGCATCGCGTCCAGCGACATCGAGATCGTAGCGAAGGGCAAGCACGACCTGCTGGTTCCGACCGGCGACGGCGTGCGCGAGCCGCAGAACCGGCGGGTACAGATCGTCTATGGCGGCCCGACCTCGTAGGACGGTCGGTCAGCCGTGGCGCGCCGCCAATACCGGCTGATCTCGTCGGACAGCCACGTCACCGAGCCCGGTGACCTGTGGACCAGCCGGGTGCCGGCGGCGCTGCGCGACCGCGCCCCCCGTATCGTCCATCTGGAGCGCGGCGACGCCTGGATCGTCGAAGGCATAAAGGACCCGATCAGCTTCGGCCTCAGCTCCTGCGCAGGGCTGGAGCCGGAGGAGATGCGGGCCTGGGTGCGGTTCGAGGAAATACGGCGCGGCGGCTATGATCCGGCCGCCCGGCTGGGCGAGCAGGACCGGGACGGCGTGGACGCGGAGATCCTCTATCCCACGCCCAGGCTGGCGATCGGCATCGCCGCGCATCCTGAGGAGGCATATCACCTGGCGATGGTCAGAGCCTACAACGACTGGATGTCGGAGTTCGTGGCCCCTGCGCCGGAGCGGTTCGGCGGGCTGATGATCCTGCCCAACCGCGGCGGGCCTGAGGCAGCGGTCGCTGAGATCGAGCGGGTAATGGACCGGCCGGGTATGCGCGGCGTGGTTATGGGCTGCTGGCCCAACGGGACGCTCATGATACAGCCGGAGGACGATCGGGTCTGGGGTGTGCTGGCCGAGCGCAGGCTGCCGCTCACCATCCATGTCTCGCTGACGCAGACCATGCCCGCCGCGGCGGGGCAGGTGAAGCTGCCGGGCTATGGGCGGTTCTTCGATGCGCCCAATCGCATGATCGAGATGGTGTTCTCGGGTCTGTTCGAGCGCTTCCCGACTCTCGACGTGTTCTTCGCCGAAGTCGATTTCGGCTGGGTGCCGTATGTCAAAGAGCAGATCGACAACAACTATGAGCGGCTCAAGGCGACCAGCGGCTTCGGACTGAAGGCGCCGCCGCGCGAAACGATCGAGCGGCATTTCCATTTCGGCTACATGACCGACAGTTTCGGCCTCAGGAACCGGCATTATGTCGGCACCGAGCGCATCCTGTGGTCGAGCGACTATCCGCATATCAGCGCCGACTGGCCCAATTCCTGGCGGACGATCCAGGCTTCGATGTCGGGCGTGCCGCCGTCCGAGCGCGACCTGATCCTGGCCGGCAACGCCGTGCGGCTGTTCAGGTTCGACAGGTGATGCAACTGCGGTCCGGATTTGTTTATCGGGTCAATTTCCCCCGACAACTGGTCAAATTACTTGACGGCGGCGTAGTAATCGCAATCATATAGAGGAAAGTGCGGCGGTGAGGATGGGAAGCTCACCGAGGCATGCACGGGATTGCCGAACGGGTGGTCGTATCCGCCGGCCGACAGAAGCCGGGGAGATGCGAATCGCTGCGGGAAATGACGGGGAGGGGACGCATGGGCTTTTCAGCTTGCGGCAGTATCGGATATGCGCGGACGCTTCGGGGGCCGCTCGCGGTCGGCGGCCTCCTGTTCACCCTGGGCCACGCGTCGGGGCAGGTCGGCCCGCCGGCGGCTCAGGCGGCCGGTGCTCCGAGCGATCAGCTTTCTGAGATCGTGGTTACGGCCCGTCGGGTCGAGGAACGGCAGCAGGCGACGCCGATCTCGGTGACCTCTGTATCCGCCGACACGCTCAAGGCCCTCGACATCACCAAGCTGGCGGGGCTCGATAACGTCGTCCCCAACGTCACCATCACCGAGGGCGTGGCCAACGGCATGGGCGCGATCGTCTATATCCGCGGCATCGGGGCTATTTCGGTTGCTGCCTATTCCGACCCGCCGGTCAGCATCTATATCGATGGCGTCGTTCAGGCACGCCCGACCGGCAATGCCTTCGACCTGCCGGACGTCGACCATATCGAAGTGCTGCGCGGCCCACAGGGCACGCTGTTCGGCCGCAACACCACCGGCGGTGCGGTGGCGATCTATACCAAGAAGCCGGCACCGGTTTTCGGCGGTTTCGCCGAGATCGGTTACGGCAACTATAACGAGGTCATCGCCGACCTCGTCCTCAACACCGGCGAACTGTTCCATTCCGGCTGGCTCGCGAAGCTGGTCTTCCAGCTGCATGACTATGACGGATGGGTGAACACGCCCGGTCGCTCGCGGTCGGACTGGTTCGGCTATTACCGTTCCAAAGCGGGCAGCTTCTCGCTCAGCAAGCAGGTAGGGGACGACTTCACCATCGATAACCGCGCCTTCATCGATTACGAGCGGGACAAGCCGGCTTATCAGCTGACGATCGTTACACCAACCGCGGCCGCCGTTTTCGGACAGTCGGCGTCCCTGGGCGGCCCTCCGCTCATCGTCAGCGGCCATCCGCTCGACATCAACTATCAGGACCCGCGGAACCTTTACGATCCCAGCGCGTCGTCCTGGGGCGACACGCTGACCCTCACGTACGACGTCAACGACTATCTGTCGCTGAAATCGATCACCGGCTACCGCAGCTTGACGCAGTCGCAGACCGGTCAGCTCGGTGGCAGTTTCCTCCTCGGGCGGGTCGGCACGACGCTGGCCAATTTGAAGGTCATGCCGGTCGAATACAACACGCCGTTAGACTCCGTTATCGAGGATCAGGAAAGCGAGGAATTCCAGGCCACCGGCAGGGTCGGCGCATTCAACTACGTCGCCGGTCTTTATTACTTCCACGAAACGATCAACGAGGATCAGTTCACTAATATTCCCTTGCTTTCGACGGCATTACCAATCGGCCCACACGTTTCGGGATTCACCAGCGCGCTGATCACCTACACGCTGCCTTCGACCTCCTATGCCGCTTACGCCAATGTCGGATACAGGCCGGCTTTCTTCGACGACAAGATGGAGCTGACGGGCGGCGTGCGTTATACGCTGGACCAGAAGGACGAGACGGCGCACCGGGTTTTGGTCGGCGCAGCCCCCATAACCCCGCAGATGCAGTCGCAGACTTGGCACAACGTCGGGTGGAGCGCATCGGCCAACTACCAATGGACCGGCGAAATCATGACCTATGCGCGGGGCTCGTCGGCCTATCGTGCCGGGGGCTACAACCCCGCGCAGGTTCCGGCACCTCCCTTTGCACCGGAAACTGCCAAGCAAGTTGAGGCCGGTTTCAAGACCGAATGGTTCGACCATCGTGTGCGGCTGAACGGAGCGGGTTTCAAGACATTCTACGACAACCTCCAGATCAGCCAGCGCAACGCCCAGAGCGGCATCACCTATGTCATCAACGCGGGATCGGCGACCTTCACCGGGTTCGAGCTCGAAGGCGAGGCGGTGCTGGGCGGCGGCCTGCGCTTGAACGGCTCGGTGGGCTACGTCGACGCGGAATACCAGACCTTCATCCAGAAGGATTCCCACGGAAACCCGATCAATCTGGCCAGCGTCGCCAAATTCCCGATGGTGGCACCGTGGACCTTCAATATCGGCGGGCAATATCAGGCGCCGGAAACCGCCATCGGCGTGCTGACCGGCGTGGTTAATTTTGCCTTTCAGAGCACGCACGTCTTCGCTCCGCTGGATTCGTTGGCCCCCAACAATGAGGCCAATAAATCGGGCGAGATCAGGAACCTGAAGGCAAGCCTGATTCTGTCCGAGCTGCCGATCACCACCGGCGTGCTCAAGGACGTGAAGGTCGAAGCTTATGCGGACAACCTGCTGAACAACCGCTATATCCTGAGCGGCCCCGACCTCGGCACCTATGCGACCGGGGCGTTCAACCGGCCGCGGAGCTACGGCGTGCGCCTCAGCGCCGACTATTAGGCGTGGCGCAGAACCGATGCCTTGATTACCGCGGAGAGATCGAACGCGTGCTGCCAGCCGTCGGGCTCCTGCGAGGCCTTGCCGTAATGCTCGCGCGCGACCCGCTCCGCGCCCACCGCGTCGCCGTCGGCGATGTGCCGATACAGCCTTTCGTGATCCCTCAAGGTGGCGACGCGTACCGCGCGGTCGGCGAAGGAGCCGTGCTGCGCCGGCCCACGCGCCAGCTGCTCGACATGTGCGGACCACAAGGATTCGAGCGCGCCCACGATCAGGCTCATCGTCTCGTTGCCGCAGCCGGCCACCAGCTCGACATGGAACTGGCGGGCCAGCCCGATATAGGTCTCCGCATTGTCCAGGTTCCCGGTCGACTGCTCGATATTAGACTTGAGGCGCGGCAGGATCGTCGTTGCGCGGTCCGCGCGCTGCGCACAGGCGGCGGCGCAGGCGGGCTCCAGGTGACGCATCGCATTCTGCACGTCGGCCAGGGTCGCCTGCCGCGACTGCAGCACCAGGCCCAGCATATAGGCGGCTTTGGACGGCTGCGGCCGATGGACGACCGCACCGCCGACATTGCCGCGCTGAACGGTGATCAGGCCCTCGGTCTCCAGGATACGAAGCGCCTCCCGGATGGAAGGCGGGCTGACGCGGAACTCGGCCAGCAGATCATCCTGCTTGGGCAGCATGTCGCCGTCGCCGAGCGCACCCGAGAGGATGCGCTCGCGCAGGCCATCGGCGACCATCTCGGCCAGCCGCGGTTGGCGAAGCCGTTGTTTCACGGCGTTGGGAGATCCGTTCAATGCCACGCGCGGCACCTTTACTTGCGGGCGCGCCGCCGGGTCCGAGTGATCGGAACGGCGCGGCGGCGCCGAGTCCATGTTATTTCTTGCGAACAGCATGCACGATCCCGCCTAGGGGCCGCAACAAAGCTGTGGAAATTGGGCGAAATTGGTTCACCCGAGAAATGTCCTTGAGGAGGAAACATGCCGCCCTGCCCACCCGATCGCGCCAGCACCTTCGTCATTTCGATCACCCCCTTCGCCGCCGACGGGTCAATCGACGAGGCCGCGGCCCGCGGCCATTTCCGCCGCCTGGCGGCGTCGGGCATCGGCGTCTATGTTGGCGGCGGCGGCAGTGGGGAAGGGTATACGCTCTCGCGCGCCGACAATGAACGCCTGTTTGCCATGGCGGTCGAAGAGCTGAAGGGCAAGGTGCCGTGCCGCGCCATGGGGGTCGAGCCCAGGACGGCGGCGCAGATGATCGAATTCCTCGGCATCGCCAAGGCGGCCGGGATGGAGGCAGCGCAGGTCTATTCGCTCGATGTCGGGCACGGCCATGCGCCGACGCCGGGGGAGTTGGATGCGTATTTTTCGGAGGTGATGGACGCGTCGGAAATCCCGATGGTGCTGTCGACCCACCAGTCGGTCGGCTATCGCATTCCGGCCGAGCTGATCGTGGACTTGGCGCAGCACCAGGGCGTGATCGGGGTCAATTGCACGCACCCGGACCTGGGCTACCTGGGGGCCGTGGTTGACGGGGTGGTGGCCAACAAGGATGTGCATGTTGGCGGACCGATGCAAGGGCTGACCGCGCTGTCGCTGGGCGCGCAGGGATATCTGTCGTCGGAGGGCAACCTGGCGCCGAGGCTCTGCGTCAGCGTGATCGAGCACTACAAGAAGGGCAACGTCACCGCGATGATGGACGGCTTCGCGAAGGTGATCCGGCTATCGGCCGGGCTTTACGGCAACGGCGGCATCCGGGTGACGAAGGCCGTGCTGAACACCCTGGGCCTGCCGGGTGGTTATCCCCGCAAGCCGCGGCTGCCGGTGACCGACGAGCGGCTGCCGAAGGCGCTCAAGGTGGTGCAGAGCCTGGATTTGGGCGGACTGGAGGGATGGGCGTGATTTGCAGGATGGGTAGAGCGGGAAGCGAAACCCATCATAGCGACGCTTGGAAGATGATGGGTTTCGCTTGCCGCTCTACCCCATCCTACGCCAACGCCCTCGGGCGCGGCTGCAATCACTGCACCGGCAGTTCCCGAGCGCACGCGGCGGCACGATCCAGGAGCAGCTGGCGCTCGCGGGCGTTCTGCGTGAGGGAGGCCGCACGTTCGTGCTCCACGCGCGCCTGCTCGAAGCGGCCAAGCTTGGCGAGCAGGTCGGCGCGCACGCTGGGCAGAAGGTGATAATTCGCGAGCAGGGGCTCTGAGGTCAGCGCGTCGACGAGTTCCAGGCCCGCTGCCGGGCCGAGCGCCATGGCGACTGCGACCGCACGGTTGAGCGTCACGATAGGGGATGGTGCGAGCTCGGCGAGCGCCTCGTAGAGTGTCGCGATACGGGTCCAGTCGGTTTCGGCCGCGGTCAGCGCGCGCGCATGACAGGCGGCGATCGCGGCCTGGAGCGCATAAGGACCGAGTGCACCACCGAGAGCCTCGGCGCGCTCGAGTGCAGCCAGGCCGCGGCGGATGAGGAGCCAATCCCAGCGCGCGCGGTTCTGGTCGAGGAGGAGGACGGGCTCGCCCGACGGGCCGACGCGCGCCGCCAGGCGGGAGGCCTGAATCTCCATGAGTGCGACAAGGCCGTGAATCTCCGGTTCATTCGGCGCGAGCCCGAGCAGGATGCGGCCGAGACGGAGCGCTTCTTCGCAGAGCTGGGGCCGCATCCAGTTGTCGCCTTCGGTCGCCGCATAGCCCTCATTGAAGATGAGGTAGAGCACCTGGAGCACCGACGATAGTCGCGGAGCGCGCTCGGCCCCGCGAGGAACTTCGAAAGGGACGCGCTTTTCCGCCAGCGTTCGCTTGGCCCGGACGATGCGCTGAGCGACCGTCGGCTCGAGCACGAGGAAGGCGCGCGCGATCTCGTCGGTCGTCAGGCCCCCCAGCAAACGCAGCGTGAGCGCGACCTGCGCCTCGGTCGAGAGAACAGGATGGCAGCAGGTGAACACAAGGCTCAGCAGCTCATCACCGATGTCGTCGTCGATCGCGGCGTCGAGATCCGGCGCGGACATCTGCTGCAGGACCTCGAGTTCACGACCGAGCTCCTCGTGCTTTTTCTCGATCAGCTTGCCGCGTCGCAGCCGGTCGATGGCGCGACGTTTGGCGGTAGCCTTGAGCCAAGCACCCGGGTTATCCGGAATGCCCGATCCCGGCCATCGATCGAGCGCGAGTACGAGCGCGTCCTGCGCCAACTCTTCGGCGAGCCCCAGATCGCGGATGATCCGCGCGAGACCAGCGACGAGTTTCGCCGATTCGATCCGCCAGACCGCGTCGATCGCGCGATGTGTATCGGTAACCGTCACGGCTACCGATCACACCATCTTCGTCCCGCGCCTGCAAGCAGGGCCGTTCGCTTAGGATTTCGCGAGCTGCTCCTTGAGCGTGGCTTCGTGGTCGATCGCCTCACTGGGCGGGAAGTCTGACATTTCCTGGACCTGGCGAATCTCGATCGTCTCGTTTTCGGAGCCAGGACAGCGCTTCGCCCATTCGATGGCCTCTTCCCGCGATTTCACCTGGATCATCCAGTAGCCGCCGAGGACTTCCTTGGCCTCGGCGAACGGCCCGTCCGTCACCTTGGGCTTTCCACCGGCGAACGTGACGCGCGCGCCCATCGAGGGAGGATGGAGGCCGTCGAGCGCCAACAGCACGCCGGCCTTCTGCAGCGATTCGTTGTACTTCATCATCGCGGCAACGGCCTCGGGGTCCGGCATGGTGCCCGGTGTCGCGGTCTCGTATCCCTTGGGGATCATCAGCATCATGAATCGCATCGCTTTTATCTCCGTTGTGAGGAGCGGGGCTTCCGGACGGTCGTCCGGTGTGACCCTGCTCTATTGTCACGACGAGCGAGGTTCAACGGGATCGACACACGCGATGATCTTTTTTTCTGCCCGGT
>CAZVYC010000023.1:0-14019 GCA_964631425.1 uncultured Rhodospirillales bacterium
CTGGGCAAGGCCGAGTTCCTCAATCCCGGCGGATCGGTCAAGGACCGGGCTGCCCTGGCCATCATCACGGACGCCGAGGCGCGCGGGCTGATCCAGCCGGGAGGCACCATCGTCGAAGGGACCGCCGGCAATACCGGCATCGGGCTGGCGCTGGTCGGGAATGCGCGCGGCTATCGCACGGTGATCGTGATGCCGGAGACGCAAAGCCAGGAGAAAAAGGATTTCATCCAGCTGATCGGGGCGGAACTGCGCCTGGTGCCGGCTGTCCCCTATGCCAATCCCGGCAATTACGTGCATGTCTCCAGCCGGCTGGCGGCCGAGTTGGCTAAGACCGAGCCGAACGGCGCGATCTGGGCCAACCAGTTCGACAACACGGCCAACCGCGAAGGCCATCGTCGCACGACCGGGCGCGAGATCTGGGAGCAGACCGGTGGCCGGATCGACGCCTTCACCTGCTCGACCGGCACCGGCGGCACGCTCGCCGGCGTGGCGATGGCGCTCAAGGAGCGCGATCCGAGCGTCAGGATCGTGCTGGCGGACCCGATGGGCTCCGCGCTCTATTCCTACGTCAAGACAGGCGAGCTCAAGCTCGAAGGCAGCTCGATCACCGAGGGGATCGGAACCGGTCGCGTAACCGCCAACATGAAGGATGCGCCGATCGACGACGCGGTGCAGATTCCGGACGAGGAGGCGCTTCCCATCATCTTCGACCTGATCGAGCACGAAGGCCTTGTTCTGGGCGGATCGAGCGGGATCAACGTCGCGGCGGCGATCCGGGTGGCGCGGGAGCTGGGGCCGGGCCACCGCATCGTCACAGTCCTCTGCGACGGCGGCTCGCGCTACCAGTCCAAGCTGTTCAACCCCGATTTCCTGAGATCGAAGAATCTCCCGGTGCCGTCATGGCTAGCCTGACAGCCACACGAATCTCTGCTTAGGCCAAGAGCTTGTCCATGGCGCGCAGCAGCTCCGCTTCCTGGAATGGCTTGGCCATCCAAGGGCGATCCGGGTAGCCTTCGATATCCTTGCCGCCTCCGCCGCCGGTCGCGAACAGGAACGGAATCCCGAGCGCAGCCAAGCGCTCCGCCACCGGATAGACTTTCTGTCCTTTGAGATTGAGGTCCAGGATGGCGGCCGCCGGCGGATTCTTGTCGATCAAGTCCAACGCCTCGGCAATATTATTTGCCATATCAACCTCGTAGTTTGCATCCATGAGAATCGTCTCGATGAGCAGGCAGATCAGAATTTCGTCCTCGACGACCAGGATCCGGCCGCCGGCTAGTCTTCCTTCCGTCACCTGGTGCCCCCGACACTATGGTAACCGGTCGGGCAAACTGTGATAACCGACAACACCAACTCCAATTTTCTTCTGCGCTTTGCGCGGGACTGAGGCCCGCGGCGCGTAACTCGTTTGAATGTGCGATCCGTTTCGGACCGTCGTCGATTTATTGCCGCCAAAGGTAGAATGTTCCCCGCCGGACCGGAAGAAGAAGCGAAGTGATGCTGCCGTCAAGCTATGCTAGGTTTACAGGAGTCGCGAGAAGCATCTGGCGGGATGGGGAGTTTTCCTTTGCCGGCGGCGCCCCCGCAGCCGGCTCGAAAACCAGTCCGTCCGCAGTCTCCGTCCTCAGCCTTGGGCAGAAGCTGTCGCGGGCAACCAAGAGTGCCAAAGCCGTGTCGATGCGCCGGTCGTCAGAGGTAGGTTCGGCGGGAACGCAGGGCGGCGACGGGATCGATCGTGCGTTGATGCGGCGGATCGTCGACCGCGACGAGGAAGCGCTCGCCGCGCTCGCCGAACGCCACGCCTCGACCGCGCTTGGCCTCGCGCAACGGATTGTCCGCAACGCCGCCGACGCCGAGGACATAGTGCAGGAAAGCCTGACGCGGCTCTGGGTGTTCGCCGATCGCTGGAACCCCGACACGGCGCGCTTCTCCAGCTGGTTCTACAGGATCGTCACCAATCAGGCGATCAGTCGAATCCGGCGCAAGAGCACTGAGCCGCTCGACGCGGTCGAGGAACCTTCCGATTCGAGCCCCAACCCCCATGATGCGCTGGCAGGCCGGGAGATCGGCGAGGCGATCACGCACGCGATCGCGCAGCTGCCGGAACGGCAACGCGCGGCCATCGCGCTATGTTATGACCAAGGCTTGAGCTGCGCTCAAGCGGCGGAATCGATGGGGGTATCGATCGGAACGATGGAGAGCTTGCTGTTCCGGGCACGGCGCAGCTTGCGCGAGTGGCTGGCACCGTTTTCGGCCGAGCTGGAGGAACGTTGAGATGAAGAACTTCGACAAGCTGCTCGACCGCTATGGGACAGATCTCGATCAATGGCCGGCCGCCCACGCAGCGGAAGCCCGCCGGTTTCTGATTATCTCCTCGGAAGCGCGACAATATCATCGTGAGCTTCTCCAAATCGAACGGTTGATCGCGTTCTCGCGGCCCGCGATCGAGGCCGCCGCCGCCCGGCAGGTCGTCAACCGCGCCTTGCTGTCGATCCGGCGCAGCGACCTCAATCCGTCCTGGTTGGACCGGTTCGTGGCGCTGCTCTCTGCCCCTGTCCCGCGCCTGGCGTTTGCGACCGTCTTGACCGCGATCGGTTTCGTGATCGGCTTCTCGGTCGGCACACCGGACGATGGTTCCGCAGCGCCGCCGGGCAGCCCGTTGATGACCGCAAGCGCCGACGATGGCCTCTTTTAGTACGCCGCCATTGTTGCAAAAGGGTTCGAGCCGCGGCTGGCTGGTCGGTTCGATCGCGCTCAACCTGATTCTAATCGGGCTGATCCTGGCTTGGCTCGTGATGCCGCACGAAAATCAGCGGCTTGTGACCTGGCAGCGCGCTGTCGTGCCGACCCTGGCGCCCGCCGACGCGAGCATCGTGACGGGCGCCGTCGATCGTATCGCCGGCAGGCAGGCACAAGCCGACATCAAGGTCCATCAGGATTACGCCCGCGTGCGCACGATCCTGTCGACCGAGCCGCTCGACCGCGCCGCGCTGGAGAAGGAACTGAACGAGGTGGCCGAAGCGCGCAACAGCCAGGAGACCGAAATTCTCCATATCTTCCTGGAAGAGCTTACGTCGGTTACCCCGGAGGGTCGCGCCAAGCTGGTTGCGGGAATGGAAAAAGCCTCGCACCGCTACAATCCGCCAAGGAACCGTTGACGGCGGCCGAGCTCTGACGGAAAACCCTCCGTCGAAACGGCGCGCTTCGGCGCCGCCAACAAGAGGAACCTGCATGATGCATCGGATCGCGCGCCTTCCACGAGCCGGAATCGCCTGCGGCGTGATCGCCGCGGCATTCGGCCTGACCGCCTGCACCGGCACCTATCATGCGGAGACCGACGGCGGCTTCTCCAGCGCAGCACTCGCGAGCAGTCAGCCCCTGCCGATTCAGGTCGATGGCGTGGTCGGCGGCGTCAGGGGCGACCCTCTGGCGCAATCCGTCGCCGCGGCAATGCCAGCCGACATGAACGGCACAGCGCTGACTTATGCGCCATGCGCGGCATATACCGAGTGCCCCGGGGATCACCTGGTCTGGACCTTCGGTCCGCCAGCCGCGCGCCCGCGCTCAGCTTATCCCCCTGAGTTCACGGCCAATCTCAACTGGTTCGGCGATTATCAGCCGGCGCCCAACAACGTCACCGTCAAGGCAGCTTTGTTCCAGAACGGCAATGTCGTCTCGAGCGTGTCAGGTCAGGTGGATGCCGACAACCCGGACGATCCGGCTTTCAAAGCGCTGATCGCCAGCATGTCCAGTACGGTGCTGACGCCGGCCGGCTGGCTGAGCAACTGGTACTAGCGTTGGCGAGCGGATCGCGATCAGGAATTCCACCTGATCGCGATCCGCTCTAGGCGACCGCCCGCGCGATCAGGAAAGCCGCGCCGGCCGCGAGCCCACCTATCACCATGGTCTGGATTGCCGAGCGCAACGGGCGCGCACCGGTGAACAGGGCCTTCACGCCGCCGAACACCGCCAACGCCGCCAGGGTCACGGCGATCGAGACATTAAGCGCCATCCCCATCCCTGCGATCAGCATGTAGGGCAACAGCGGGATGAGGCCGCCCGCGATGTACGACGCGGCAATGGTCAGTGCACTGGCCGGAGCGCGCCTGGAGTTCGGTTTTTCCAACCCAAGCTCGAATCGCATCATGAAGTCGACCCAGCGATTCGGGTCGCGCGACAGCGCCTCGACCACCGTTTCGGCCGTGGGCGCATCCAGCCCCTGCTCGGTCAGGATAACCCGGACCTCGCGCCGTTCCTCGTCCGGCATCTCCTCGGTCTCGCGCAGCTCGCGCCGGTATTCCGAGCGGTAGTGCTCGGCGTCGCTGCGTGCCGCGAGATAGCCGCCGAGCCCCATGGCGATCGAACCCGCGGCGATCTCGGCCAGCCCGGCGGTCACGATGATATGGCTGGCCGCAGCCGCGCCAGTGAGGCCCGCAGCAAGCGCAAACGGCACAGTCAGGCCGTCCGACATGCCGATGACGGCATCGCGCACGGTGTCCGAGGCAAGGAAATGGCGTTCGGAATGGGTATGCTTGGCCATGCGCAACTCGTTTGTGTGCGCCGCAACGTGGCGGAACCGTTGTGCGGGCGCAAGGCGTGGTTTTCGGGTCTCGTGCCCGAATGTGGGCTCAAAACTCCAGGCAGATCTTCCCGAAATGCTTCTGCGAGGCCTGGTGGCGATAGGCGTCGGCAATGCGTTCCAAGGGAAACGACGAGTCGACGACCGGCTTGATCTTGTTGGCGGCGATGGCGCGGATCATATCCTCCTGCTGCTTGCGGCTGCCGACCATGATGCCGCTGACCACGAGCTGGGACGAGAACAGCGCGTAAGTCGGCACCTCACCCGAGATGCCGGTCAAGACGCCGACTAGCGCGATATGGCCTCCCATGCGGCACGCGCGGATCGACTGCGCCAGGGTGCCGGGACCGCCAACCTCGACCACATGGTCGACGCCGCGTCCGTCGGTCAGTGTTTTGGCTTTCTTGCCCCAGTCCGGCGTCGATTTGTAATTGATCAGCATGTCGGCGCCGAGCGACCTCAGCCGCTCCAGCTTCTCGTCGGATGACGAGGTCGCGATCACAGTGGCGCCCGCCGCCTTGGCAAACTGCAGCGCGAAGACCGAAACGCCGCCGGAACCCTGGACCAGCACGATGTCGCCCGGCTTGACCTGGCCGGTAGCGACCAGGCAGCGCCACGCGGTCAGGCCGGCGCAGGTCAGCGTCGCCGCCTCGGCATGGGTATAGCCCGGCGGCGTCTTGGTGAAAGCGCGGGCGGGAACCGTGACGTATTCGCGGGCATAGCCGTCGACGGTGTCGCCCGGGATGTTGCGCGTGGTTTCCGGTGTCGCTTCGTCGCCGATCCAATCGGGGAAGAACATGGAGGTCACGTGATCGCCGGGCTTGAACTCGGCGACGCCGTCGCCGACCGCCACCACCTCGCCAGCGCCATCGGACATCGGGATTCGGTTGTCGGCGGTCTTGAGCTGCCCGATCGCCACGACATAATCATGATAATTGAGCGAATTGGCATGCAGCCGCACAGTGATCTCGCCGGGTTTGGGCCGAGGCGGCTCAGCCCCGTCCACCAGCACGAACTTATCGAGCCCGCCCGGGGCCTTCAGCGTCATGGTCTTCATGGGATTTCCTCCAGTTCGCTTACGGGAACAGGCCGCGCAGCCGCTTGCCGTTGCGCACCTTTTCCACGCCGATCGCCATGGCGGCGGTGCGGTTGGACACGTTCTCTTCCGCCGCGCGCTTGATCACCTGGGTAAACGCCATCTCGAGCAGCCTGTACAGCTTGTCGTTGACCTCGGTCTCCGTCCAGAAGAGCTGCTGCAGATCCTGCACCCACTCGAAATAGGACACGATCACACCGCCCGAATTGCAGAGGATGTCCGGAATCACAAAGACCTCGTCCCGGCGCTGATCGAGGATGCGGTCGGCCTCGGGCGTGGTCGGACCGTTGGCGCCCTCGGCGAGGATGCGGCACTTGATCCGGGCGGCGTTCTCGCCAGTGATCACCCGCTCGACGGCGGCCGGCACCAGGATGTCGCAGGGCTGTTCGATCAGCTCGCCGGGGTCGATCGCCGCTTCGTTGGACCAGCCGGCCAGCACGCCGCCGCCCTTGGCGACATGGCGCTCTATCGAGTCGAGATCGAGCCCATTTGGATCGTAATAGGCGGCCGTGTGGTCGCTGAGGCCCAGGATCTTGCTGCCGGTTCGGCGCGCCAGGCACAGTGCAGTGACGCTGCCGACATTGCCGTAGCCTTGGACGATGGCCGTCGTTCCCATCGGCTTGATCTTCAGCTGGGTAAGTGCGCGTTCGATCAGATAGACGATGCCTCGGCCCGTTGCCTCTCGCCGCCCTAAGGTGCCGCCCGTCACGACGGGCTTGCCGGTGACGATCTCGGAGACGGTCTGACCGTGGTGCATGGAGTAGGTGTCCATGAACCAGGCCATGACCTGCTCGTTGGTGCCCATGTCGGGCTCCATCACGTCGGTGTGGGGGCCTACGAACGGGATCATCTCCTGCATATAGCGGCGCGAGACGGCCTCGAGCTCGCGCCTTGACAGCTTGGTCGGGTCGCAGGTGACCCCGCCCTTGGCGCCGCCATAGGGCAGGCCGGCGAGCGCGCACTTCCAGCTCATCCATACGGAGAGCGCGCCGACTTCGCCAATGTCGACATTGGGCGAGAAGCGGACACCGCCCTTGGTCGGCCCCAAAGTCAGGTGATGCTGCACCCGATAGCCCTCGAATACTGCAGTGCTGCCGTCGTCCATGTGGATCGGGATCGAGACGCTGACGGCGCGCTTCGGATAGAGCAGGCGGTCGCGCTCGTCCGTCGGGATGCCGAGATGATCGGCTATCGCCCCGAACTGCTCTTTCGCCATAGCGAAGACCGGGCCCGTATAGATTGACATGATGCAGTTTCCCCAAAGGTTTGGCCGTCTAGCGCGTTTTGTTCAGCGCGGGCCGTACGGCCTCTTTACGACTTTCTGACGCTTATTCACCCTGCGCCATAAACATGGCAGGGTCACGCCGGTTTGAAAGCAGGACGGGAACAGAAATGGCGAACGGGGACTTCGCGGGAAAAGTGGCGCTGGTGACCGGCGCGGGTAGCGGTATCGGGCGGGCGACATCGATCGCCTTCGCCCGGGCGGGCGCCAAAGTGGCAGTCGACGATATCAGCGAAGAAGGCGGCCTGGAGACAGTGCGGCGGATCACGGAAGCCGGCGGCGAGGCAATCTTCATCCCGGCCGACGTGACGGAAGAGGACGCGGTCAAGTGGATGATCGAAACCACCGTCGAGGCGTTCGGCCGGATCGACTGCGCCTTCAACAACGCCGGCATTTCGGGCGGCGCGCTCCCGACCGAATACTGGGATAGCGAGCTTTTCGATCGCACCTTCGCCGTCAACGCCCGCGGTGTCTTCTTCTGCCTGAAACATGAGGTCGCGCAGATGCTGAAGCAGGATGACCGCGGCGGGCTGGGGCGTGGCGCGATTGTCAACACCTCGTCGGTCGCGGGCATGTCGGGCCCCGGCCATCCCTCCTATGTCGGTGCCAAGCACGCGGTGACGGGTATGACCCGCACGGTCGGCCTCCAATATGCGGCCCAGGGCATCCGGGTGAACGCGGTCTGCCCGGGCGCTGTCGATACGCCGATGGTCGAGCGGGTGATGCGGCTGCATGAGGCCAATCGCAAGATCATCGAGAACATGCACCCGATGAAGCGCATGGCCGCGGCCGACGAGATCGCGGACGCGGTGCTGTTCCTGTGCTCCGATCATGCGCGATTCATCACCGGGCACCCGATGGCGATCGACGGCGGATATCTGGCGGGATGAGCGGATTCGCGTCCGACCTGTTCGCCGGCAAGGTCGCGCTCGTCACCGGCTCGACCTCAGGCATCGGGCTGGCCACGGCTGCGCTGCTTGAGGGGGCCGGCGCCAAAGCTGTGGTGCTGAACGGCCGTGACGAGGCCGCGGGACGCGCGGTCGCCCATCGCCTGTCGGCGCAGGCGGCCGACGCCAGGTTCCGCTTCATCGCCGCCGATTATCGCGATCAGGCCCAAGCCGAGGCTATGTTCGCCGAGATCGGTGAGATGTGCGGCGGCCTGGACATTCTGGTTCATACCGCGACCGGCGGCGGGCCACCGGACCTGTTCATGAACATCGATCCCGCCGACTGGCAACGCACGCTCGACGGCAAGCTGATCAGCCTGATGCGTTGTTGCCGGCTGGCGATCCCGATGATGCAGGCACGGGGCGGTGGTGCAATCATCTCCGTCGCGTCCGACGCGGCCAAGCTCGCAACACCGGGAGAATCTGTGATCGGCGCGGCGTTCGCCGGCAACGCAATGTTCATCAAGACGCTGGCCGTCGAGCATGCGCGCGACTTCATCCGCGCCAACGTGGTGACGCCCTCGATCACGCGGAAGACACGGACCTATGACGCGGTGATGGGGAGCGAATTCAGCCGCAAGCTGTTTCTGAAGGCGGAGAAGCGGGCGCGGCTGGGCGTTCCGGTGCCGGACGACATCGCCCCGATCGTCGCCTTCCTGGCGAGCCCGCTGGCTTCCCATATAACCGGGCAGGTGGTGAGCGCCAACGGTGGTATCTCGGTGGCGTGAATTGCCTGCAATTGCGCTTTCCACTACAAGAAGTCCCCTTTTGTTGCACTGCGGAAATCCATGACATCAGATCAGGGCCCGCTCGCGGGCTATCATGAACGGGTCGCGGCCGGAGCGCTGTCCCCCGACCGGGCGCAGGAGGATGCGGCCCGCCATCTGGAACGGCTGTGGCGCGATCTCGCGGTTAAGCCGGCGCAGCGCGGATTGCTTGGCCGCCTGCTGGCCGAGAAGGCCGAGGCGCCGCTCGGGCTTTACCTCTGGGGCCCGGTCGGACGCGGCAAGACCATGCTGATGGACCTGTTCTTCGACACCGCGCCCGAGGCGAAAAAGCGTCGGGTCCATTTCGCCGCCTTCATGCTGGAGGTTCATGGCCGGCTCCACGCGCTGCGCCAAGAGGGCCACGGAGCCGACGCGGTTGATGTGCTGGCGCGGCAGATCGCGGACGATGTCCGCCTGCTGTGCTTCGACGAGTTTCAGATCACCGACATCGCCGACGCGATGGTGCTCGGCCGGCTATTCACCGGCCTGTTCGCCGGCGGCCTGGTGATGGTCGCGACCTCCAATACCGCGCCGGATGAACTTTATGCCGGCGGCTTGCAGCGCGCCCTGTTCCTGCCTTTCATCGCGCTGCTGAAGCGGAAGGTGGATATCGTCCAGGTGGCTGGGCCGGACGATCATCGCATCGGCCGGCTGCAAGGGCGGCGGGTCTATCTCATGCCCGCCGACAACGAAGCCGAGGCCGAGCTTGGCCGCATGTTCCGCGATTTGGCGGCAGGGGCGGCGCCCCACCATGCCGCGATTGCGGTCCCGGGCGGTCGTCGGCTCGACATTCCGCGTGCAGGGCCAAAGGTCGCCTGGTTCCAGGCGTCGGAGCTGATCAGTGAAGCGCTGTCGGCCGCCGATTACCTGGCGCTTGTCGAGCGGTATGACACCGTAATCCTGTCGCGGATCCCGCGGCTGGCGCCCGACCAGCGCAACGAGGCGCGGCGGTTGATCACGCTCGTCGACGTGCTCTACGATTCCGGTACCCGCCTCATCGCCAGCGCCGAAGCGCCACCGGACCAGCTTTATCCCGAAGGCTTGCACGCCCGCGAATTCGAGCGTACTGCCAGCCGCCTGATCGAGATGCAATCAGCCGGCTGGGTGCAAGCGAAGGAGCCGCAAGGCCAGGAGCCGCCGCGCCTAGCGGCCGGAGGCTAGGGCCGATGCGGTGGTTTTTGAAAACTTACCTGACCGTCGGTGCGACGCTGGGGGTTATTCTTGCCGTTCCGGGCTGGCAGGTCGCGCTGGAAGGCCAGCCGTTCCTGCCGAGCTGGAACGCGGCAAAACCGCTCGGGCTGAAGCTGCTGCTCGCCACCGGCCACGGCGTTCTCAGGATGTATAGCTGGCTGCCGAGCCTCATCTACAATATGGGCGAGCACAAGCTGGCCTTCCGGGAGTGGCTGTTCACCGGCTGGTAAGCTCAGAAGCCCGGAATGTTGCCGGTTTCCCAGAAGGCGCGGAGCGATGCGATCTTGCCGTTCGGCGCCTGCTTGTAGACGATCACGCAGGGCAGCTTGAACTGGTTTCCGTCGCCCTGCGTGATGTGAAGCGTAACCACGTTCGCGACCTCGCTGCCGCAGAGGTGCGATTGGTGGATTTCGAACGTCACGTCCTTGTTGGGAGCGATTGCCGTGTCGTAGAAATGGGCAATGCCCGTAGGGCCGTGGTGCCCCTTGCCCTCCGTGTCGAACATCGACGGACCGACCGGATCCTCGACCACAGCGTCGTCGGCGAAGAGCGCCAGCCAGCCTTCCCGATCGTGTGCCTTGATCCGTTCAGCCGACATCCGTGACAGATCGCGCGCAGTGATCATCGCTAGCCTTCCCTCATCGTTCATAGACGGACATCATACAAGCGGGTTCCGTAGGATGGGTAGGGCCAGCCTTCGGGCGGACCCGGGGGTTCTAGCCATCCTACAAATCCCCTTATTTTCCGAGCAATCCTTTCAACAGATCGACGGGCTTGCTGCCGGTGCTGCCCTTGCCCAGCGCGCCCCCGATCAGTTTGCCGGCGTTCTTGGTCAAGAGGCCCTGGACATCGGGCTGATAGGTGGGTTTGTCGAGCGGCCCTTTGATCAGGATCGGGACGGCAAGGTCCTGCGAGGCGACTGCCACGTTGGGCGTGATGCGGAAGTCGAGCGTGCGCTGGGGCAGGTCGACCGCGCCCGAGCCGCTCATCTGGACTACTGGGGATTTCAAGGCCAGGTCGTCGGTGCGGATGATGCCGTTGGCCGCGGTGAATGTACCACCGAGTTCGCCGAACTGGGTCTCTTGCGCGGCGCCGGCGACGGCCTGCACGAACGCTTGCTGGACGTTCTTGGCCATGGCGGCGAGATCGATGCCCTTGATCGCGCCGTTGGCGAAGGAAAAGGCTCCCTTGCCTGACAGCGCGCCGATCAGCTCGCGCTGGCTATGCCCTTGGGCGCGAAGATCGAAATTAAGTTGTCCGGTGCCGGTCACGCGATCGAGATCGATCGCGGCGGCGAGCAGTGGCTCGGCCTGCACGCCGTTCAACGCGAAATTGAGCGAGATGACGGGGACCGCACTCGACCCGTCGACCACGACCTGCCCCTTGCCGTTGCCGCCATAGAGCTGGAGCTCATTCAGCGCGAGCGTCAGACGGCCGCCCCGAAGCTGAAGCGCCAGCGCGCTTTTGCCGATCTCGACCTTTTCGTAGCGCACACCGTCGGCGGCGAGCGTCAGATCGGCATCGACCCCCTTGAGCGGGCTGAGGTCGATCGGGGCGTCGCTCCATCGCCCGGGAGCGGCCGGCGGGTTAGGCGGCACCGCGGCCTGCGGACCGGGCGCCGCTGGCGCAGTTGTCGGCGCGCTTTCCGGACGAGCTAGGTAAGGGTTCACGTCGAGCATTCCGACATTGAGCGCGCCTTTGAAAACCGGCACTGCGCCGCTGCCGTCGACTGAGAGATTGCCTGTTGCCTTGAGCGCATCGACATTGAGCGCGATGTCGCTGAACGTCACGTTGGGCCCAGCACTGACCAGCTTACCCTTGAGCGAGAACGATCCGAGCGCGTTCCCGCCGACCGGCGGCGGCGATCCCGCCCAGATGGCGGCGTTTCGCACGGACGAAGACTCGACCGAGAGGCTGCCTTCCAGCTTCCCCGGCGTGCCGCCGGTCAAGGAACCATCAAAGGAGAGATTGACCGGATCGGAACGGACATCGACCTTGAGGCCGCTGGTGCCTGCGCCGAACAGAACACGGGGCCGGTCCATGGTCGCCGACAGCTTGATTGGCTTTCCGTTCCAAGTGACGGAGCCATAGACCGAGGACTTCTCGTCCAAGCTCGGCAGGCTGACGGTGATACCGATCTGGTTCAGGGCGTAGCGCGCGTTGCTGCGGGTGTCGAAATAGTCGACAGTGCCGTTGACGAGCTTGACTTCGCTCAGGCGCAGCTGGCGCAGACTATCGCTCTGCTGGGCCGCGGTGGGCGGCGACGGCGATGCGGCCGTCTTCTGGGCCGGGCCGAACTCCCAGTTCGGGCGGCCATCCTTCGCGACCTCAAGATGGATCACCGGATCGGTCAGCACGAAGCGGGTGATCTCGACATCGCCGCCGATGAGCGGGAAGAGCTTCACCCCGACCTCGAGCTTGGAGAGCGTCGCCATCTCCTTCGCCGTGCCACCCGGCGCGTTGTCGAGCGCGACGTCGTTCGCCTCGACGGCGACGTTGGGCAGCAGCGTCAGGTGGACCGGCCCGCTGATGTGGATCTGCCTGCCTGTCGCCGCCTCGACCGCCGCCACGATCCGGTCGCGATAGAGCGACGTCGGGATCAGCATCGGCACGATCACGGCCAGCACCAGCAACAACACGACAAGGATTCCGAGGCCGATGAGCAGCTTGCGCATGTCTTCCTCCCGTTGGACGACGGCTATGGCATAGCTTTGGTCAGATTGTCATTATCAGCGCAGAACTCCTAGATGGGGTTCCGCAACAGTGCCGTGAAGAGACTTAGCGCCACCTTGCCCCCGCTGCCGCGGCAGTGTATAAGCGCGCCCTTCGGGTGGCGAGGCCGGGTTTCGACCCCACAATGGCATGCCCAACCACTCTTTCGCAGCCGTCCGGCTGTTATCCATCAAGGATCGAAAATGCCTAAATTGAAGTCCAAGAGCGGCGCCAAGAAGCGCTTCTCGCTCACTGCCACGGGTAAGGTCAAGGCAAAGCAGGCCAACACCGCCCACCGCCTGATCTCCAAGGCCAAGTCCGCCAAGCTGCGCAATCGCGGGACGACCATCCTGACCGAGTCGGATGCGTACAAGATCAAGCGCTATTGGCTGCACGGCTGAGCTGAGGAGGATTAGATGGCACGCGTCAAACGGGGCGTTACCGCCCATGCTCGTCACAAGAAGGTCCTCGACCTCGCCAAGGGTTATCGCGGCCGGGGCTCGAAAGCCTACCGGGTTGCTCTTGAGAAGGTCGAGAAGGGCCTTCGCTATGCCTATCGCGACCGTCGGAACAAGAAGCGCGAGTTCCGCGGGCTGTGGATTCAGCGGATCAATGCCGGCGCGCGGCTGAACGGCCTGACCTACTCCCAATTCATGGATGGACTGAAGAAGTCCGGCATCGAAGTGGATCGCAAGGTGCTGGCCGACATCGCCGCGCAGGAGCCGGATTCGTTTAGGCTCTTGGTCGAACAGGCCAAGACGGCGCTGGGCAACGCGGCCGCCCAGGCAGCCTGAAGCCAAAACCGATTCCAGAACAAAGGGGCCGCTCTTGCGACGGCCCCTTTTTTCGTGTCTTTCGCCAAACGGATTGAAACAGGAAGTCGTCTCCCGAGCGTCATTCCCTCGCAGGCGGGAATCCAGTCAGAGCCGCTTCGGCGGCGATATGAGTCTTTTCCGCGCTGCCGCGCGTAAAGCTGGATTCCCGCCTACGCGGAACGACGGGAAGGTGAGTGGCTGGGCTGAAAGTTAGCGGTCATGGCAGAATCACTTGTGAGCACCGACCTTGAAGACCTCCGCATGAAGCTGTTGGCCTCGGTCACCGCGGCGCCTGACCTCGCCACGCTCGACCAGGTGCGTGTCGAGGCGGTTGGGAAGAAGGGCGAGATTACCCAGAGGATGAAAACGCTGGGCAGCCTTGATCCCGATGCGAGGCGGACGGCCGGACAGGCGCTCAACGCGCTGAAGACCGAAATCGAAGCGGCGATCGCCGAGCGGCAGGCGGCGCTTTCCCGCGCCGAGCGGGCGGCCAGGCTCACAGCGGAGCGGATCGACGTCACCTTGCCCGGCCACCGCCCCAGGCTCGGGCACCGCCACCCGTTGACCCAGACGGCCGACGAGCTGACCGACCTGTTCGGACGGTTCGGGTTCGCGGTGGCGCGGGGGCCG
>CAZVYC010000023.1:14029-26318 GCA_964631425.1 uncultured Rhodospirillales bacterium
CCCGAGGCGGAAGGGCATATCCATCCGATCAGCCAGACGATGGAAGAGTTGATCCAGATCTTCGCCCAGATGGGCTTCACCGTCGCCGAAGGCCCGGAGATCGAGAGCGATTTCAATAACTTCACCGCCCTCAATATTCCGCCCGAGCATCCGGCGCGGCAGATGCACGACACTTTCTATCTGTCGCCCGCCGCGGACGGGTCGGCCCGCGTGCTGCGCACCCATACCTCGCCCGTGCAGGTCCGGACGATGCTGTCGCAAACGCCTCCGATCCGCATCATCGCGCCGGGGCGGACCTATCGCTCCGACTACGACATGACCCATACGCCGATGTTCCATCAGGTTGAGGGACTGGTTATCGACGAATCCACCCATATGGGGCATCTGCGCGGCTGTCTAACCGAGTTCCTGCGCGCCTTCTTCCAGATCGACGACCTGCCGCTCCGTTTCCGGCCGAGCTTCTTCCCCTTCACCGAGCCGTCGGCGGAGGTGGATATCGGGTGCTCGCGCAAAGGTGGGCAGCTGAAGCTAGGCAATTTCGGCGACTGGCTGGAGATTCTGGGCTGCGGCATGGTGCATCCCAAGGTGCTCGAGATGTGCGGGATCGATCCGACCAAATACCAGGGCTTCGCCTTCGGCATGGGGATCGAGCGCATCGCGATGCTGAAATACGGCATCCCGGATTTGCGCACCTTCTTCGATGCCGATCTCAGATGGCTTCGCCATTACGGCTTTTCATTCCTCGACCAGCCGAGCCTCGGGCTTGGGCTGACGCGTTAGGAGGCGGGCGATGAAATTCACGCTCTCCTGGCTTAAGGACCATCTGGAGACCGACGCGCCGGCGGACCGGATCGCCGAGACACTGACCCGTATCGGGCTTGAGGTCGAGCATATTGAGGATCGCGCAGCACCGCTTGCCCCGTTCGTCGTGGGCGAGGTGCTGACTGCCCAACGGCATCCGAACGCCGATCGGCTGCAGGTCTGCACGGTCGCCGTCGGCAAGGATCAGCCGGTTGAAGTGGTGTGCGGCGCGCCCAATGCGCGGGCGGGACTGAAGACCGTATTCGCGGCTGTCGGCAGCGTGATCCCGGCCACCGGCGATGTGCTGAAGGCCGGCGCCATCCGCGGCGTCACCTCGAACGGCATGCTGTGCTCGGCCCGCGAGTTGAAGCTGGGCGAGGATCGCGACGGTATCATGGAGCTGCCGGCGGATGCGCCTGTGGGTGCGCCGATCGCGCCGATCCTGGGACTCGACGATCCGGTGATCGAGATCAATCTGACCCCAAACCGGGCAGACTGCGCCGGCGTACGCGGAATTGCCCGCGACCTGGCGGCAGCGGGCCTTGGTACGCTGAAGCCGCTCACGATCGAGCCGGTGCCGCCGACCTTCAAGAGCCCGATCGGCATTACGATTGAGGACAACGAAGCGTGTCCCCTCTATCTCGGCCGCGTCGTGCGCGGTTTGCGCAACGGGCCGAGCCCCGATTGGCTGCAGCGGCGGCTGATCGCGATCGGGCTCAGGCCCATTTCGGCGCTGGTCGACATCACCAACTATTTCACCTTCGACCGCTGCCGGCCGCTGCACGTCTTCGACCTGGCCAAGATCGCCGGCGGTATCGTCATCCGCTCGGCGCGCGAGGGGGAGACGCTGGAGGCGCTGAATGGCAAGACTTATGAACTCGAACCCGGCATGACGGTTGTCGCCGATGCGGTCGAGCCCGAGGGGCTGGGCGGCATCATCGGCGGCGCTAAATCGGGCTGCGAGTTGGATACCACGGATGTCGTGATCGAGTGCGCACTGTTCGACCCTAAGCGCACCGCCGAGACCGGCCGCACACTGCAGATCAACACCGATGCCCGGTATCGCTTCGAGCGGGGCCTGGACCCCGCCGCCGTGCATGACGGGATCGAGGCGGCGACGCGGATGATTCTCGAGCTGTGCGGCGGCGAGCCAAGCGAAATCGTCGTGGCGGGTGCGGTGCCGTCGTGGAAGCGCAGCATTGTGTTTCGTCCGGATCGCGTAGCCTCTTTGGGTGGGGTCGAGATTGCGCCGGAGCGCCAGCGAACGATCTTCATGGATCTGGGCTGCGACGTCACCGGCCAGGGCGGCTCGCTGTCCGTCGTGCCGCCCTCGTGGCGCGCCGACATCGAGGGCGAAGCTGACCTGGTCGAAGAGGTGCTGCGTATCGAGGGGTACGACCGGATTCCAGAGGTCTCGATGCCGCGGCTGTCGCCGATCCCTCGCCCGGCGGTGGACGCGCGGCAGAGGCGGGTGCCTTGGGCCAAACGGCTGCTGGCCAGCCGGGGCATGGAGGAAGCCGTCACCTGGTCGTTCATGGACAAGCGCATCGCCGCGCTGTTTGGCGGAGCCGACTCGCTGGACCTGATCAATCCGATCAGCGCCGATCTGGCGACGATGCGGCCCTCGATCCTGCCCAACCTGATACAAGCGGCGGCCCGGAATGCCGCCCGTGGCTATGAGGACATGGCGCTGTTCGAGGTGGGCCCCGTGTTCAGCGAGCGAACCGAATCGACCGTCGCCGCCGGTATCCGCACCGGCCTGACCCAGGCGCGCCACTGGGCGGGCAAGGCCAAAGCGGCGGATGCGTTCGACGCAAAAGCCGACGCGTTGGCCCTCCTGGCCGCGCTGGGGCTGGATGCGGGCAAGCTCAATGTCGATCCCAACCCGCCGTCCTGGTTCCATCCGGGGCAGGCAGGCGTGCTGCGCCTTGGCCAGGCGGCGCTTGGGGCGTTCGGCGCGATCCATCCCGACGTGCTGGACGCGATCGGGCTGGAGGGACCGTGCGTCGGGTTCGAAATCGATCTCGGCGCCATTCCCCTGCCCCGTCGTAAAGGAACCGAGCGGCCGCAGCTCCTGTTATCGCCGTTCCAGCCGGTCAAACGCGATTTCGCGTTCATCCTCTCCGAGACGGTGCCGGCGGAGAAGCTGATCCGGGCGGTCAGAGCGGCCGACCGTGCTTTGATCGTCGACGCAACGCTGTTCGATGTTTATACCGGACAAGGCGTTGCGCCGGGCACGAAGTCGCTGGCGGTCGAGGTGACCTTGCAGCCGATGGAGCGGACCCTGACCGATGCCGAGATCGACGCCGTCGCGGCCCGCATCGTCGCTCAGGCGACCAAGGAGACCGGCGCGACTTTGCGGGGCTGAGTTCAAGAAACCTAAGGAAGTGGACATGAGCGACACGATCACCGAGCTGCACGAAAAGGCCCACGAATACGGCGCCAAATACAAGGACCAAGAGCTGCAGGATTACCTCCTGACCTTGGCGCAGCAGCTCGAAGAGGCGGAGATGCTGAAGCATCACTTCAACTATTTTGTCATGCACGCTCAGGCGGTCCTGCCCTATGACGTACAGCCGCGCCATTTCCGCGAGGCGCTGACTCGGGCAAAGAAGGTCCTCGGCCGGAGCTGACGTTTAGAGCTCCTCGCCTCCCTCTCCCCGCTCGCGGGAAGAGGGAGGGCGAGGAGCATCACTATAATATTTTGCGGCGAAGCCGCGCCGATAGGGGAAAAACCATGGAGCTTGGTCTCGGCGGCAAAACCGTCATCGTCACCGGAGGTTCGGGCGGCATCGGCCGCGGCCTGCTGATGGAATTCGCGCGCGAAGGCTGCAACGTCATCAATGCCTCGCGCGACATGGTGATCGGGCAGCAGATCGCCGACGATGCCAAGGCGCAGGGCCTCAGGGGCGCCATTCTTCCCGTCAAGACCGACGTGACCGACCGCAAGAGCGTCGACGCAATGGTGGCGGTGGCGCGCGACGCGTTCGGCCCCATCGACGTGCTGGTCAACAACGCCGGCGGCGTGGCGGCGCAGTCTCCCTTCGAGGAACTGACGGAGGAGACCCGTAAATGGGAGTCCGCGCTCAATATCGACGGGGTGGTCAACTGCACGCAGGCGGTGGCGCACGACATGCTGTCGCGCGGCAAGGGCAGTGTGATCAATATCTCGTCGAACTCGGGCCTCCTGGGCGAAGCGGCACAGCAGATCGTGCATTACGGCGCGGTGAAGGGCTTCGTGAACAGCTTCAGTAAGGGGCTCGCCTATGAGTGGGGCCCCAAGGGCGTGCGGGTAAACAACATCGCACCAGGCTGGATCGTCCCCTACAAGAACGAGGATGTGGGTCCGGGCAGCTTCTGGAACCGCCTTGTCGTCGACAATCGCGGCAAGCCCGAGCAGATGCAGCAGGCACTGGAAGAAGGCTCGCTGCAGAACATGAGCACCCTGCCGATTAAGCGACTAGGCCGGCCGGAGGACATCGCCTATCTGGCGCTGTTCCTGGCCTCGGACGTGTCGAGCTATATCACCGGGCAGCTGATCAGCGTGTCCGGCGGTGTTTATATGCCATAGCCGCGTGCGTAGGGTGGGCTGAGCGCCGGCGAAGCCCACGGCTGCAGGACGGCCTCTTCAGAATGCGAAGACGTGGTGGGCTTCGCTCGCGCTCAGCCCACCCTACAAATGCGCCTTGACATGCAACCAAATGGTTGCATAATGGCTTTCATGGATGTCGTCTTCAGGGCCTTGGCAGATGCGAGCCGGCGGACCTTGCTGGACCGGCTGTTCGCAGAGCCGGGGCAAACCTTGGGCGAGCTCTGCCAGGGATTGGAGATGAGCCGGCAGGCGGTGTCGAAACACCTGGCGATCCTGGAGGAAGCCAACCTGGTGGCGACGGTCTGGCGAGGACGGGAAAAGCTGCACTACCTAAACCCCGTCCCCATCCATGAGATCGCCGATCGCTGGATCGGCAAGTATCAGCGGGCGCCACTCGACGCGCTCGCGCGACTCAAGAAAGCCTTGGAAGGAGAAGATGATGACTAAAGCGGGCAACAGCAGTTTCGTCTACGTCACCTTCATCCGCACGACGCCGGAAAAATTATGGTCTGCGCTGACCAGCCCGGAAGTGATGAAGGAATATTGGTTCGGCATGCATCAGGAAGCCGAGTGGAAGGCCGGCGCACCCTGGCGGCTGGTATACTCCGACGGCCGCGTGGCCGACACCGGCGAGGTCGTCGAAATCGATCCGCCCAGGCGGCTCGTTCTCAAATGGCGCAACGAGTGGAAGCCGGAGCTGAAATCCGAAGGGTATGGGCGATGCACGATAGAGCTCGAGCCGATCGACGGCGCCGTCAAGCTGACCATCGCGCATGTCATGGATCGCCCCGAGTCGAAGTTCATCGAGGCCGTTTCAGGCGGCTGGCCGCGCATCCTCTCCAACCTCAAATCGCTCCTCGAAACCGGAGAGCTGGTCCTGAAATCCTAGGGAGGCCGGGCGGAATTCGAACCCAGATGGCGGAGGCAGAAATGGACAAGCCGCGTTTCGTCTACATCACCTATATCCGGTCGACCCGGGAGCGCGTGTGGCAGGCGCTGACTGACAACACGATGGTCTCGGAATACTGGTTCGGCCACCGCATCGAATCGGACTGGACCATCGGCGGCTCACTCAGATTCTATGATGGCGACAAGCTCGTCCACGACGACAAAGTGCTGGCCTGCGAGCCGCCTGCCTTGCTGTCCTATAGCTGGCGACCGCTGCATCCGGGATTTGAGAACGAGGCGGCGTCGCGCGTGACCTTTACCTTGGAGCAGGCCGGTCCGCAGGTGAAGCTGACCATGGTGCATGACGCGTTCGACCCCGCCGGCACCATGATGCAGGCGGTGTCGCGCGGCTGGCCGGTTGTGCTGTCCGGGCTCAAGAGCCTGCTCGAGGCCGGCCGCGCGGCCAAAATCAACGCAGCTCAGATGGGACCGCCGGATATGGCCGATCCGGGTAAAAACGGACAGGACACTGTCTATGTCACCTATATCGCCGCGCCTGCCGAGGCGGTGTGGGACGCGCTGACCCGGTCCGAATTCACCAGCCGGTATTTCTTCGGCCGCACCGTCGAGTCCGACTGGAAGCAGGGTTCGGACTGGGTGCTCCGTATGCCGGAGGGCAGGGTGGACGTGAAAGGCAAGGTCCTCATCAGCGAGCCGCCCCGGCTTCTCAAGGTGACGTGGCAGGTGGATTGGTTGGACGAGTTGCGCGATCTGCCCGAGACCTATGTCGAGTATGCAATCGAGCCCTTGGGTGATCGGTTGGCGCGGCTGACCCTGCGCGAAACCCGCGCGGCACCGATCCCGGAATGGATGCTGGAGGGTGGTCGCCAGGGCTGGCCCGCCATCTTCTCCAGCTTGAAGAGCCTCTTGGAGACCGGACAGGAGATACGGATTGAGATGAAGCCGCCGGAGCAGCCAGCCCAAGCGGTCAGCGGGACGAAATAATGTTGAGATCGGCGCGCAGGCGGTCGGGGTTGCCGGGCGGCAGCGGCGCCTCGACCTCGGCATGGGTCCGGGTCCAGATCGGCAGCGCGCGGGCCAGGAGCGCGCGGCCTTCTTCGGTCAAGGTCAGGCGGCGGCCGCGACGGTCCTCAGGGTCGGGCGTCACCGTGACCAGGCCGCGGCGCTCCAACGGCTTCAACGCAGCGGTCAAGGTGGTGCGGTCCATGGCCAGCAAGGCGGCAACCGCCCCTATCCCCGGCGGCTCGTGCCGGTTCAGCGACATCAGCAGAGAGAACTGGCCGTTGGTCAGCCCGACCGGCCTCAGCGCCTCGTCGAAGCGCCGTGCGAGCGAGCGCGCCGCCCGCTGGGCGTGGAGGCAGAGGCAATGGTCGCGCACATGCAGCGTGGCCGAATAGGAGACTTCACACCGTCTTGACATGCGATAATTATGTTGATATCAACGTACTTGTCAAGTCCTGAGGGGCGGCGCGCGGACTGCCCGCCGGTCGCGAATAGGGGAGACGCTTCGATGCTGTGCGCCATCGCGGCCGCGCATGTGTTCGTCCATGCCGAGATGCACCGGCGCGGCCTCGCAGCATCGTTCCAGAATCCGCCGCTTTGCGCCGTCCCGTCGGCGCGACCCGCCGTGATCCCTGCGGATCGGACGGAGCGTCCGTCCAGCGCCGAGCCGATCCAACCTTCCAAACTGAGGAGAGACGCAATGATCAATCCCGTTCCGTCCCCCGCCGACCATCCCGTTGTCTCACGGGATGAATGGCTCGAGGCACGCAAGGCGCTGCTGCTCAAGGAGAAGGAGGAGACGCATCTGCGCGACCGGATCAATGCCGAGCGTATGGCCCTGCCCTGGGTCAAGGTCGAGGCGAATTATATGTTCGACACGCCGGAGGGACGGAAATCGCTGGCCGATCTGTTCGAAGGACGCAGCCAGCTGCTGGTCTATCATTTCATGATGGGGCCGGACTGGACCGCCGGCTGTCCCGGCTGCTCATTCCTGTCGGATCATCTCGACGGCGCGCTGCCGCACCTCAACAATCACGACGTCACGCTGGTCGCTGTCTCTCGCGCGCCGCTGCCCAAGATTGCCGCCTACAAAGCGCGGATGGGGTGGTGCTTCCCGTGGGTTTCGTCGGCCGGCAGCGACTTCAACCATGATTTCGGCGTATCATTCAGCAAGGAGGACATGGCCATGGGACATGTGACCTATAATTTCACTGATAGCCCCGTGCCGGCCGGCAGCGAGCCAAAGGAGCAGGAGCTGCCGGGACTGAGCGCCTTCTACAAGAACCCGGCCGGCGATGTGTTCCACACCTATTCGAGCTACGCCCGCGGACCGGAGGAGCTGATCGGGACGCTGATGATCCTCGATCGGGCACCCTTGGGGCGCAACGAAGCGAGCACCATGAACTGGGTACGCCGCCACGACGAGTACGAGGCGCAGCCGGCGAAACCCTGCCACGCGGCGTGAGAACTGAATTTGGAAAGCCAGAGCCAAATAAAATCAACCACGAGGGAATACAAATCAGAAATTCTGCTTTTATAACTTCGAGTCCTTCGTGTTTAAATTCTATTTCGGTTCCCTGGGGTTGATTCTACGTCCATTGAAGAAAGGATGCTCAGATGACTTCTTCATTGCATGGCCAGTTCGTCTGGTATGAATTGATGACCAATGACGTCGAAGCCGCGGTGGAATTCTACCGGAAGGTGGTCGGCTGGGGCGCACAGGACGCCGGCATGCCGGGCATGACCTACATGCTGCTGACCGTTGAAGGGGTGCCGGTCGCGGGGACGATGGCCATCCCGCCTGAAGCACGGGCAAACGGTATGAAGCCGGCCTGGATGGGTCATGTCGCAGTGGACAACGTGGATTCGAGTGCCGCTGAGGCGAACCGGCTGGGTGGCAAGGTCCATCATGGCCCGGCCGATATTCCCGGCGTCGGCCGCTTCGCCGTCCTGTCCGATCCGCAAGGCGCTGTTTTCGACATTTTCAAGAGCGCGACCGAAGGGCGTTTCCAGCCGGCGCGAACAGGCGTCCCAGGTCATGCCGGCTGGCACGAGCTGTTCACCACCGACCGCGAGCAGGCATTCGCGTTCTACGCCGAAATGTTCGGATGGACGAAGGACCAGGCATTCGACATGGGACCGATGGGCGTGTATCAGCTGTTCGCTGCGGGCGGGGCGGTGATCGGCGGCATGATGACCAAGCCGCCGCAAATACCGACGTCCGTCTGGCAATATTATTTCACCGTCGACGGCATCGACGGGGCCAAAGCACGGGTGGAGGAGGCCGGCGGCAAAGTCGCTATGGGCCCAGCCCAGGTGCCGGGCGGAACCTGGATCCTGCAATGCTTCGACCGGCAGGGCGCGGCGTTCGGGCTGCTGGCCAGCCAGCGCTAGACATTCGGAATCGATACGCTCTCGTAGAGACAGGGGGAGAAAGATCAGATGCGCTTTTCACTGTACGCTATGGCTGCCGGGACATTCACGGGGGTGCTGACCTCGCTATCCGGGCTGCTGGACAAGGGTGCCGCCTATGCGGCTGCGCAGGGCTGGGACGCCGCCAAGCTGCCTAACACGCAATTGGCACCAGACATGTTCTCACTGATCAAGCAGGTGCAGGTCGCCTGCGATCAGGCCAAGAATTCGATGGCACGGCTGGCGGCCCAAGAGCCGCCGAAATTCGCAGATGACGAGCAGACGATCGAAGATCTGAAAGCACGTATCGCCAAGACGATCGCCTATATCGAGAGCGTGCCCGAGGCCGCGTTCGGCGGCGCAGAAGAGCGCCAGATCGTGGTGCCGCTGTTCGAGGACATGGTGCTGGACGTGAAAGGCGCGCAGTTGTTGCGGGACTGGTCCCTGCCCCATTTCTATTTCCATGTCGTCACGGCGTACGACATCATGCGCCACAGCGGCGTCGAGCTGTCCAAGCGCGACTACATGAGCCATATCGGCAGCGCGATCCGAAAGCTGGAGGCCGCGTAACCTCCTCACCCCGGTTCGGAGCAAGCCCCGTCGCCGCTGTCTTACGTCATCGAATCGTGCGAAAGGGACTGGGCGTGCCCCGAATTGGACCATGACCGGCAAACGGGCTTATCTGCCGTTGATCGTCTTCTTGTTCGGCTATGGCACGGCAGCCCCGAACACGGCAATGGCCGCCGATCAGGAAGGTCTGGCCGAAGCGGGTACAGCTTTCCATTATGGCCGAATGGCCTCGGTGGCCAGCGGTGCCGATGGCGCCCGGACTGATTTGCAGGAAGCCATCAACTGCCTGGTCGGACCGCGCGACCGAAGCTATCAGGCGACAGCGGGAGACCCTTGCAAAGGGCGCGGCAAAGGCGCGCTTTCCGACATAACCGATGCGTCGGTCCGACAGCAGCTTCGCTTCGCCGTCGGCGAGGCCTTGCGGGGTCTCGCCCAACCGGATCTGACCAGTGTCCAGATGAATGCCCGGGCCGCGCTGGACTATTTGACGTCGGCAGGCATCGCCGACTCGCTGGACACCGCACCGAGCGTTCCGGCAGATGGCGTCAAGCCGAGCAGCGCCGTCGTCGCATTGGGGCCAGGTCAGGTGGAAGCTTCACAACTCGACGGAGCCGCCGTCAAGGACCGCGATGGGACCATCATCGGAACGATCGCCGATCTCGTGATCGCCGCCGAACCGCACGCCATCCGCCTTGTCGGCCTGCGGACGGCCGGAACTGATGGAGGGGAGGTCGCAATCCAGTGGTCCGATCTCGATCTCACGCCTGAGCCCGCTAAAGCGTCTTATCGTTCGGCCCTGACCCGCGAGGCCGTGGCCGCAGCGCCGCCGTTCGCCGATCAATTGCACGCGCCCTCATCTGTCGATATCGAGCATGATCTGATCGGACGCGGCGTCGTGGCCGCCGCGGGAAGAAATATCGGATCCGTCGCGAATCTGGTGATCGAGCTGAAGACCGGTACGATCGACTATGTCCTCGTGGCTGGAAATCAGAAACCTGCCGCCAGAGATACACGGCCATTGGCCATCCGATGGAACGCGATCGCCGATCTGAAGGCTGAGCGAAGCATCGTGCTCACGCTCGACGCGGCGCAGCTGGCCGCGGTCCCGCGCTTCGCGGGGCCGTGAGAGCAGGCAACCGGGACTCAGGACCCGATGGCCGGCCGTTGCCGCAAAGCGGTTTCGGCGGGGCGATCGGACGCAGAGTCGCCGTGCGGCGCGGCCGGCACGATTGACTGCTCCGGTGCGGTGGTCTGGCGGCCTTGCGGAATGGGCACGCTCATGATGATCGGTTTGACGCCGGGATCGCGCGGCTTGACCGCGAGGATAACGATATCGGACGCGTCGGCATTATCCGCACAGGCGACGCCGATGTCGGCAAAAACCAGAGCGATCACCCATGCCAGCAACACCCGCTTCATTTGCACACCTCATCAACCGACCATCGGTCAGAGTCAGGCAAACGACAGGCCATTCCGGCAGCCGCCGAGCCTCGTCCAGGGGCGCGCGGATGGTAAAAGCCGGGAAGCAGCCTGTCTGCCGCCCGGCCACTCTTGCTTCAGCCGACCGGCGCGTGGCCGACGGTGAAGCGCGCCAACTCCTTCTTCGGCTGGTCCCATGTGGGATCGAGCTCGGCAGCCTTGCGGTAATCGAGGTAGGCGCCCTTCAGGTCCTTCATGTCTTCGCGTGCAACCGCCCGATTGAAGTAGACCTTCTCGGCATGCGCCGGAGCCAGCGCCAGCAAGCGCGTGAAGTCCAAGACCGCCTCGGCCGGACGCCCCGCCGCCATCAGCGCCACGCCCCGGTTCAGCAGCGCTTCCTGCATGTCGGGATCCAGCCTCAACGCAGCGTTGTAGTCGCTGATTGCTGCGCCATTTTCGGACCGTACGAGATGCAGCACCCCCCGATCGACATAGGCGGCGGCCGCTACCTCCTTTATATCGCCCGCGGCAGCGACAGCGGCCGTGCAATCCGCGATGTCCTTTTCGGTCGCCATTCCGCCTCTTTCGGCTGCGGTGGCCGCGGCCGAACAGTCCTGCCCCTGGTTCGCCCCCCAGATGAAAACCGTCGCGCCCGCCAGGGCCGAGGGAGCAGTGCCTGCGAGCAACATAACGGAACCGGCCAGCGCTACGGCGCGGCCAAGCCTGATCGACATCGTTTCCTCCCAAATCACCTATTTGGAAGGGAATTTACAACGAGGTGGTGGGAAGCACAATTTATTTCGGCGAGATCTGCCTTATTTCTAAGCAGACTTGCTTATTTTTTCAGCATACGAAGTTCGCCCCTCTCGCCCCGTTGGGACGAGGGGATTTCCCTCTGCGGTCGCGATATGCGCGCATCCCCGTACTCGGCTGAAGCATCGCGGCGCGGTCCGCAGGTGCGTTGGCAGGCGATGAGCTTAGACGAAGTCGTCGCCGCCGCCGAAATCGCCGCTGTTGTCGTCAAAGCCGGTATCGGTGAAATCGGCCGGCGTGTCACCACCCTGGTCGAAGCTGGCATCGTCGACGCCACCCTGCTGGAAGTCGGCATTGTCGGCGCCCGGAGCTGGGTTGTCATAGTAGTTATTGACGACCGTCTCCGTGATGCCAGGCTGGGGCCCAAAGCCGCCGCCATAACCGGCAGGGCCGAAGCCACCGTAACCGCCATGGCCGCCAAACAGGGATTCGATGCCCTGGAATAACAGCGCGCCGCCGGCGACGCCCGCCGCCGTGGTGGCGGCGCTGCGCAGGAATGACGGCTGCGAGGGGGCCTGAGCGAAGACCTGAGCTGCCGGCGCTGAGCCCCACGGGCCGGGCTGAGGCTGAGCGTAGCCAGGCTGCGGCTGGGTATAGCCGGGCTGCGGCTGAGGAGCCGGCTGGGGCTGGTAGCTGGGCTGAGGCTGCGGGCGCGGCTGAGGCTGGGCCTGCTTGCCGCTGCCGAAGATGGCGGAGAGGAAACCGCCGCCTTCCTTGTGCTGGCCCTGCAGCTGCTGCTCGAGCTGGGCGATGCGGGCTTGAGCCTGGTGG
>CAZVYC010000023.1:26328-34144 GCA_964631425.1 uncultured Rhodospirillales bacterium
GGCGTAATCCTGGATCAGGACTGTCTGGGCCAGGACATAGGGGGTGTCGGGCTTCTCCCTGACCAGGTCGTTGATCATCGCTTCGGCCTCCGGGTCGCGATCCTGCGACGGGGTCTGGCGCAAGCGGGTGACGAGATTGGTGAGAAGATCGCGTTCCTGGGGCGTCATGTCTGATGTCTCCTCGTGCGGCAATGACACCGCACCCGCCATATGGGACGTGCGCGCGGGAACCGCAATCGGTTCCTTCATCCCGTCGCCATGCCCGCGATGAATGACCGCTCCTCGCACCGCAACATTGACGCGCGCAGCCTTTCGTGGTTCGAGAACCGACAATATTTCAAAGGATACAGGATAATCATGAGGATTTCGGCAATCGCGGCTGTGGTTACCGGCGGCGGCTCGGGCATCGGTGCGGCGACGGCGCGGCATCTGGCCTCGCTCGGTGCCAAGGTCGCGGTGCTGGATGTCAACCAAGCCAATGCCGAGGCGGTGGCAAAGGAGATCGGCGGCCTTGCGCTGGTCTGCGACGTGACCGACGCGGCTTCGACCGAGGCGGCGCTGGCCAAGGCCAGGGATGCCCACGGCGCGGCGCGGCTGGCGGTCAACTGTGCCGGTATTGCGACGGCGAGCCGGGTGCTGGGTCGCGATGGCCCCCATGACCTCGGACTGTTCCGCCGCGTAATCGAGATCAACCTGATCGGCAGCTTCAACGTGCTGCGCCTTGCCGCCGCCGAGATGGCGAAGCTGGAGCCGATGGAGGAGGGCGAGCGCGGCTGCATCATCAACACCGCCTCAGTCGCCGCGTATGAGGGGCAGATCGGGCAAGCGGCCTACTCGGCATCGAAGGGCGGCATCGTCGGCCTGACTCTGCCGGCGGCCCGCGAGCTGGCCAAGTTCGGCATCCGTGTGGTGACCATGGCACCCGGGCTGATCGAGACGCCTTTGTTCGCCAATCTGAGCCCCGAGGCGGTGGAATCGCTCATTGCCTCGACCCTGTTCCCGCATCGCCTGGGCAAGCCGGAAGAGTTGGCGAGGCTGATCCAGCACATCGCCGAAAACGTGCTGATCAACGGCGAGACCATCCGGATCGACGGCGCGATCCGGCTTGCGCCCAAGTAATCCCTATATAGCGGACACGAATCAGGATTTCGGATATTGCCATGACGACAGATGCCATCTCGACCGACGTGATCATCGTCGGTGCGGGCCCGATTGGGCTTTTTGCCGTGTTCGAGCTCGGCCTTAACGACATGAAGTGCCAGCTGGTGGACATTCTGGACAAGCCGGGGGGACAATGCGCGGAGCTGTATCCGGAAAAGCCGATCTATGACATTCCGGGGCTGCCGTTCGTGACCGGCGCCGGATTGGTCGACGCGCTGATGAAGCAGATCGAGCCGTTCCATCCAGTGTTTCACCTGAACCAGATGGCAGAATCTCTGGTGAGGACAGAAGAGGGCAAGTGGCGGCTCACGACCGACGCGGGCACGGTGGTGGAGGCGCCGGTGATGGTGATCGCGGCCGGCGGCGGCAGCTTCGTGCCCAAGAAGCCGCCGATCAAGGGCATCGAGGAGTACGAGTCGAAGTCGGTATTCTATTCAGTGCGCCGGATGGAGACGTTCCGGGACCGCAACATCCTGGTGGCGGGCGGCGGCGATTCGGCGCTGGACTGGACCTTGAATCTGCAGCCGCTCGCACGAAAGCTGACCCTGGTGCACCGCCGCGACGAGTTCCGGGCGGCACCGGACTCGGTCAACAAGATGCGCGAGCTTGCGGCGGCCGGGAAGATCGACCTGCAAATCGCCCAGATCGTGCAACTGCATGGCGAAGGCGGGCAGATCGAGGCGGTCACACTGAAGCCCGACCAGGGCGAGACATTCCAGGTGACGTGCGACGCGCTGCTGCCGTTCTATGGCCTGACCATGAAACTGGGCCCGGTGGCGAATTTCGGCATCAACCTGCACCAGAACCTCATCCCGGTCGACACCGAGAAATTCGAGTCCGATGTGAAGACGATCTTCGCGATCGGCGATATCAACAGCTATCCGGGCAAACTGAAGCTGATCCTGTCCGGTTTCCACGAAGCGGCGCTGATGGCGCAGCAGGCGTTCCGGTACGTGTATCCGGACCGAAAGCTTCGTTTCCAGTATACTACCTCGTCAAGCGACTTGCAGACCAAGCTGGGGGTTCAATGAAGATCTTCGTGACCGATCTGGATGGCAAGGAACACGCCATCGAGGGTATCCTCAACTGGACGGTGATGGAGATCATCCGGGACGGCGACCTGCCGATCCGGGCGGAATGCGGCGGATCGTGCGCCTGCGCCACCTGCCATGTCTATGTCGCGCCGGAATGGGCGGCCAAGCTGCCGCCGATGCAAGATGAGGAGCGCGATACGCTGGACGGCGGGTTCGAGGTCGAGCCCAACTCGCGCCTGTCATGCCAGCTGATCATGAAGCCCGAGCTGGACGGGCTCAAGGTGACGCTGACCAAGGACAGCGCGGGATAGATCAGGCGATCTCGATCTGGTGGGAAATCCACTGGCTGAGGCTTAACCCCTCCGCCGCTGCGCGAATGGCCGCCTTACGGTGCAAGGCGGGCTCGGTCCGGACCAGAATCTTGCCGTTGAAAGGGCGATCGGGCTCCTCGCCCCGCTCGGCGCAGAGTTTGAGATACTCGTCGACGCCGTCGCGAAAGGACGTCAACAGCTCGTCCGCTGTCGTTCCTTCGAAATGAATCACGTCCTTGAGGCCCAGCACGACGCCTGAGAATGTCCCGTCCTCGGGATCGAAGTCGATCGGACCGGCGTGATAGCCTTTGTATTCCATCGTCATGGCTTGATACCTGCGTTCGTCAAGAACATGCGCACCGCGTCGACTGCGCCCTTCTTAGCAACTGGTCTGGGGTGCGGCCGATGAAAGACGGACCGAACGCCGTTCAGCACCAGGGCGACCCTGCTGCCTGCGCGCTCCTGAATATTGCCGCCCAACCCTTCCACCATGGCTTCGATATCGGCCCAGCGAATATCGGCCGGAGTAGGACGATCGAAAACCGCCGCGAGCGTTGCGCGATGGTTGTTGTTCACTGATAACAGATAGCGCTTTGCGCTATCGTTATCAAGGAGAACCAAATGGGCGTTGTTTGTGAATGAGCGCCCTTCTAAAAGGGTGGCATGTTCCCACCGGACCGCATCGTCTGCCTGACCGAGGAGACCGTCGAGACGCTGTACCTGCTGGGTGAGCAGGACCGGATTGTCGGCGTTTCGGGCTATGTCGTACGGCCGCCCGAGGCCAGGCGGGACAAACCGAGGGTCAGCGCGTTCACCTCCGCCGATACGGGCAAGATCCTGGCGCTGAAGCCGGACCTCGTTTTCACCTTCTCCGATCTGCAAGCCGACATCGTGGCCGATTTGATCCGGCACGGGCTGGCGGTGCACGCCTTCAACCAACGCACGATTGCTGGAATCCTGGAGATGATCCGCACCGTGGGCGCGCTGGTGGATGTTGCGGACCGGGCTGAGGCGCTGGTGCGAACCTACGAGACCAGGCTGGAGGGCGCGCGACGGCGGGCGGCGTCGATGAGCCGGCGGCCGAAGGTATTTTTCGAGGAATGGGACGAGCCGCTGATCTCCGGTATCGGCTGGGTATCGGAGCTGGTCGAGGCGGCGGGCGGAATCGACATCTTCCCCGAGCGGGCGCGGCAAGCGGCCGCCAAGGACCGCATCGTGCCGCTGGAGGACGTGATCGCGCGCCAGCCGGACATCATTATCGGCTCGTGGTGCGGCAAGAAATTCCGCGCCGAGAAGGTGGCCGGCCGGCCGGGCTTTGCAGCCGTGCCGGCGGTGCGGGACAAGCGGCTCTACGAGATCAAGTCCTCAATCATCCTGCAGCCGGGACCCGCCGCGTTGACCGATGGGTTGGATGCGATGGAAAGGATCATCTCCGGGACGTAGGGCGGAAAAGCGCGAGCGCATTCCGCCGTTGCAGGTCATTGCCGTTCTGTGTCGTTCGGCTCCGCCCTAGCGGAATACGCTCCGCTTTTCCGCCCTACGGGTGGATGTTGTCTCCGCTGCGCGTTTCGGAATGCCCGCAGGTGAAATTGTGCCTGGTCCGGGCGATAGCGATACTCCGCCCCGACCGGGCAGGCGCGGCGAGCGCGGCAGCCGAAATCCATGCAGTCCGTGCCGGACGGTGACGCGATATGGTTGATGCAGGCCGGCACGTCATAGCCTGCTCGACTGAAAGCGCCGACCGGACAGGCCGACAGGCAAGGCTTTGCCACGCAGCTATCGCATGGGCTGGCGCGCCGATCGGGATCCGGCAGTGCGATATCCTCCACGAACGCCAGCACGCCGCGATAGGCATGCCACAGACCCCAGTCCGGATGGATCAGGATGCCGAGCGGTGACGGGTGGACAGGCTCGGCGCGCTGAGCCCAGCGCTGAAACGGCAGGTAGGGCGGACCACCGAACGGAAAAAGCGCGGTAGCCCCGAGTTCCTTGGCCACCCGGCCCACGACACGGCGCGACCAGCGGTCGAGCCCATCCGGCTGGCCGTCCTGCGCTTCGGGCGACGCCGCGAACCCGGGCCATTGGCCACCGCCGACGAAGCCGACGAGAACGAGGGTCCGCAGCCCAGGCGGCGGGCTGTCACCCGGTTCGGGATGAAACGCGCCGCGACAGGCGAGCCCGGCAGATGCGATTGCCGCTATAATCGATTCAAAGTCCATGCGGCGCCACTAAGACTCCAGTATCGCAGCCTTGCAATGGGCGGACGAACTCAACGCTGGGGCAATCGCTTGAAGCACGATACTCCCCGAAGGGGAAGGCGCTCAATCGAGATAGATGACCTTGATCGCCCCGTTCGGGCAGAACTCGGCGGCGGCTTCGGCTTTCTTCAGCAGTTCAGGCGGCGGCTCTTCTTGCGCGACCTCCGACTGGGGGTAGGCCATGTCGGTATCCACGAGCCGGAACAGCTCGGGCGCCTCCGCCATGCATACGCTGTGCCCTTGGCAGAGTCCCTTGTCGACTACGATCCGGAATCTGGACATGGCGGCTATTGCCTTCGCCGCCGGTAACGCAGCCGGCAAGGCTCGCTGGGCCTGAGGATCAGGGTCGGCATCGTTTCCCGGTACGCTTCGGCGGCCGCGGACAGTTCGAAATCATATTCGCGCAAAAGCGCGCAGAAGATCGCGCGCACCTGGAGCAGGGCAAAAGCATTGCCGATGCATTTGTGCCGGCCGCCGCCGAAAGCGATCGATGCGAACACGTTTTCCGGCGCCGGCCGCTTGGGATCGAACAGCTCGGGATCGGGGAAATACTCCGGCAGCCGGTGCGCCACGTGCGGGCACAGCATCACGTTCTTGCCGACTTCGACCTTGAAGTCCTTGTAGACATAGTCCTTGAGCACGCGGCGCGAGATCGCGTTGAGCGGCGGGTGCACACGCAGCGTCTCGCGGACGAACCCCTCGAGCAGCGGGATGTCGCGCAGCGTATTCATGCTGAGCTCTTTCTGCCGGGCATAGAGCGCGTCGATCTCGGCCTTGAGCTCGGGCCAGTATTGCGGATGGCGCGCCATCTCGACCAGGGTCCAGGCCGAGGTGTTCGAGCTGGTGTGGTGGCCGGCGAACATGAACCAGATCACCATGCCGGTGATCTCGTTGTCGGTCAGTTTTGTGCCGTCCTCATACTGCGCATCCATGTAGATCTGCAGCATGTCGTTGGAGGTGACGCCGCGCTCGCGCCGCGAGCGGACAGCGTCGGACACCAGTTCCTGCAGCCGCGCGCGGGCGAGGTCGCGCTTGCGATAGGTCTCCTTCTGCTGATGTGGGTCCCGCAACGCCGCGGGGTCGAGCCCGCGGTCGAGATCGCCGTACAGCTCCTCGAACTCGTGGGTCAGCTGATGGCGCAGCTCCGATCCCAACAGGCAGTGCGTCGAGGTCTTGAGCGTAAGCTCGGTAAAGGCTTCATAAAAATCCTTCTCGCCCGCATCGCCCCAGTCCTGGATGAATTCCTCGACCTCCTTGGCCACCACCGCGGCGTAGTTGACCATCTTCTCATAGCGCAGCCCCTGGTACTGAATGCGCAGCTGCTGCCGCTCGATGTCGGGCGGTGCGCCGAACTGTACGCCTTCGCCGAACACAGGGACCATCATCTGGTACGCCGCGGCGGCATTGAGCTGATCCTCCGGCGCACGGAAGAACGCCTCGTGCGCCTCCGGGCCGACCATGAGGACGGTGCGCAGGCCCGCCATGTCGAACTCCGCCACCTCGCCGCATTCGTCATAGGCGCGATGCAGGAACTCGAGCGGCGTAGCGCAAAACTCCTCGTAATGCCCCGCCGGACCGCTCGCGCCGCTCACGAACGGGATGGGGCGGAATGTTTGGGCTGCAGCCAGTTCAATCGTCGTCATGGACGCTTCCTCCTCGTAGCCACGCGGCCGCGGCAGCTTGGCCTCCCGCGCGGGCGACTTCGTCTTCATGGTCCTGGATGCCTTCAGGCGCTCCATCGTAGAGATGAAACATTTTATGCGCAATGTATTTTTGAGATTGCCGATTTGACCGTATGCCGGACGCCACAGGGGACAATCCTCGTCGGCACAGGCGGATTGATGTTCCAGCGCCGGAGGATTATGTGACTGGGTTTAAGTGGTTACTAACCTTATGCGCTATGGTCCGCCGAACTGAACTTTGGGCGTACTTGTCCACAGCCGCCTCGCCCCGGCCGACAAGGCGCGCCATCCACGCCGGAGCTTAGGTCGAATGCCGATCGACATTCACCAGGCGCGCGACATCGCCCAACGCTGGGGCAAGGTGGCGGACTCGCAGCCGCTGCTCGATTTCGCGAAAACAGGCCTGATCGCGGACCGCGATCGGCTGGCCGAGGCGATCAACGGCATTCGGATCTTTCTGAAGGACCCGGTCGAACTCGATCAGCTGCTCGTCTTCATCCAGACGCCTTGCCGCTATGAGGCGGCGGCCCGCGAGCACGGATGGGCCGTGGACGACGAGACGATCTATCATATCCACGACTACGATCGCGCCGTCGGCTATAAAAGCTGGGAGGATTGCTGCGAATCCGAGGACATCGTCGTTGCCGACGAGCCCACGGCGGTGCCGCAGAACCGACGGCGCCACTGAGGCGTCCAAGCATCGTGGCTTTGCAAATTCGGAAACGGTGGGTTTCGGTAGCTTCTATTTTCCTGCCTCGGCAGCATTCCCATCTGACACTCGATAGGCGGGGAACGTCCCGTTCAAGCACTCTGCTCAATCCCGGCGCCGCTTTTCCAATCGAGGTCACCGTGACCGACCTATTGCTTTATTATTATGCGGCCCGCGTGCCGATCGAAACCTTCGCCCGCAGCCTAGTACATTGTGGGGTGAACCAGCTCGCGTTGACCTATCGCCGCCGTCGGCGGCAATGCGTGCACTGATCAGTTTCCGGCGGCGGCGCGAAAGCGCATCAGCGGCTGCCCGCCCCCATCGGGGCGGACCTTCTGCCATACGGTCTCATGGCCTTGAGACCTGCTTCAAGCCGGTGCAGGAACGGAGGGTCCCGCTGTGCCGGCATGCCCGAGTCGAGCGGACGGGAGCGCTTTAAGGCAGCGACGAACTTTCAGTCGTAGCCGCGAACGCCGTCGCCGTCAATTGGGAATTCCACCTTCCCTGAGTGCTTGACGACTATATTATTTATTCTTCGACATTTTTGTCACGAGCTTGCGTTTTAACAATGCAACACCCGTCAGAAATTCACGATTGGCATCTTTTAGCGGTTTCCTTCGAAAAGGATTGTGAGTATGGGTTGCGCCGGGACCGCTGGGCC
>CAZVYC010000024.1:0-33451 GCA_964631425.1 uncultured Rhodospirillales bacterium
AGCCCTTTTCTGGTATTCGAGGGCCGGCTGGGCGGATCGGGTCTGGTTTGAACTTCACCGACGGATCTATGAGAACGCGATTTCGGAGATCACCAAGGATGGATGCGCTGCTGCAGACTGGACGCATTCCGGAGTCGTGATCGGAGAACTGGATTGCGGGCCGCCGATGACGGTTGTTTTTGAATTCGGTAGTTTTCTCGATATGTGGCATGGCTTGGTTTACAATCAGACGGACGATATTGCTAAGCTCCAAGGCGGTCGAAGCCTGGCTCAAGGCCATGGGAGAGCGAGGGAATGGCTTGCCTGCTCAACGGTTAGCCAAAACCTAGGGAACCACTATTATCTTATGTCCGGCTCGATAGGGCGATGCAATTGATGCCGTTGCTTTGGTTGTTTCCATGATCTCCTCCGTTCACATCATCGGCGGAGGTCTCGCCGGAAGCGAGGCGGCTTGGCAGCTCGTTTCCGCCGGCATCCCGGTCATCCTGCACGAGATGCGGCCCGTCCGGTCTACCGACGCCCATAAGACCGATGGCTTGGCAGAGCTCGTCTGCTCCAATTCTTTCCGGTCGGACGATGCGGATTACAATGCTGTCGGCCTGCTGCATGAGGAGATGCGGCGCGCCGGATCGCTGATCCTCGCGGCGGCCGATCGGCACAAGGTGCCCGCCGGAAGCGCCCTGGCGGTCGACCGGGAAGCGTTTTCGGCCGAAATCACCACCGCGCTGTCGAACCATCCCCTGATCGACATTCGGCGTGAAGAGGTGGTCGGCCTGCCACCGGCTGACTGGGGACGCACGATCATCGCGACCGGCCCCTTGACCGCGCCGGGGCTCGCCGAGGCGATCCGGGCCGAGACCGGCGAGGAGTCGCTGGCCTTTTTCGACGCGATCGCGCCGATCGTCTATCGCGACAGCATCGATTTCTCGGTCGCCTGGATGCAATCGCGCTATAATAAGGAAGGGCCCGCAGGAACGGGGGCTGACTATATCAACTGCCCCCTCGACCGTGAGCAGTATCACGCCTTCGTCGCGGCGTTGATCGCCGGCGAGAAGACCGAGTTCAAGGATTGGGAGAAGGATACGCCCTATTTCGAGGGGTGCCTTCCGATCGAGGTGATGGCCGCCCGCGGTGCGGAAACCTTGCGATACGGTCCGATGAAGGGCGTGGGCCTTGATGATCCGCGCACCGGGCGCTGGCCTTATGCGGTGGTTCAGCTTCGACAGGATAACGCATTGGGAACGCTTTATAATTTGGTGGGATTTCAGACTAAGCTGAAACATGCCGCCCAGGTCGAGATCTTCCGCCGCATTCCTGGGCTGGAGCGTGCCGAGTTCGCGCGGCTGGGCGGCCTGCATCGCAACATTTTCCTGAATTCGCCGCGGGTGCTGGACGCGACATTGCGGCTGAGGTCGCGCCCCGCGATCCGCTTTGCCGGTCAGGTCACCGGCTGCGAAGGCTATGTCGAAAGCGCCGCTGTCGGGCTTCTGGCCGGACGCTTCGTGCTTGCCGAGCAGGTCGGTGCCGAGCCGGCCGTGCCGCCGCCGACGACGGCAATGGGCGCCTTGCTGGCGCATATCACCGGCGGAGCGGCTGCCGAAAGCTTTCAGCCGATGAACGTCAATTTCGGGCTGTTCCCCCCACCGGCAGGGCCGTCGGCGAAGGGACGGGAGCGCAAGCGGGCCTACACGGCGCGGGCCCTTGCCGACCTGCGAAGCTGGCTCGAAACTGGGCGCGCCGCCGCTGCTTGAGGCGCCGATCCGGCCTTGCCGACGGAATGCGGCGCGCGCATCGTTTATCAGTGGAGCGATGACAGGGAGGACGAAATGAGCAAGACATCGATCGGCGTTGCGTTTCGCGCCTTGATCCTGCTCGGCGGCGCACTGGCCTTGGCCGGTTGTGGCGTGGCAGCAGCACCATGCCGGGTCGGGTCGGCTGTGCTTGACATGGTGCCACTGGTCGGCCACGTCGCCGCCACACCGACCGATGCTTGCGCGGGTGCCGTCGATCCGGGCTGAGCGGCCGGCGCGTCAACAAATACGCGGAAGAATTGCCTGTCAGAAATTGCCTGTCAGAAGTTGAATGACGCGGAGAGGCTGCCGAACACGTCTGGGCCGTGCTGGCCGATGAATTCCTCGGTCCGTACGACCTCGGTTGCGGTCAGGCGTACGCCGTAAACGACGATCGCCGCGCCGGCCTGGAGGTCGGCGACGAGATTCTTCTTCGGCACGCTCTGGCTTTTCGCGAATGTGTTGCCATCGAGGAAGATGTTGTGCCCGACGACCCGTCCGTCGGCGCCGGCAAACACATACCACCCGAAGTCATGTTCCGTCTGTGCACCGGATAAGAAGAAATCCGATCCCGCCATGGCGGGAAGAATGCGCGGCGGCCCGTAGTCGCTCGGCAGGTCGCGGCCGACGCGGAGCGTGGTGCCGACCGAGCCGTCGACCTCGACATTGCCGAGATCGACACCGACGTCCGGGGTCAGGTCCGCGCCCAGCCCGCCGAGATTGGCTTGCCATAGGGCACGCCATTTGTGGTCGTAGGAGATCAGGAGACCGGGCTCGCTTTTCAGCTGGTTGGCCCAGCCTTTGACCACTTCATTGGCGAAGAACCAGCGATGGAAATCGTTCTGCACTTGCTCGCCCAGCGCGGCGCGGCCGACCATGCCGAGATCGATCTCCAGCGTATCCATCTGGTCGAAGCTCGATTGGATTTCGGGGTTGGGCGGGGGCACCTTGATGAGCGTGAGGCCGATATAGAGCCAGGCGGCATAGGGCCGGTCGTTATAGATCGGCGCCGTCGCGATCTTATTCTGCGGCGTGAAGACGCTCTGGCCGAGGGACCAGCCGATGCGGCCGATGCTGTCGGTGTCGCTGACGAACGGAATGAGCTCGGCAGTACGCTCCATGTAATCCTCTGCGCCGGAGGGGGATGGGGTGGGCAGCCAGGCGAAGCGCAGGCCGTTGGTGTAATGGCGGTCGCGGTTGTCCGGACTGAAATAATCGTTCTCGACCTGGACGCTGAGCGTGCCGTTGTCGTCTGCGTGCGCCGGGTGCCAGGTGACGATCGCCAATATCGCGGCGGCCAAGCCATATCGAGCAAACTGAGACTTACGCACGAGGGGCTCCGGACCATGCGAATCAACACGCGGCAAGTGTTATTGCCGGTGCCGTAACACGTCGGGCAGGCGGTTAGGTTCCACGGCACCGGTGCTACGAATTCTCCTTCGGATCGGCCGGCGCTCGGTTATAAAGGGAGGTGCGACGGAGGATCGCGTCAACAGGGGAACACAATGACCGACATTCATGATCAGCGCGTCATGGACGGACGCGCCTGGGCGGATTTCTGCGATGGGCTGAAGGCGGCGGGCAACGTCATCTTTCGGCCGGAGGCGCCGGAGCGGGTGCTGGAACGCGCCGAGGGATGGCGCTGGCTGAGCCGGCTGACCCGTGCCGCGCTCGACATGGCCGTCGAGTATTCCAACCCTGACTTCCCGGGCTTCTACGCGCTGTCCAACGAAACCATTCGGATCGGCGCCGACAACCCGGACAACACCTACTTCAACAGCACCATTTCGGGTGATCACGAGTATCGCATCTTCGGGACGCGCGGCACCGCGCCGTACCTGACTTTCGGGTCGAAGGCCAACCGGTACGCGGTCGACGGCACGATGGCGACGACGGGGGAGATCAACGCCAAAGATATCGACATCAACCCCGACGGCACGTTCGAGATTATTGCCAGCCAGCGGCCGCGCAACCGCAACTGGCTGCCGCTGGCGCCGGACTCCGACATGATCATCGGGCGCGAGACCTTCCTTGACCGCAAGGCCGAAGTGCCGTGCAAGATCAAGATCGAGCGGATCGACGGGCCCAAGGCGCCGTTGCCCTTGACCGCGGCCGAGATCGACCAGGGGCTGCAGGCCGCGGCCAAATGGGTGCAGGGCACGGCCAAGACCTTCGCCGATTGGACGCAGCTGTTCATGCAGCAGCCGAACCAGCTGCCGCCGATCCATCAGGCGATGTCGGTCAATGGCGGCGGCGACCCGAACATCCGCTATTACCACGGCTACTGGGAGCTCGCGCCCGACGAGGCGCTGGTGATCGAGAGCGAAGTGCCGGATTGCGTGTTCTGGAACTTCCAGCTCGACAATTACTGGATGGAATCGCTCGAGTATCGCTGGCTGCCGGTCTGGGTGAACAAGCACAGCGCGAAATATAATCCGGACGGCAGCGTCACGATCGTGATCGCCGACCAGGACCCGGGGATCGGCAATTTCATCTATACCGATCATCACCTCTCCGGCACGATGCTGCTGCGCTGGGTCAGTGCCACCAGCGATCCGCAGCCGCGCTGCCGTGTGGTGAAGCTGGCGAGCCTTAAGGCGGCCTAACGCAGCCGGGCGTGAGCCGGAGCAGGGGAGGGACAGGATGGATGGTGCAACCGGCAGCGTCGCGCTGACCTATGAGGCGTTGACCGAAGAGGCGCGACGTCGCACTGGGCTCGATGATTTCGGATCGGAATCATTCGTCGAGCCGCTGAGGGTCCTGCTCGATTCCATCGGGCGCGAGGCACGGCTGAGCGCGATGGGGCATTTGATCCAGGTTGAGAATATCCTGAACCTGCTTGGCACACGGCTGCGTACCGTGCAGGCGGTCAAGGACCATCCGGAGATCCTGGACGAGAAGGTGACCGTCGCCGCGACTATCGTCGCGCTGCACCGGACGGGCAGCACGCTGACCCACCGTATGCTGTCGAGCGCGCCCTCGATGACTGCGCTCGCCTGGTGGGAAGCGCAATACCCGGTGCCGCTGCCGGGCGAGGTGCGCGGGCAACCGGACGAGCGGCGGCGGCTGTCTCAGGAAAAGCTCGAGATGTGGCTGAAGGCGATGCCGGACTTGATGTCGATCCACCCGATGTCGCTCGATCAGCCGGACGAGGAGACCACCATCCTGGAAGGCTCGTTTTGCGGTCTGTCGCCGGAATCGTTCCTGCGCGTTCCGTCCTATGCGCGCTGGAGCGAGACCGCCGACCACAGCCATGCGTACGAGGACCTGAAGCTGATGCTGCAGTACCTGCAATGGCAGGACGTCTCGCGGCGAGGTCGGAGCTGGATCCTGAAGACGCCGAGCCACCTGCCGTCGCCCGAGGCGCTGGCCAAGGCGTTCCCCGAAACGGTCATCATCATGACCCACCGCGATCCGCTGAAGACGACGCCGTCTTTCTGCAGCATGAGCTATACCTTGCAGACCATGCAGTCGGACCAGGTCGACCCGGTAGAGCTCGGCGCGCACTGGTCGAAGCGGCTGGCGCGGCTGATGGACCGGCTGCTCGAAGCCCGGGCGCGGATCGGCGAGCACCGGTTCTTCGATGTCAAGTACGAGAATCTCATCGCCGACTCGCTGGGCACTGCGCGGCACATCTTCGAGCGCATCGGACGTGTGCTGACGCCGGCCGACGAAGCGGCGATGCGCGCCTGGCTCGCCGCCAATGGGCGCGACAACCGGCCGTCGCACAACTACAGCCTGGAACAGTTCGGGCTCTCTGCCGACCAGCTGAAGGCCGCTTTCGCGGCCTATCGGCAGCGGTTCATTCTGTGACCGCATCCCGGCTTCGGTGCCACGACGCCTGACGCGACGCTGAGCGATGTGGGCGCAGGCCGGTTGCCTTCGGATCGGGCCGGACTCTCGCAGAATCGCTCGGCAATCTCCTACGGTATTCGCTAAACCAGTTTTTCCGCTTTGCCGTCGAGCGACATGAGATATCCGTCAAATCCCAGCGACGGAAACTCCCGAGTAAGCTTCGCCTGCACTTCCATCATGACGGATTTGTGCTGGGCCGCCTCGGCAGGCGGTTCGGCGGCGAACTTGTCCCCGAATGCGACCTTGTAGGCGCCGCAGTCCCGGTGATCGAGCACGATCAGCTTTTGCACATCATGCAGCTTCTTGGCGATGGCGAGCTGATCCCAGAAGGCGGCATTGGCAGAAGGAAACGCCGGTGACACGCCCGCGAGTGCCGCGCCAGCGAGCGACACCTGGTCGTATTTGTTCTTCATATTGAGGCCATCGAAAAATTTGACCGCATCGTCAACCAAGCGATAATCGATGCAGGTTACGACGAGCGCGTCGACGTGGCCGGCCGCTCGCCCGGAAGCGGTCAGTAGCAGCGCCCCCATGGCACCTAACGACAGCGCACCGAAGCCGCGGCGTGTCACTGCATGGCTATCCTGGCACATCGCTTCCCCACTTTCTGTGGTATGGGACGGCGCCGGGCTATATGTCGTCCCATGATTGCGTGAATCCACTTGCCAGCCTCGACCGCAAGGGGGCAGCCCGCAACAACGAACGGCACACAGGTTGCGCTCACGCCGGGTGGGGATCAAGCGCGCATTACACATTACGTGCGCCGGAAACCGAGTTGTTATCGATTTTGACCGCAGCAACGACCGTCGGCGTTCGCGCAGCGCATGGACGGGCTCTCGCCATCGCAACCGGGAGGGTCAGGAGGGAATGATCATGAATGCTATATCGACAGCGCCGTGTCCGATCGTGCAATGATGTCGTGGGACGATCAGTAATCGAAATGCAAGTCAAATCACTGCCGTTGGGGATTGCGTATGAAGCCCGTCCGAATCGGCGCGCTGGAGATCGGGAAGGTGGTCGAGATGGACGGCATGGCGCTGCCGGCCGATCTCGTCTTCCCAAATGCAACGGCCGAGATCGTGGCGCGCGGGCGCGAAGCGCTCGGGCATCGGTTCGTCGCCCCCGACCATGACGGGCTGTTCTGGAGCTTCCACTCCTATGTCGTGCGATCGCGCGGCCGCACCATCCTGATCGACACCTGCCATGGCAACGACAAAACGCGGCCTGAGCCGGTCGCCTATGCGCACATGATGAGCACGGATTACCTCGGCAACCTGGCGCGCGCGGGCTTGCGTCCCGAGGATATCGACCTCGTCATGTGCACCCATCTGCATATCGACCATGTCGGCTGGAACACGCGGCTTAGCGGCGGCGAATGGGTGCCGACCTTCCCCAACGCCAAGTATCTGATGACCCGCGCTGATTATGAGCGATTTGCGCAGATCGCGCCCGACGACCAGGAGGGCGCGATCAGCTATTACTCCTTCCACGACAGCGTGCTGCCGGTCGTTGCCGCGGGCCAGGCCGAACTGGTCGAGACCGACCATGTGATCGAGCGCGAGCTGGACCATGGCATCTGGATGGAGGGCGCCCCCGGCCACACGCCGGGCAGCGTCGTGATCCACGCGAAGAACGATCATGGCCACGCCGTGTTCGCCGGAGACGTGATCCACCACCCGATCCAGATAGCGTGGCCGTCGCTTCATGTCGCCGGCGAATATGACACGCCGTTGGGCATGCAGTCGCGGCGGCGCGTGCTCGAGGCTTGCGCCGACACGGACACGCTGCTGTTGCCGGCGCATTTCCCGTCGCCTACGGCCGCCCGGGTGGTCAGCACGGCAGACGGCCTTTCCTTGAGGTTCGATCCGGAATGACCACCGCGCCGATCAACCCCGCCTTCGTCCAGCTCGGCTACGTCACCAACGATTTGGATCGGGCGCGGGCGGTCTTCGCCGAAACCTACGCGGTTCCCGACTTCTTCATCTGGAACAACGTGCCCGTTCATATGGAGCTGTTCGGCAAGCCGGCCACCGCCGAGCTCAGTCTCGGTTTTGCCTGGCTGGCCGACACGATGATCGAGCTGATCATGCCGGTTTCAGGTTCGATCGAGGTGTATATGCCCGGCATCGAAGGGCCGGACTTCGGCCTGAAGCTCCACCATATCGGCATGGGCATCGCCGGCACCGAGGCCGATTTCGACGCCCGTCTTCAAGCCGACGTGGCGCGGGGCTACCCGCTCGTCAATATCAGCCGCGCGGCGATGGGCAGCTATACGTTGCTCGATGCGCGGAAAACGTACGGGCATTACGTCGAATATCTCTGGAATAACGCGCAGGGGCTGGATTTCTTCGCGAAAATTCCGCGCGTGGGTTAGGTCTCGTCGACTTGTAGGATGGGGTACCCATCCTACAAAGATCAGGTGTGCTCGCGGAGCAGCCGTCGCGTCCCGTGGATCGCTCGCCGGACGCGTTCCGCCGCATCGACGCCTTGGTCGCGCAGCGTCTGTGACGGCACCTCAAGCCCGATCACAACGCCATCGGGCAACGCGGCCACAAATTCGCGCAGCGGCAGCGCACCTTCGCCGGGAACCAGCCGATCGCCGATAGCCTCGGCGAATTGGCGGTCGACCGGCATCTCAGCCGGTCCGTCGGAAAGCTGCGCGCGCCGGAGAATGGCGGGGTCTATGGCGGCGACATCGGGGGCCGAGAAGCCGCCGCGGAAGAGATGCAGCGAATCCAGCTGCAGCAGCGCGTTGCGGTCGGCGCGCGCGAGGAATTCCGTCATCCCGGCCGGACTCTTGAAAGGGGTGCGGCGTGACCATTCGGTGATGGTCGTGATTCCGACCGAAGCTGCGGCGGCGCTGAAGGCGAGGAAATTCTCCAGCAGGCGCGTTTCCTGGTCATCGCGCAGCAGCACGTTGGCAAGGCGGGCGCCAAGCCACGCCGCCGAGTCCAGGGAGGGCTGGAATGCCGCGATATCGACATCCGGCGTCAGCAGGAAGCCTTCCACCATATCGACCGCGACGCCCAGGTCGGCGCAGCGATGGCGTGTCTCGCGGCGCATGGGCGTGTCGCCGACCATGCCGAAATCGGGAACCCCGGCGACCGGGTGGATCATGAAGCTGATGAGGCCGCACCCGCTCGCCGCCGCCAGCTGGGCCAGTTCCGGCGGCGAGGCCTCGATCGCGGTGAGGAAGTCCAGGCAGAGGGGGTGCACCGATCGTCTCCGGGCTCAGGCCGCCATGTATTGGCCGCCATTGATGTCGAGCGACGTCCCGGTGACCATCCGCGCATAGTCGGAGACGAAGAACAGCACCGCCTTGGCGCACTCGTCGTCGGGCGGGATGAAGCCAAGCGGAATCTGCCGCGCGATGCCGGCGACCACGTCTTCCTCGGGCACGCGGGTCGCGTGCGCCCTGTGGCGCAGATGGTTCTGCACCGGCACGCCCCACAGCCAGCCCATGCGCGGCGCGTTGACCCGGATGTTATGGGGGCCGAGCTCTGCGGCAAGCTGCCGGGTCGCGCCGCCCAGCGCGGCCTTGGCCGCTACATAGGCTCCCTCGCCGGCGATCGGCTGGACGACCGAGCGGGTACTGACATTGACGATCGCGCCGTCACGCTGCCGCTTCATCGCGGGCAACACCGCCTTCACCATCCGCAGGGCGCCGAAGAAGGTCACGTTCATATTGGCGACCCATTCGTCGAGCTCATGTTGCTCCAGCGGCCGGCCGCCGCCGAAGATATAAGCGCTGTTCACCAGCCCGTCGATGCGGCCGAAGGCTTCGAGGGTGGCGGCCGCCAGATGCTCGCACTGTGCCGTGTCGGCGACATCGGTCGGAACGGCGATGGCCTGGCCGCCGGCGGCACCGGCTTGGGCCGCCACTTCGTCGATGAAATCCCGCGAACGCGCGGCGATCGCCACCTTGGCCCCTTCGGCCGCGGCGATAAGCACGAGCTGCCGCCCCATGCCTGGGCCGACGCCGGTGACGATGACCACCTTGTCCTTGAGCAGCATTGCCGCGTTCTCCCGGATCAGTGGCAGAACGGCCCCGGCGACAGTTCCGTTGTCCACGCGGCGGATGACGGCATATCCGGATAGGGGTGGTTTGCCACCACTTCCCAGGCGTCGCCCTTCCGCGACAGCAGCGTCGCCTGTCCGGCGCGGAGATTCAAGCTTTGCCCGATCGGCGACGCGGCAAGATTCGCCGGGACGCAGGAGATGAGGGCGTAGCTGTCCTTATGGTTCAGCGCCCGGGCCAAGGTGTCCGGGTCGGCGGTCGGGAAATCGTCGAAGCTGGCCAGCCGATGGTTGGGCGGGGTGATGGCGATGGCGACGCGAAGCATGAAATTGACGCTGCCGTTATCCTCAGGCAGCAGCACCGCGACCCGGTCGCCTTCGTGGAAATAGGGCGCGGCGAAGGCCGCGAGATCCCAGACCAGCGGTTGCGGCTGCTGCCGGTCGTGGCGAATCCAGCCCGCCGCGGCGATCGGCGTCAGGGCCGCCAGGATGATCGCGGCGACGCCGACGATTCGCCACCCTTCGCCGAGCGCCGGCGCCCCGCGCCGGATCCAGCTTTCGCGCGCGAATGTGACGGCCGCCAGGGTCGCCAGCAGTCCCAGATGCAGGTTGTAGCGGAAGAAGGAATGCGCCGAGGCCCCCATCTCGCCCGGGAAATGGGCGATATAGGTGAAGATCAGGAAGCCGGTATAGAGCAGCGTGACGCCGAGCGTCAGCACGAACAGCCGCGCGGCAGGCGTCGGGCCCCGGCGCAGGATCAGGAGTACCGCGCCGATGCTCACGCCATAGAGAAGGATGAAGAACGGCAGGCGCTGCCAGATGTGGAACGCCATGTTCGCAAGGATCGCCGGCAGGCTGGAAAAGCTCCACTGGTCGGGTGGCAGCAGAGTCAGCTCGTCCTCGGCGCCGAAATGGCCCGACACGTAGAAGCGCCAGACGCCGACGAGTAGCGCCGCCGGCAGGAAGGCGGGTATGAGATAGGATGCGGCGCGGCGCCAGCCGACGCGGCCGTCGAAGGTACCGATCAGGAAGGCCGTGAAGACGACCGCGCCCATCAGGAAGATGCTGACCTGCTTGATTGCCGCCCCGGCCAGCAGGACGAGTGCCAGCGTCAACCTCTCGTCCGCCGCTGGATGGTCGGCGGCGAGCGTCGCGAGCGTACGCTCCGCCTGCCAGGCGGCGAAAGCCAGCACCACGGCGATGGTCGGATCGCCATAGCCGCTGAACTGGATCTTCGGATCGAAGCCTGGATTGAGGAAGGTGGTCAGCAGCAGCGCCGCGCCGATCGCCGCCCAGGGCGGCGCCATGCCGGCGGCGGCTTGAGGGCCCCGCATGCTGCGCGCCAACAGCAGTACGAAAGCCAGCTGCAGCAGCAGGTTGACGTGGGTCAGGACGTTCGGCGGGTAGGCCGGCACCAGCAGCGCCGGCAAGAACGCCGCCAGCTGCAGGTTATAGGGAAAGGCCGGCCAGACGGCTAGCATGGGCGGCCGGCCGGCGCCGGGGAAGCGGCCGTAATCATACAGGTAGGCCGCGTTCGGCAGCTGATTGGTGAAGGTATCGGGCAGCGACGGCAGGGAACCGGCCAGAACGACCAGCAAAGGCAGGCCCAGGACGAGAAGCCTGCCGATGGCAACGAGATCCACGGCGGCGAGCCCGCCGCGCGGCGTGAAGGCTGCCGCCGCGGCGATCACCACCAGGACCGCCGCCGGCACGCGCATGTTGGCCGGCGTCGAGACACCCCACAGCGTGAGCACCAGGCAGACGATCCCCCATCCAGAGATGAGCGCGACCTCCGGCACCACGCGATGCCCGAGCACCAGCCGGCCGAGCAGCAGCATGACCAAGCCGGATGCCAGAACCGCGGCCAGGCCTTCGGCCTCAAGCGCAGTGGGCAGAAACGCGGCGGCCAGGTCGGCGCCGCTGGTCCAAGGCCAAAGCGTCACGGCCGGCGCTCGCCTTCGTTCGGGTTCAGCCGGACGAGGAGAAGACGCGGTGCTGCGAAGAGGACCTCGCCCAGGCTGGCGGGATTGATGGTGTGGGGCGGGTCGATGATCATCAAGTCGTCATATCCGGGCAGGGACAGGCTCGCGCCTTCCGTCAGCTTTTGCCACAGCACCGCCGGCGGCGCCTCGCCGGCCAGGTTTTCGGCATCGCGGGTTAACGTAACCGGTTGCTGGAACCGATCGGCGAACAGCGTCGGGACGAATGCGTCGCGCTTGATCACCGCAATCGTGGGAAAATGCAACAGCGGAACGCCGCCGGCCTGGACATCGGACGACGGCGCGGCGACGGCGACCGCCGCCCCCGGCATGATGGCGTCGAACGCCGGCATCAACGACGTGTATTGCCGGTCCGCCTTCAGCCAGACGTCGCCGATGATCGTCATCCGGATGGCAAGTAAGGCGAAAAGCGCAACAGCGACGATCCGGCGTGTCTTATGGTCGACGCCGCTCCAGTCGCTCATGCCGAGGAACATCAGCGCGATCGCGACCGGCAGGCGGTGGTCGATTCCAGACGCGGAGAGGAATCGGCTGGGCAGGAGGATGAAGGCGGCCAGCACCGCCAGAAGGCTCCAGCGGAGCCGGCCATGCAGGACAACCGCGCGCCGCGCCAGCGCAACGATGGTCGCCGCCAGCAGGATGCCGAAAGTCGCGCCGTCGAAGACGCGGTTGTAATTGTCGAAGATCGAGACGGGCAGGTCGAGCTTGCGCAGCAGGTTGCCATAGGCGAACCCAACCGGCGCGCCGGAGGTGGGGGCCAGCAGGAACAGGATGATCGGCGGGGCCAGCGTAACCACCACAACGGCCAGACGCCGGGGCCAGCCGTCTCGCCCCGACCCGAGCGCTAGCGCGACCAGTGCCAGGGCATAGCAGCCGAACGCGGCAAGGTGGGCCAGATAGATCGCAGTGGAGAAAATCAGCCCTGCTGCCAGGCGCGCGATCCAGGGGCGACCCTCCATGGCCAGCCAAGCGGCGAGCGCCCAAAGCACCAGGGTGATGCCGGTCAGGTAGTTGATGAAGCCCCACAGGAGCATGCGGTTGTAAAGCAGCAGGAATGCGAACAGCGGCCAGACCGACCAGCGCCTGAAGGCAACCCGGTGCAAGACCAGGCAGCCGCCGGCAAGGCCGAGCAGGATCGATGCCAGGAACAGCCGCATCGCGGTCTCGACCGGCATCACTTGCGCCAGCAGCGGGACGATCGCGTCGGCGCCGAGATCCGGAAGCGGCGTCCAATGGACCGCGTAATACCGCGCGAGCGCGGCCGAGACTCCAGCCGCCAGGATATGCATCCGCGCCATATGGTTCGGATAATCCAGTATCGGCGGCAAGCGGGTCAGCGCGATGGGGAGGATCGTGATGAGCGAGAGAAGCGCGAAGCCCAACAGCACTGTGCGTGCCCGCGGTGCCGGCGACAGGGCCATCGCGGGATTAGAACCGCTCCGGCGAGCCGAGCAGCCCCGCACGGAGGGGCGTGATCCAAGAGGTGATCGTCATGGTGGAATCGTCCGGGAGAATGGGCCGCTAGCGTAGCGCCGCGGTCCGAATCTCTACAAGCCGCAACGCTCATCGGCGATTGTCGCGCGAACCGAGGTCGACCGGACGAAATGCAATCGTCGGCGATGCCCCCGTCAGGCGTCGTTCGAATTGGCAGACGGCTGCTCTGTGCCGACCACAGGCTCTAGCGCCTCAGCGACTTTTTCCTTCTCCCCACGGGGAAGCAGCTTCATCACCAGGATGAAGGCCGACAGGGCGAGGCAGATGCTGTTGGAGGCGATGATCGGCCAGGCGCGCTCCAGGGCGCCGTAGGTCGTCCAAAGCGTGAAGCCCGCGACCGTCACCACATACATTCCGGTCGAGATGCTGGTGGTGTCACGGGTGCGGATGATCATGACCGCCTGAGGCAGGAAGCTGACCGTCGAGGCGACCGCTGCTAAGCCGCCGATGACGGTCGCGGCGTACGCCATCAGCGTACCGCGAGCTCTTGCCGATAGCGCGCGAAGCAGCGCGCCCCGGCATTGAGTCGCATCAGTGCGCCCTCGGCGATCGGCCGCGCGGTTTCGGGGCTTGCCGCGACCAGCGGCTGGATGATCTCGCGGTTCCATGACTCGGAATGCCGGATGTCCAGCGTGGCATGCAGCTCGAAATAGACCCGCGCCTTGCCGTCCAGCCCGAGCCGGCGCAGCGCCTGGCTGACACAGGCCGCTCGCCCAGGCGCGGTCAGTTCGATCGCGCCAAGAGCCCCGATCGATTGATAAGCATAGCGACGGTTCGCAGCCAGTGCCACCATCAGGTTGCCCAGTGCCAGCGATTCCCACACCGTGGTCTCCGGCGTCGGCGCCACCGCGAAGGCCGCGGCCAGCCGGCTCAGCATGGGTCCATGCATACCGGACTCACCGCCGCGGCCCATTTCGTCCCAATAGTTCCGCGCCAGCTCCAGCTTCGGACGCACTGGCATCTTCAGCTGCGTCAGCGCCACGAGATCCTCAAACCCCGCCTCGCCGGCGACCTCCTGATGCAGGAACCAGCGCATCTCCTCGTACGTGGCCTTTTCGGCCAGCCAGGGAAAGAGCGGATCGCCCTGTCCCGGTCCGGTGGCCGCCAGGCCGTTGAACCAGGCGAGGAAAACTTCGGCGTCGGTGGGAACGCCGTGCAGCAGCAGAGCGATGTCCCGCCGGTCGCCTTCAACGAAATCGCCTTCAAGGAGTCGCATCTCCTCCTCCTCGTGGATCGCAGCCTGCCAGTAAGGATGCGCAAAGGCGGGGGAGAGCCGGGCGCGATTGAAATAGGCGAGCCGGCGGTGCAGTGAATCGTTATCGTCCACCGGGGGGACGATTGATCTTGCCACGGCGACACTCATGATGGCCTCGAACAGGTAACGGTCAGCGCGACGGCGGCAATGCGCTCGACCTGCCGATAGGCAGGCCTGTCGAGCTCTTCCCCAAAGACGTCCGGGTCGATTTCGCCGTAGTCGATATTGAAACGGTTACCAAGCGCCGTTTGCTCCATGGCGGCCTGGAGCTGGTCGATTCCGCCGATGACGGGAACACCGGTATAGAGGAACAGGATGCCGCCTTCAGCCAGGCGTTCGGCGCCTTCGCGCAGGACGCGCAGGCTGAGATCGAGGCCGAGGCTGCCGCCGCCGTCGCGGTAGGCGCGCCGTTCGGCATCCGCCATATAAGGCGGGTTGGCCAGGATCAGGTCGAACGCGCCGTCAAGGCCGGCAAAGAGGTCGCTGTGGACGATGCGGGCATCCTGTCCCTGATGGGCGGCATTGACGCGTGCCAGCGAAAGCGCCGCCGGATTGATGTCGCTCAGCCACAGGCGTTCCACGTTGCGCGCAGTCGCCACCGCCAGCCCGCCGGCGCCGCTGCCGCAGCCGATATCGACCGCACGGGCGTAGCGCCGTCGGGGCAGGCTGCCGAGCGCCGCCCTGATGAAGCGATAGGTGTCGGGACCGAAGAATACGGCATCGGGCTGGACCGTCGGAAACGCGGAATGGAGATAGGGCAGGCCGTTCAGCGTCGCGATCCGGACGCGGCTCTTGTACAGCGTGCCCGCCGGCTCCAGCGCCTCCGCCCGGTTGAGCAGATCGAAGATCCGCGGCCCGACGACCGCAGGCTCGAACGGGCGGCTCCAGCCGAAAACGTCCCGCAGATCGCGGGCTCGTTCGTTTCCGGGGCGGGCATTGACCCGGCGATGGGTCTCCGGCGTCGGCGGTACGAACGCGTACCCGGTCGCGGCCATATCCCGCAGCAGGGCTTCGAGCGCCAGCTCTTGCGCCTGGTCAATCATCTTCCACCTGATTTGTGTGACTTGAACCAAGCCCCAATCCACGGTGTTGGTTCCGAACATTGGCGGGAGAGATATTTTGCGCGTTCTCGGGATCGGCGACTGCATCGAGCTCAGCGATCTCTATTTGTCGCTGATGCGCGAAGGGCACGAAGTTCGTGTCTTCGCCGGAGACCCGGCGCACCGCGGCACGCTGGGCGGGCTGATCGAACCAGTGCCTGACTGGCTTGCCGAGCTCGATTGGGTGGGCAGGGATGGCGTCATCCTGTTCGAAACCGTCGGCCAGGGCCTCATACAGGACCGGTTGCGCGCCCAAGGTTTTCGCGTGATCGGCGGCAGCGCGTTCGGCGACCGCCTGGAGAACGATCGCGCGCATGGCCAGACGCTGCTCGCCGAGGCCGGGCTGACGACCGCGCCGAGCTTGCCGTTCGACAGCCCGGCCGACGCTGGGCGGTGGCTCAAGGCCAATCCCGGCCGCTATGTGCTGAAATACGACGAGTCCGCGCATCCGACCTATGTGGGTATCCATTCGCAAGGCGCCGATCTTCTGTTCCGGCTTGAACGTTCCCCGCCGGGGAGGATCCTTCTGATGAAGGCGCTGGAGGGCGTGGAGGTCGGTGTCGGGGCCTATTTCAACGGCGAGCAGTTTCTCAGGCCCGCCTGCATCGATTTCGAGCACAAGCGTTTCTTCCCCGGCGATATCGGCGAGATGACGGGGGAGATGGGCACGCTCGCCAGCTACGAGCTGTCGGAGCGCCTGTTCGAAGCCACGCTCGGCCGGCTGGAGGCGGCGTTCGCTCGCGGCGGCCATGTCGGCTATGTCAATCTGAGCCTCATCGCCAATGCCGACGGGTTGTGGCCGCTCGAGTTCACCTGCCGCTTCGGCTATCCGGGCTACGCGGTGCTGGCGCCGCTCCAGCTCCAGGGGTGGGGTGACCTGATCCGCAGGATCGTGGTGCGCGAGCGGTCCTTTCCCGTCCTTCCCGGCTGGTCGGTGGCGATTGTCCTGACCATGCCGCCCTTTCCCGGCACGCCCGGTCCCGCCGACCCGGCGGACGACCCGCCGATCTTCTTCCATGAGGAACCTGGCCCGGAAAACTCGGTCCATTACCGGCTGATGGATGTGCGCCAGTCCGGCGGCCGTCTCTTCGCCCGCCGTCACTCCGGTTATATCATGGTGGTCACCGGCACCGGTGACTCGGTCGAGGCCGCACAGGGCGCGGCCCGACGACGCGCGCAGAACGTGATTGTCCCCGACATAAGGTGGCGGGGCGACATCGGCGCCCGCTTCTTGGCGCAGGACCGCGCCGCGCTCGCCCGGCTGGGGTGGATTCCTTGATACCTGCGGCCGGCCAGCTGCAGCTACCGCCTGAAGTTTTTAACACGAAGAATTTTTGTGTCCTTCGTGTTAAAATTCCTTTCATCCACTCGTAGCCTCAATGCAGCTTCAACCGCGGCCGAACCACCTGATTTACATGGCCGACCAGGATGAGCAGCAGCCCCTTGATCCAACCATGGATAGCGATCAGGTGCATCCGGTAGAGCGAGAGATAGACGATGCGCGCCAGCCGCCCTTCGATCGCCAGCCTCCCGCCGATCAGGCCGCCCATCAGGCTGCCGACCGTGGTGAAGCGCGACAGTGACACCAGCGAGCCCCGGTCGCGATAGACGAACGCCTTCAATGGCTTGCCGGAGGCGATGCGCTTCAAGTTGCGAAAGGCGGTCGCCGCCATCTGGTGGGCCGCCTGTGCGCGCGGCGGCACTGGGCGGCTCTGACCGGGCGGCGTGTAGGCGGCGCAATCGCCGATTGCGAAGATGCGGTCGTCACGCGTGGTCTGCAGCGTCGAACGTACGATCAGCTGGTTGGCGGCATTGGTTTCGAGGCCGCCGATATCCTTGAGGAAATCGGCGGCCTTGACGCCGGCTGCCCAGACCTTGAGATCGGCCGGGATGGCCTCGCCGTTTCCAAGCGCGATGCAGTCCGCGGTCGCCGCCACGACCGGCGTTCCAGTCAGGACGCGGATGCCCAGCTCCTCCAGCTCGGCCTGGGCCGAGGCCGCGAGTTTTTTCGGCAGGGCGGGTAGAATGCGCGGGCCGGCCTCGATCAGCGTGAGCTTGAGCCGGCTGGCGTCGAAGATTTCGAGTCCGTAAGAACGGAGGGCCGTAGCCGAGGCGTGAAGCTCGGCCGACAGCTCGACACCGGTGGCGCCGCCGCCGACGATCGCGACCCGGACCGCCGCGTCGCTGCCCGGGTCGGCGCTGATCAGGCGGGAGACGCGCAGGCACTGGTTCAGCAGCTTTCTGCGAAAGCGGTCGGCTTCCTGCCGATCGTCGAGGCAGAGGCAGTACTCGCTGACGCCTGGCGTCCTGAAATCGTTGGTGATGGAGCCGACCGCCAGCACTAGGTAGTCATAGCGCACGCGGTTCCGGCCGATGATTTCGTTGCCGTCCTCGTCGAGGATGGGGGCGATGACGACCTCGCGTGCCTCACGGTCGATCGATTCCAGCGCGCCTTCGACGAAGCGGTAGTGCCAGTGATAGGCGTGGCTGCCATAGCCGACTTCGTCGAGATTGGCATCGAGCGATCCCGCCGCCACCTCATGCAGCAGCGGCTTCCAGACATGGGTCGAGTTCCGCTCGACCAGGATGATGTCGAATTTGTTGCGGTCGAGCGAGCCGAGTTTGGTGACGAGCTCCAGCCCGCCGGCACCGCCTCCTACCACGACGATCTGGGTCTTCTGTGTGGTGCGCGCGGATGCCATCGAATCGCTGATGCTCCTCGGCTGGCGATTGATGCCGGATGTTAGCACGCAGGACGGCGGCGTCTTGTCGAATTGCGCTGACTGGCGAATGCCTTGATCCGGGATGACCCCGTCACCATTGCTCGAACCAGATCGGATCCACCACAGCGACGCAAGGGCACCGGGTCTTGCGCCGCCGCCGCTGGAGGTTGCGCGGGTTCTCGTGTTACGGTGGATGGCACGGTGGAATGTCGCCTTCGAGCTGCCGGGGGCGTGGCGAATATCATCCTCCCATCAGCCTTTTGGAAAGCGCAGCATGATCGCAAAATTCGTCCCGATCGCTCTAATTTTAGCAATGGCGGCCGGTTGCGCCACCGACGACGGGAACGAGGGGCCGGGGCCTGGCTCGGAAGGGTCGCCTCTTGCCGTGAATGTCAGCAAAAATCAGAATTACCTCATGCCGCTGGACAACGGCGAGATTAACGGCGGCTATCTGCTTCGCGTTGAGCTCAAGGTGCCGTCGGGGCGCATATTTGCCGTCGATTACGGCTGCGACGGGGGTGACGAGTGCGCTCATGTCCATGAGTGCCCGTCCGCCGATCGTTGCGGACCGGATCATCTGTACCGCGTCACTTATGACGGCAATAAGGCGACGTGGTGGGGTTGGACCGATTCTGGAATGGTGAAAGACGCACAGCTTAAATTCAAGGTTCACTTCACCGGAGCCGAATCGCCGAGCCCACCCTGTTGATGGCTGCTTTCTTCACCCGCTGCCGGACACGTGCGTTTCGGCTGGGAGATGGACAAACATGAGATTTCGGCGCCTCTCGACCCTCGTTCAGATTGCGACGCTAGCAGTGTTGGTCGCGGGAGTTGGGATGCTCGGCGGCTGTTCAGGCGAGAAGGACGTCGATCCCACGACGCTAGGGTTCAAACAATATTACAAGTGCGCGAGTGATGCCGACACGGTCACGATCGGCAAGAGAGCAGATGCGCGCGCGTGTCTGGCCGCCTGCAAGACGGTATCGAGCTCGCTTCTAGACGGCAACGCCAGGGCCTGCTGGTATCTGGATGGATCAGCCGGTGTTCCGCGGGACTGCAGACTTTGTAAGGCGACGGCGCCGGTGGAAGACGATTTTCTGAATAATTGGACGGTGTCTTTGCCAGCCGGCGGCAAGTGAGGGATTAACAGTTTCAGTGCTGGCCGATAGGTTGTTTCGAGCGAAGCGAAGCAATCTGAATTCGGCCTTGATATACCTTGAACTGCTTGGTATGTAGCCTAGAAGGTCAAGGTATGAGGCTGCTCATGGTCGTTCGACGGACCAATCCGAATTTCATGAATGGCGTGCCCGAGCTGCTGATCCTGCGGCTGATCGGCGACAAGGAGATGTACGGGTACGAGATCGTGCAGGCGATCCGGGAGCGAACGGAGCAAGCCATCGCGCTCGGCGAAGGCGTCGTCTATCCGGTGCTGCACGGGCTGGAGCGCGAAGGCGCGCTCAAGGCGACGCGGAAGTCGGTTGGTGGACGCAGCCGCATCTATTACGCCGTGACGCCCGAGGGCACGCGCCGGCTGGCCGAGCTGGCCGGCAGCTGGACGCGGCTGACCCAGGCCATCCAATCCGTCTTTGCGGGAGAGAAGCATGCCCAAGCCGTTTGACTCCCTGCGCACGCGCCTGCTGGAGGCCGGGATTGCACCCCGCACCGTGGACCGCTATGTGGCGGAACTGACCGACCATCTGGCGGACCTTTCCCCGGAATTCGCGCGCGAGGGCCTGAGCCGGCGCCACGCCGAGGCGGCAGCGCTGGCGCGGCTGGGCGATCTGGACACGCTGGCCGCGGCCATGATCGCACGGAAGGAGCTGCGCTCCTGGACCGTGCGGGCGCCGTGGGCGGCTTTTCTACTGGCGCCGCTCATGGGCTTTGTTGTCGTGTCGATTGCCGGCTTGGCGCTGATCGTCTCGATCGTCCAGCGGCACCGCCCCGATGCGCTGTCGCCGGCCATCCTGCCGGACTGGTTCGGCGGGCTCCATACGGCGGTGACAGGGTTCGACCTCTATGTCCTGCCGGTGCTGCTCGGCTGGACGATCGTCCTCGTGGCGCTCAGGCAGCGAAGCACCATGTTGTGGCCGCTCTTGGGCATGGTCGTGATTGCCCTGATCGGCGGTGCCGCACAGCTGAACATGATCCTGCCGACGGCGCCGGGCATGCACGGCGAAATCTCCGTCGGCATGGGGCTGCTGCCGCCTTACGCGGAATTTGGCAACAGCGTCGCGCGGGTCAGCATCAATTTGGTCCTGACCCTGCCGTTCTATTTGGTCCTGCGCGTCCGCGATCTGTCCGTGCGGCGGCGGACGAGCGAGGCGTAATCCGCCCTTTGACGGCTGCGACGACAAAAATATTGTGAATTTTTGCAGGGTCGCCCGCCACCATTATGTTCGCCACTGGTCCGCGAACCCATATCGCGTTACATGTAACCGACACGGACAGACGACTATGCCTGATGCTTCGAAGCCTAGACCGTCGCGCCACAAGGTAAGAGCCTATCGCGAGCGTCTCCGCAGCCAGGGGCTGCGCCCGATTCAGATCTGGGTACCCGACGTGCGCGCCTCCGGCTTCCGCGCAGAGGCGCACCGCCAGTCGCTCGCCGTCGCCGAAAGTGCCGGCGCGGCCGCGGATCAGGCCTTCATCGATGCGGTGTCGGATTCGCTCGGCGAATGAGGCGAGGCGAAATCTGGACCATATCGGGCGGTAAGGATTACGCAGGCAAACCCCGTCCAGCCGTCATCATTCAGGACGACGCATTCGATGCCACCGCTTCGATCACCGTCTGCGCGTTCACGACCGATGAAGCTGAAGCCCCGCTCATCCGGCTTACCGTGCAGCCGAACGAGCGCAATGGCCTGCGAGCGACAAGTCGCCTGATGGTCGACAAGATCACGACGGTCTCGAAGGCGAAACTGGGTGCCCGGATGGGACGGCTGGACGATGAGGACATCGTGCGTCTCAACCGCGCCGTTCTCGTCTTTCTCGGCTTGACGGTCTCGCCTCGAGCCGAACGGAAAGCGTAGCTGCCTCCCTCTCCTCCGGGCCGGCGAGTTGATCACACCCGCCGCTGATGGCGTTAATGCAACCACTGTGGCTTTGGGAGCCTAACGAATGCGAGCATCCCCTATACCGGTACTAGCACCGAATCCGGAATTTGCCTCCACCACAGCCATTTTTTTTACAGTATTTTGGTTATATTATAAATGACCGATAGTGGTGAAGAACCGGGCTCGTCCGGGGACAAGGAAATTTTAATCAATGGACTCTGCGGCGGTATCTTGCCGGCTATGCGTTCTGATCTCTCGAAGGAGTTAGTTAAGATCAATGACGGAGGGGTATGCTTTTTCCACGCATCTATAGTATTTCTCAGAGAAGGATCGTTTGGTTCAGCGTAACGGCATTGCCTGATATTCAGAAGGGCGCAGACGATGGGTTTCGCTCCGCTCTACCCATCCTACACACAGGTTAACGTAGGATGGGTAGAGCGGAGCGAAACCCATGCAGCTACGGGACGCGGAGTGCGTTCCTCACCCGCTCCTCAAATACCTGACCGCCCGATCCCGCCGGAATAGATACAGCAGCGTCCGCAAAGCCTCCCCGCGCGTCCCTGTCAGCCCCGGGTCGCGCGTCATCACCAGCCGGGCCTCGTCCGCGGCCACGGCCAGAAGCTCCCCATGTTCCACCGGGTCGGCCAGGCGGAAGTCGGGCAGGCCGCTCTGCTTGGTGCCGAGGACGTCGCCGGCGCCCCTGAGTCGCAGATCCTCCTCCGCGATGCGGAAGCCGTCTTCGGTTTCGCGCAGGATGGAGAGGCGCTCGCGGGCGACCTCGCCCAGCGGGCCGGCATAGAGCAGCAGGCAGGTGGAGCGGGCGGCGCCGCGGCCGACGCGGCCGCGCAGCTGGTGCAGCTGCGCCAAGCCGAAGCGCTCGGCATGCTCGATCACCATGATGGTGGCCTCGGGCACATCGACGCCGACTTCGATTACGGTGGTGGCGACCAGTATGTCGAGCGCGCCTTCGGCGAACCCGGCCATCACCTGATCGCGCTCCCGCCCCTTCATGCGGCCGTGGATCAGGCCCACGCGTTCTCCGAACCGCGCCTGGAGCAGCGCAAAACGGTCGCGCGCGGCGGCGAGGTCGCTCTCGTCCGACTCCTCGATCAGGGGGCACACCCAATAGATGCGGGCACCGCCCTTGACCGCGCGGTCGAGCCCGGCGAGCACCTCGTCCAGCCGCTCGATTGCGACCAGCCGGGTGTCGACGGGGGTGCGGCCGGGCGGCTTCTCGTCCAGGCGCGAGACGTCCATGTCGCCATAGGCGGCCAAGGTCAAGCTGCGCGGGATCGGTGTAGCGCTCATGACCAAGGTGTCCACCCCAGCGCCCTTGGCGGAAAGCTGGGCGCGCTCGTCGACGCCAAAGCGGTGCTGCTCGTCGACGACGACAAGCCCGAGATCGGCAAAGGCGACATCCTCCTGGATCAGCGCATGCGTGCCGATGGCGATCTTGATGCGGCCGTCGGCCAGCGCTTCCAGGATCTGGGTGCGCGCCTTGCCCTTGTCGCGGCCGGTCAGCAGCGCGACGGTCACGCCGATCTGGTCGCAGATCGGCTGGACGGTGGCGAGGTGCTGGTGGGCCAGGATCTCGGTCGGCGCCATCATCGCCGTCTGCCGGCCGGCCTCGATCGCCGACAGCATGGCGAGGAGTGCCACCACCGTCTTGCCGCTGCCGACATCGCCCTGCAGCAGGCGCAGCATGCGGTGCGTGTCGCCCATGTCGTGCGCAATCTCCGCCAGCGCGCGCTCCTGCGCGCCCGTGAGGCGATAGGGCAGGGCGGTGATCGCTGCCTTGCGCAGGTGGCCGTCGCCGACATTGCGCCGGCCACCGCTGCGTCGGTTGTGCTCGCGCACCAAGGCCAACGCCAGCTGGTGCGCCAGCAGCTCGTCATAGGCAAGCCGCTGCCGCGCCGGCGAATCCGGGGACAGGTCGGCGTCCGACCCAGGATTGTGGGTGGTGATCAGCGCGGGTCGCCAGTCGGGCCAGCCGTGCTTCTGCTTCAGGCCGGTATCGATCCATTCCGGCAGGGCTGGGGCACGCACCTGCGCCGCGCGCATCATCCGGTCCAGCATCGGCTGGGTCAGGCCGGCAGTCAGGCGATAAATCGGCTGCACGATCGCAATCCGGTCCCTGGCCGTGACCGGCAGGATCGCATCGGGATGCGCCATCTGCGGCAGCCCGTTGAAGAACTCGACCTTGCCTGAGACCAGCCGCTTCTCGCCGACCGGCAGCTGCTTCAACAGGTACGGGCCCTTCACGTTGAAGAAGACGAGGCTGATGAACCCGGTCTCGTCGCGGCACCGCACCTTGTAGGGCCGCGGGCGGCGGTCGGGCTCGTGCTTGTCGATGGTGAGCTCGAGCGTGGCGACTGCGGGCTCCTTGATCTCGGCGATCTTCGGGCTGTAGCGCCGATCGAGCAGCGCGAACGGCAGGTGCCAGAGCAGGTCGATGATCTCCGGCCCCGCCACCTTGGCCAACATCTTGGACAGGTGCGTTCCGACGCCGCCCAGCTCGCTGACCGGCCGGAAGATCGGATCCAGCAGCGCAGGGCGGGTACGGCGGCGCGACTCTGGGGCGGCGGTCATGGCGGCGAGTTTACAACGGCGGAGCGCGCCAGCCGACCCCTTGCCCTGAAGCCTGCCTTAACCCTCCGTCACGGCAGCCGACGCAGGAAATTACGAATTTTAACACGATGGGCACCAAGCTTTAAAAAGTGAATTCATTCTCCCTTCGTGTTCTTTGCGTCCTTCGTGTTAAAATCTCCAGTCGAACAAACTCGCTGGGCGGTACGGTTCTTGGCCGAAGCCTGTGACGCCGGCAGGTACCAGCCCACACCTCGGGCGGTGACTGCGGGGTTGGAACCTGCCTCGTAGACATCTTTATACTTACTTATGTCTTACTAATACAGTTTGCGATGGTCCTTGGTCATGAAGCGAGTTTATGAGCAACCCGCCTTGCATCTTGTCCAGCTCGCCAGTAAACGCTGCAACAAGACTGCGATCTTGACGCTCTACCACGCGCGCGCCGGGTTGATGCCTGCCTTGTTCTGCTTCTCCCTGCTGGCTCTGCCGGCGCCGGCGCAGGAGATCGAGGCCGCGCCGGAAGACTGGTCGGTGCATGGCCAGATGACCTTCCTGTGGCAGGCCGATCCCGGCTTCCATGCGGCGTTTTCGGGCCCGAACAGCCTCGATCCTCATTCGCAGGGTAAGGAGACCTATGATGCCACCCTGTTCCTCGGAGTGCGCATTTGGGATGGGCTGGCGTTCTATGCCGATCCGGAAATCGACCAGGGCTTCGGGCTCAGCAACACGCTGGGCATCGCCGGGTTCCCCAGCGCGGAAGCGTATAAGGTCGGGCGATATGCTCCCTACGTCCGGCTTGCTCGCGCCTTCGCCCGCACTGTGCTCGACCTCGGCGGCGATACGGTGGTCGATCAACCCGGCGCCAACCAGCTGGGCGGCACGCACACGAGCGACAACCTGACCGTCACGATCGGCAAGTTCGGCATCCCCGACATTTTCGACACCAACAAATACGCGCACGATCCCAGGGCCGATTTTATGAACTGGGCGATCGTCGAATCCGGCGCCTTCGACTATGCGGCCGACGCGTGGGGCTTCACCTACGGCATTGCGGCCGAGTGGACCCAGTCCTGGTGGACGCTCCGCGCCGGGCTGTTCGACCTGTCGCGCGCGCCGAACAGCAAATTCCTGGTGCGCGGCTTCAGCCAGTTCGAGATCGTGACGGAGGCCGAAGAGCGGCACGAACTGTGGGACCAGCCCGGCGCGGTGAAGCTCCTGTTCTTCCTCAACCGGGGTCGGATGGGCAGCTATGACGACGCGGTCGCGCTGGCGGAAGCGACCGGCACGGTGCCCAGCACGACGCTCGTGCCGCGCTATGCCTCACGCCCGGGCGGCGCGATCAACATCCAGCAGCAGATCCGGCCCGACCTCGGCCTGTTTGTGCGCATGAGCATGAATGACGGCAGCGAGGAGGCGTTCGAGTTCACCGACATCAACCGCTCGGTCGCGGCCGGATTATCGCTGCAGGGCACGGCCTGGGACCGCCCCAATGACACGGTCGCGGTGGCTGAGCTGGTCAACGGCATCTCGTCGTCGGCGCGGCGCTATTTCGCCGACGGGGGCCTCGGCCTGCTGGTCGGCGACGGCGCTCTGCCGCGCTATGGCCTGGAGAAGATCACCGAGGCGTATTACAGCCTGGCTGTTTTCGATGGCGCGGTGCTGACGCTGGACTATCAGTATGTCGACAATCCCGCCTACAACCCGCTGCGCGGGCCGGTCTCGGTCTTCGGCGTGCGCGCCCACCTGGAGTTCTGACGATGCGGCGGTGGACGATCTTGAGCGGACTGCCCGCAGTCGCCTTGGCGCTGCTGTCGAGTGCGGTGCCGGCTTGGGCGGCCGATATCGCGGTGACCGGCGCCGGCGCAACCTTCCCCGCGCCGGCGATCGAGGCCTGGGCCAGGCAGTTCGCCCACGAATCCGGCATCGACGTGTCGTACCAGCCGGTCGGCTCGGGCGAGGGAATTCGCCGCGTGACGGCGCGGGCGATCGAATTCGCCATGACCGATGTGCCGCTGACCCACGCGGAGCTGATGCACGACGACCTGATGCAGTTCCCGGTCGTCGTCGGCGCGGTGGTGCCGGTGGTGAATGTGCCGGGGATCGGCGATGGCGATTTGAAGCTCACCGGGCCGGTTCTGGCCGACATCTATCTGGGCAAGGTTGCCCGTTGGGACGACCCGGCGATCCGGGAACTGAACCCTGGCTTGGTCTTGCCCGCCTTGCCGATCCAGGTCGTGCATCGCGCGGACGGGTCGGGGACGAGTTTCATCTTTACCTACTATCTCTCGAAGGTGAGCGCGGAATGGGAAAGCCGCCTCGGGATCGGCTCGCGCCTGATCTGGCCGGTCGGGCAGGGCGCGACCGGCAATGAAGGGGTTTCCCAGGCCGTCCACCAAACGGCGGGCGCCATCGGCTATGTCGAATATGCCTATGCGGCGGAGCATGGGCTGGCCCCGGTTCAGCTGCGGAACAAGGCCGGCCTGTATGTGCGTGCGGACGAGGCCGCCGTTCGCGCCGCGCTCGGTTCGGCCCGCTGGTCGCGGCCGGGCTATTACGAGGTGCTGGTCGACCGCGACGGCACGGGAAGCTGGCCCATCGTGGGCATCTCCTTCGCACTGATCCATATGCGACAGGAGGATCGCGCCGATGGCGCGGCGACCTTGTCGTTCCTGCAATGGATCTACGCAAAGGGTGCCGACTTAGCGGCGACGCTCCACTACGTCAGTCTGAATAACCCTTCCCTGATCGGGCGGATCGAGTCATCCTGGGGCGAGATCTACGATGACCAAGGCGAGCATGTCTGGAAAGGCCGATAGTGCCGATCGCGGTTCGCGCATGAGGCGCATCGCGCTGATCCTGCCGCTCGCGGGCTTGCTGGCGCTGCCGGCCGGGGCAGCCCAAGCCAAGGGCGGGGGCCTGCGGCCCAAGGCCAACAAGGATTTCCGCGAGCTGGTCGTCAGGGGCGAGCGCCCGGAGATCGCCGCCTGCATGGTGGCGGCGATCGACTATGCCCGGCACGATGCGGCCTTCGACGCAATCCGCTGGGACGAGAACGCCTCGGACCGCGCGGTGATGAACGAGAAGGAGGTGGACGGCCACTTTACCCGCTCCGTCCGCCTGACCACCCAGATGCGGACCCGCGATTCGACGATCTTCTCGGAAACTTGGCAGCCAGTCGAAATCTCCTGCGACCAGCCCGAAGACGCGCCGCTCAAGATGCACGTGACGCCGGTCGTGGGTTGACCGTAGGGCGGAAAAACGACAGCGCATTCCGCCGGATGCCCTCATAACTCCGAAATGGCGGAATGCGCTTGCGCTTTTCCGCCCTACTCAACTTCGGAAAATGTCCTTCAGGAAGCTCGCCGCTACGCCGGCCGTCGCTCCTGACGCGGCGGCCGATGTCGTTTCCTGGCCCGACAGATAGGGCGCAACCGCGTGCGCCAGTCCGGGCACCGTCATGCTCTGCAGCCACACCTTGCCCGGGCCGGTCAGCCGGCCGATGAACAACCCGTCGCCACCGAACAGCACGTTGCGGATGCCGCGCATGAAGGTGATGTCGAAGCCGACCGATTCCTGGAACATGCCGATATGGCCGGGATGGACCATGATCGACTGGCCGGGCGGCAGGTCATAGACCACGCATTCCCCACCCAGCTCGACGAAGGCGGTGCAGCGGCCGGTCAGGCGCTGCAGGATGAATCCGTTGCCGCCAAACAGGCCGGCGCCGAGCCCGCGCTGGAACCCGATCGACAGCTGGACACCGTCGGTCGCGCAGAGGAAGCCGTGCTTGTGGATCATGTAGGAATGGCCGTACTCGACCTCGACCTCATGGATCGTGCCCGGCACCTTGGCGGCAAAAGCCACCATGCCCGGGCCGCCCATCGGGCTGTACTCGGTCATGAACAGCCCGCCGCCGGCCATCGCCCGGCCCAGCACGCTGAACAGTCCGAACGCGCCGGCCGACTGGGTGGTGGTGTGAAGCTGGATGTTCTCGGTCATCCAGGAGAACTCGCCCGGCTCGGCAATGATCCGTTCGCCGGGATCGAGCTGGATTTGCAGCACCGGCATGGTCGTGCCCGAGATCGTATGCTTCATCGTTTTTCTCCTTCGCAGCGCCGCGGGGTTACGCAGTATAGGCCGAAACGATATCAGTCTTCGAGAAATCATCGCCCTTGAACAAGAGCGGCATGTCGTGAAGCTTGGCTGCGGCGTACGCGAAACAATCGCCAAGGTTCAGCTGCGCCGCGTGCCCGCGCCCCTTCCCATAGCGGGAATAGGCAGCGAGTGCCTTGTCCGCATCGGCGGTGGAAATCGCGACGACTTGGATATCCGCCATCGCAATGAACTGGCGGACTTCGGCATGAGCTTGCTCGACCGAGCATCGACGCTTTCGACAAATCGCCGCTGCCGCCTCGAATACCGCGATCGGCGAGGTGATGGCCGGCGCGGCGGCGTCGACAATGTTGGCCAGATCGTCCGCGTCCACCTCGCGAGTCAGAATCGCGACGATCGCGGATGCATCTACAAACATTACGTTTCGCCGCTCAAATCGTCATAGAACGCCTTGTCCGCTTCCAGCCCCGTCGCTGGCCAAGCGGCGATACGGTCTTGCAACGGGCGCACCCGTTCACGAAGCGGCACTGCACGTGTCCGCCCTCGCAGTTCATTTTCGAGCGCAAGCTCGACCGCCGCCGTCTTATTGGTGCCGATCAGGGCCGCCAACTGGGTCGCAAGCCGGTTGGCCTTCTCGCTGCGAATATTTAGGGGCATTCCGATTTCCATTGTGTAGACAACAGCAATTTAGTGTCTACACAACGGCGGGGCAAGGCCATTCCGGTGGCCCTACGCCCAGCTTAAGTCGTGATAGCGGAACGGCATCGAGCGCAGGCGCTTGCCGGTCGCCTTGAAGATCGCGTTGCCGATCGCGGGGCCGACCGGGCCGACCGGCGGCTCGCCGACCTCCGAGAAACGGTCATGCCCGGTCAGGCCGCCGAGATGGACGTTCACCTGCGGAACGTCGCCCATCCGGACGATCGGGTAGGCATCGAAATTGCCCTCCACGATTCGGCCGTTCTTGATCGACAACCCTTCGTTCATCGCCATGTTGTAGCCGAAGATCGTGCCGCCCTGGATCTCCGTGAGGACCGCGTCGCGGTTCATCATCTGGCCGGTGTCGAAGGCGACATCGAGGGTGTGGACCTTCAGAACTCCGCGCGGCGTCACCTCGACGGTCGCGACCACGGCGACAGTCGTGCCGGTCTCGGGCGCGCCTTCCTTGTTCCCCCAGTTGGCGATGGCGACACCTTGCGCCGTCCCCTTCGGCAGGGGTTTGCCCCATCCGGCTTGCTGCCCCACTTCCTTGAGGCACTGTGTCCAGCCCTTGTCGGGCCAAGCCTCGAGCAGCTTTATACGATAGTCCAGCGGATCGGCACCTGCCGCATGGGCACATTCGTCGATGAAAGTGTCGACGATGAAGGCGAACGAGTTATAGCCCGGCCCGCGATAGGGTCCGGTCAATATGTGCAGCGGCAGCTCGTGCACGTCGATGCGCACGTTGGGCACCAGCTTGGCGGCATAGGGATTATCGGCGAAACCAACATTGAAGAAGCCCTTGTTCGCCGCGGTCCGGCCCAGCATCGCTACAGGCATGCCGTTCGCACCGAGCCCGGCCCTCAGCCGCGCGGCGACGATCGGCCGATACCGGCCCTGGCGGGTCGTCTCCTCGCGTGACCAGATCACCTGCACCGGCCGGCCGGGGAATTTCTTCGCCACCGCCACGACCATGCGCACATCGTTGCCGAACACGCGACGGCCAAACGCGCCGCCGACATAGGTCTGGTGATAGGTCACCTTGTCCACCGGCACGCGCGCCTCGTCCGACGCGACCAGCAGCGCCTGGTGCGGGTGCTGCGAGGGATGCCACAGCTCCACTGCCGTCGCTTCTTCGCCTGTCGTATTGGCCGTCACCAAAGCGGTGCCGTTCAGCGGCTCCATGCAGGCATGTTCGGAATAGGGCGTCTGATATGTGGCCTCGACGAGCTTCATGCCGCTGGGCGGCGTATCCAGCACGCCGACGTCACCCGTGAGCTTGAACGGCTTTTCGGCCGGGGCGGCGAGCGCGGCTACGAGGGCTTGGTTCAGCTGCTCGGTCGTCTTCCATTTCGCCCCGTCGCCGTCGTCCCATTCGACCGGGAGGGCATCGAGGGCCTTGCGCGCCTGCCAATAATGCTCGGCGATCACGGCGACCGCGCTTTGCGGGCGGGAATCGGCAAAGGCGATGGTCGAGGCCACTTGCGGGCCGAGTGCGCCGCGCGGCTCAGCCGGGTCGACAGTCACGACCGCCAGCACGCCGGGCATGTGCCGGACCGCGTCGGCATCATAGCTTTTCAGCTTGCCGCCGTGGACGGGCGATTGGCGAAGCGCAGCATAAACCATGCCGGGCACCCGTACGTCGATGCCATAGACCGCGGTGCCGTTGACGATCAATGGCGCGTTCAGCTTGGTCGGCGTACCCTTGCCCAGCAGGGTCCATTGGCTGCGCGGCTTGGGCGCCGGTTCGGGGTTGAGCGTGATCGTCGCGGCCTGGGCCGCGACTTGGCCATAGCGCAGGATGCGGCCGGTGGTCGTGTGGCTCAACACCGAATCGCCCGCGGTGACTTCGCTTGGCGGCACCTTCCACACCAGGGCCGCAGCCGCCTTCAGCCGTTCGCGTGCCGACGCGCCGGCCTGCAGCAGCACTTTGGTGCGCTCCTCGGTGGTTGAGCGGCCGCTGAAGAACCCGAGCAGTCCCAGCGAGCCGGAATAGACGCCGTTCTCGTGAATGTCGCGAAGCGGGGCGGCGAACTCGGTCCGCACTTTCGACCAATCGCAGGCGAGCTCTTCCGCCACCGTCATGGCAATCTGGGTCATGACACCGTTGCCGATTTCCGGCGTCGGTACACGGACGGTCACGCTGTCGTCGGCGCCGATCACGATCCAGGCCGAGATTTCCGTAGCGCCCGAGGCCGGGTCGGCGGTCCAGGGGCCGCGCGCCACATTATCGGCGCGCGCGATGCGCAGCGCCATGCCGCCGGCGACCGCGCTGGTGGTGATCAGGAAGCCGCGGCGGGTAAGGCCCGACGGCGGTGACTGGTGACCCATGATGGTTCTCCCGGCGCGGGCCTGCTTTCGGGCGCTTCGCGTGACGGCGACAGAGTAACGGAGGCGCGGACGATTGAGAACCGTTTTGGCAATTGGCTATAAGCGCCTCCGTGCGCTTTCCCGGCATGGACCTCACCGGGTCTCCCCCTATATACACCCGACCATGGGCAGCCTCTCAAACACAGTCACCGATCCGCAGAGTCTCGAGGCGCTCCGCCGGAAGCTCGGCTTCCGTGCCTGGCACCGGGGAACGCGTGAGGCCGACCTTCTGATCGGGACCTTCGCCGACCGGACGCTGTGCGCCTTCGACGGGGAGATGCTGGGCCAGTTCGAGCGACTTCTGGCCGAGAACGATCCGGACATCTATGACTGGATGACCGGACGGCAGCCGGTTCCGCGGGAACATGACAATCAGGTTACCCGGTTGCTCAAACAATTCCGTTTCGTCCCTGCATCATCGTGAACAAGCCTTTAAAGACCACTCAGCCGCGGTTCGTGCTGCCGCCCTTCGACTTCACCCGTGCCCGCAAGCTGGTGCTTGCCGGCGCGCCGGAGGGGCATGACGCGCGCCTGCTCGCAGCCCTGGTCCAGCGGGAGCAGCGCGACTGGCTGCATATCGCGAGCGATGACGGGCGCATGGCCCGGCTGATGGATCTCATCGCCTTCTATGCGCCCGGGCTGGAGATCGTCACCTTTCCGGCCTGGGACTGCCTGCCGTACGACCGGGTGTCGCCCAATGCCGAGATCGTGGGACAGCGGATAGCCGCGCTCGCCCGACTGACGGCCAAGGCGGACAAGCCGCGGCTTGTCATCGCCACCATCAATGCCGCCGCGCAGCGCGTGCCGTCCCGGGAGATGATCCATCGGTCGGCGTTCTCAGTGAAAGTGGGGGATCGGGCCGATCTCGACCTGCTGCAACTCTTCTTCGCCGAGAACGGCTACAGCCGCGCAGAAACCGTGCGCGAGGCCGGCGAATATGCCGTGCGGGGGGGCATCGTCGACCTGTTTCCGCCGGGGTTCGAGGAGCCGGTCCGGCTCGATCTGTTCGGCGACGAGGTCGAGAAGATCCGCAGCTTCGACCCGATGTCGCAGCGCACGACCGGCGAGCGTCAGGCGTTGTCGCTGCAGTCGATGGCCGAGTTCACGCTCGATGAAGCCTCGATCACGCGCTTCCGCGGCGGTTATCGCGAGCTGTTCGGCGCGATCACCAATGACCCGCTCTACGAGGCGGTCAGCGCCGGCCGGCGCTATGCCGGGATGGAGCACTGGCTGCCGCTGATGCATGAGCGGATGGAGACGATCTTCGATTATCTTCCGGGCGCGGCCGTATCGCTCGACCCGCAGGCCGACGAGGCCTTCGCCGCCCGGCTGGCGCAGATCGCCGACTTCTATCAGGCTCGGCTCGACCTGCAGAAGACCGAAGCGCGAACCAACAACGCGGTCTATAAGCCGCTGCCGCCCGACCGGCTGTACCTGACGGCCGAGGAGCGCGATACACGGCTGGCCGAGCGCTCGGTATTGCGCCTGTCGGCCTTCGGCCAGGTCGAGGGCGCGGCCGAGAGCATCGACGGCGGCGGCCGGCGCGGGCGCGATTTTTCCGATGTCCGCACCACCCAGGCAGCCGAGCTTTACGAGGTCATCCGCGAATACCTCGGCCAGTACCGGGACCAGGGCCGCACGGCGCTGATCGCCGCCTACAGCCAGGGTTCGCGCACGCGGCTGATGGCGGTGCTGGCCGAGCGCGGGCTGGACCGGCTGGTGCCGGTCGACAGCTGGGACGATGCGCAGAAGCTGCCCCGGGCCGAGACCGGCGTCGTGGTGCTGGCGCTCGAGACCGGCTTCACAGCGCCCGACGTCTGCTTCGTCTCGGAGCAGGACATATTGGGCGACCGGCTCGCCCGGCCGCAGAAGAAACGGAAGCGGAGCGACAAGTTCACCATAGATGTCGGCGAGCTGACCGACGGGGACCTGGTGGTTCATGCCGAGCATGGCATCGGGCGCTACGCCGGGCTGGAGACGCTGCAGGTCTCAGGCGCGGCGCATGACTGCGTGCGCCTCATCTACGCCGGCGACGACAAGCTCTATGTGCCGGTCGAGAATATCGATGTGCTGTCGCGCTACGGCTCGGAGGAGACCTCGGCCGCGCTCGACAAGCTGGGCGGCGGGGCGTGGCAGGCGCGCAAGGCCAAGGTCAAGAAGCGGCTCAAGGACATGGCCGAGCAGCTCCTCAAGATCGCGGCCGCGCGCCAGTTGCACCAGACGGAATTGCTGTCGCCGCCGACCGGCCTTTATGAGGAATTCGCCGCCCGGTTCCCTTACCCCGAGACCGACGATCAGCTGCGCGCGATCGAGAACGTCTTCGACGATCTGGCGGCGGGCCGGCCGATGGACCGGCTGGTCTGCGGCGATGTCGGGTTCGGCAAGACCGAGGTGGCACT
>CAZVYC010000025.1:0-30970 GCA_964631425.1 uncultured Rhodospirillales bacterium
GATCGCCGTGATCGAGTCGAAAACGGGCGGCAAAGTCATGGACATTCGCTTCGAAACGGATGGCGGGCAGCCCATTTATGACGCAGTCGTCGTTACCCCGGAAAAAGTCGGCATCGCGCGGATCTATGTCCGGACCGGCGCCGTCTCCGGTATCGGCGACGATGACTTTTCCGTCCAGAGCCTCACTTGGGAGAAACGGAGAGACGTTACGAGCTTCGACAAGGCCACGATGCCTCTTTCAAATGCCGTCGAAACCGTCGAACAGGCCGCCGGGGCTCCGGCCATCAATGCTGGCCTCGCCAAGCCGCTCACGCCTACTAACGATGTTCTGGCCTACAACGTCGAGATCGTCAAAGACGGCGAGGTAGAGAGGGTCGCCATCGATGCGTCCACGGGCGAGATCATTGCCGATCCCGGCGCACTGGGATTGGGCGATCGCGACCCGGGCCAGTTTCTAACGTTTCCACCCGAATGAAATGACAATCGGCGTTTGCTGATTAAGCGCCGGCGCCCGACGAACCCGACGCTCGCCATCTCGGGCGGTTCGCCAGATCATGGTGTGTTCCGCTCGAGACGAGCTGCCAAAACCACGAAGTAGCGGGCCCGGATACTCGGGAAAGCAATATGCCTGGCTGGAAATATGAGGCGTCTTAAACCTTCGGTTACTGGGATTTCGACCAAAGCTGTCTTGCATAAGCAGGATGAATTCCTTCATCGTGGTGGTCTCGATTTCAGTTTCGGCGAAAGGAACGCTTTGTCATGGTGACAGCGGAGTTTGTCGTTGAACGATCGGACGCTGGCGAGCATTTCGGTCGCTCAACAGATCGGATAGCGACGCAACAGCTGACGCATCGGATCGAGCAGTGGGTCCACAAAATAGACCTTTGCCTTGATCGATTCGGGCATTTGCGGTTCGTGCATGATCTCGGACGGGATTGGCGGCGCTGGAGCAGGTCCGAACGCATCGCAGCGGTCTGCCTGACGACAATGATCCTCATCCTCCCCACGGTTCTCGTCTGCGATCCATAAGAGCCAAACACCGACGTTCCAGCAGTTCGTACTACCCAGCCCTCACCGAAGCAACTGCGCCAGCGAGGACTTGGTGCAGCTGTGCTTGACGGACCGTGAGCCGGTCATGGAAGTATCTATTCGCAGATGATCAGTTGCCGTACGCAATTATGGTAAGGCGACTTCGATCGAGTTTACCGTAAACTTGCGATATGTGACCAGAGAATCCAATTATACGTACGTATAATTGGAACATTGTCTCGACAGTCATATCGATAAATTGATCGCGCCCTAGCCAGGAGGATCGGCGTGACTGGTACAGATGGCGTTTCTCAGACCGATGACGCCGGCGTCGACGTGCTGCGCCGGTCGCTTCTGCTGGTGCCGCTGCTGACCGTGCTTCCCGTCGTGCCGGCCGAGACGGCGCGAGCCGGAAAAATCGACCCCTCTATGACTCAGGTCACGTCTGCGAACGAGATCCAATGGAAACCGTGGTCGGGAGGACCGCCGCACGCGGCCGAGATGGCGACGCTCTATGGTGGGCTCGACGAGCCGGGTCTCTATGTCGTGCTGATGAAATGGTATCCGGGCTATATGAGCGCCCCGCATTCCTACCGCACGGATCGGCTATCGGTCGTGCTGTCGGGAACCTGGTGGGTGAACAGCGGCGCTGATTTCGATCCCGAGAACACGGTCCCGGTGCGACCGGGCGGATTCGTCCGCCGCGTCGCCGGGACGCCGCATTATGACGGCGTCAAGAAAGGCGCCCCGGAACCCGCGGTGATCGCGCTGTTCGGCACCGCGCCGGTCGACCTGAAGCTCGTCGATCCGAGCACCCCTCCTTGGCGGCAGCTGTAGACCGGGAGACGGTGCCGAACTGGAAATTCCTTGGAGCGGGAAAGGTGAACTCATGAAGAAATACCTCGTCACGGCCGGATCGGCGGCACGCCGCGGAGCCGCGAGTTTCGGCGTCATTGGAGTGCTGCTTGCATTGAGCCCGATGTCGTCGGCGCAACAGGAACGCAGGGGCGCCCCCCTGCCGAGTTGCGCCGGCGACAATGGCGGCATCACTCTGTCGCCCGGATTTTGCGCCACCGTTTTCGCCGACCACCTCGGCCATGCGCGAGACCTGGTTGTCGCTCCTGACGGGACTGTCTACCTCAACACGTGGAGCGGCCGCTATTACGGCAACGACAAGCCGCCCCCCGGCGGCTTCCTGCTGGCGCTCAAGGACACCAGGGGCAACGGCAAGGCGGATCTCATCCGGCGCTTCGGCGATGGGCCGGAGAGCGGGAACCATGGCGGCACCGGCATCGCGCTCTACAAGGGCGCGCTTTACGCGGAAACCAACGACAAGATTGTCCGCTATGCGTTGATACCAGGCGCCAGTGTGCCGAAGGGGAAACCCGAAATCGTGGTCTCCGGCCTGCCATTGACCGGGGACCATCCCATGCACCCGTTCATTATCAGTCCCAAAGGCGAGCTCTACGTCGACCTGGGCTCTGCCACCAATTCCTGCCAGCAACAGAACCGGATCCTTCACTCTCCGGGCATCCAGCCCTGCACCGAACTGGAGACTCGCGCCGGCACCTGGCGCTATGACGCAAACAAGACCGGGCAGGTCTTCTCGCCCGCCGAACGCTTCGCCACCGGCCTGCGTAACGGCGAAGGCTTCGCCTACGATGCCGGCGGCCGGCTGTTCGCGACCCAGCACGGCCGCGACCAGCTCTCGCAGAACTGGCCCGAACTCTACACTGTCCAGCAAGGAGCCGATCAGCCGGCCGAGGAGCTGATCCAGCTGACCCAGGGGGCCGATTTCGGCTGGCCCGAATGCTATTATGACAATGCCCAGGCCAAGCTCGTGCTGGCTCCCGAATATGGCGGCGACGGTGGCAAGGCCGTGGGTGTTTGCGCGCAGAAGCAGGCGCCGGTCGCAGGCTTCCCGGGTCATTGGGCGCCCAATTCCCTTGTAATCTACAACGGGACCCAGTTCCCCGGGCCGTGGCGCGGCGGCGCCTTCATCGCCTTCCACGGATCGTGGAATCGAGCGCCCCTTCCCCAGGGCGGCTACAATGTGGTGTTCCAGCCCCTGGCCGACGGCAAGGCATCGGGCAAGTTCGTGGTCTTTGCTGACGGTTTTGCTGGAGCGATAAAAGACCCGGGCGAAGCCGTGCACCGGCCCTCGGGTCTCGCTGTCGGGCCCGACGGTGCTTTATATATCACCGATGACCAGCATGGGCGCGTTTGGCGCGTGACCTACCAAGGCGGCGGCGGCGCAGTGGCAGGGGTCGCGCCTGCGCCTTCACCGGCGGCCGAGGCCTCCGCCGCCGGCTCACCGCTGCCGCCCGAGGGCATCCACCCCAACGCGGGCAACCCGGCCGGCGGGCTGCCGACGCCCCCGGGCGCAACAGCCAAGCAGGTGGAGCTGGGCGCCCGCGTCTTCGAAGGTCAGGCGGGCGGCGGCACCTGCGCCGGCTGCAACGGATTGAACGGCAAGGGCACGCCGCTCGGGCCCGACCTCACCACCGGCAAATTCCAGTGGAGCGACGGCACGCTGGCTATGATCGCGCGCACGGTCACCAGGGGCGTGCCCGACCCCAAGAACTACCGCAGCCCGATGCCGCCGATGGGGGGAGCACAGCTCTCTCCCGAGGAAGTGTCGGCTGTTGCAGCTTACGTCTGGGCGCTCAGCCATGCCCGTCCCAGTTGAATTCCCAATCTGGAAGGGGCGATTCGAAGGCATAAGCCTGCCTCTAATTTGTGAAACCAAGCGCGGATCGGGAGAATTGACATGACTCCACCGGCTCCACCGGCATCGCTTCCCAACTCGAGAGTGTCGGGACCCTTGCCGGATGGGCAGGCAACGTCCGAGCCCTCTCGCGGTTGTGTCGGCGTGCTTGGCCTCGGCCATATGGGTGAGGCCTTTGCCCTCAATCTCATCGCCGACGGCCATCGGGTCCTTGCCTATGACCAGAACCCGGACTGCGTGGCGGCGTTGCGGCAGGCCGGCGCGGACGGTGCCGCCCGGCTCGTCGATCTCGCGGTCTGTGACGTGGTGATCACGTCATTGCCCGACGACGCGGCGCTCTCGGCTGTTGCCCTTCAGCCCGGAGGGTTGGTGAGGGTCATGCGTGCCGGCGTCGTTCATGTCTCCATGAGCACGATCAGCCCCGGTCTCTCCCGCCGCCTGGCCGCGGAACACGACGCGCACAAACAGGGCTATGTGGCAGCGCCGGTTTTGGGCAACCCCGACCTTGCCCGGAACCGTCAACTCTTCGTGCTCGCCGCCGGTGAGCAGGCCGGCCTCGATAAGGTGCGGCCGCTCCTTGAGCGACTCGGCCAGCGCCTGTTCGTGATCGGCGAGGACGCCGCCCAGGCGAATCTCGTGAAGCTGGCTGGAAATGTGCTCACCGCCACCACGCTTCAGGGCATGGGCGAGGTTCTCGCACTGCTGCGCAAAGGCGGCATCGACCGGCACGTGGCTTTCGACGTCCTTACCAATTCATTGTTCGATTCCAGGGTTCATCGGACCTACGGCGGCAAGATTGTCGATGAGCGCTACAGCCCTGCCGGGATGGCCGTGCCCCTTGCGCTCAAGGATCTGCGGCTAGCGCTGTCGGAGGCCGAGCACGAGGCCGTGCCCATGCCCTCGGCGAGTCTGGTGCATGATCGGCTCGTTGCCATGATGGCGCACGGCTGGGATGAACTTGACTGGTCTGCGCTTGGGTTGCTTGCGGCACGCGATGCCGGCCTCGACACGCCTGACAGTTGAAACGATGCGGTTGCAGCCCGTTCCTTGACTCGCGCCCAGCCGCAGATATAATGCATTATAAATTTAGGGAGGAATGCTCCATGCCGGATGCCGCGATCACCGATGCCCGCACCTCGCCTGCCGCAGTGTGGAGCATGCTGGAGACCCTGAAAGGCGAAGATCTGGTCGCCTGGCGGACCGCGGACCTGCCGAACCGACCGCCGCCCGAGGCGCGGGGCGTGAGCGACCGGTTCCCGTTCGGCTGGTTCGCGGTTTGCTATTCGGACGAGCTGGCCGTCGCCGAGGTGAAGCCGGTGCGCTATTTCGCACGCGAGCTGGTGGTCTGGCGAGGCGAGGACGGGCAGGCGCGGGCGCTGGACGCCTATTGCCGGCATCTGGGCGCGCATATGGGCTATGGTGGACGGGTGCAGGGCAATGACCTGGAATGCCCATTCCATGCCTGGCAATACAACGGGAAGGGCGCAGTAACGCAGATCCCTTATGCGCACACCATCCCGCCGCAGGCGCGGCGCGAGAATTGCGTGCGCGCATGGCAGGTGACGGAGGCCAACGGCTTCGTCTATGTCTGGTACCATCCGGAGGGCGCGCCGCCCAAGTTCGCGGTCGAGATCTATCCCGAGGTCGGCTCTGCGGACTGGGCGCCCTATAAGAAGTTCGAGTGGCGGGTATTCAATTCGCTGTCCAACATGCACGACAACGGGCTGGATATGGCCCATTTCATGTATGTCCACCGGACCGCCGCGTTCCCACAATCCGAGATCACCATCGAGGGCCATCGGATGAGCGCAGTCGCCCGAGCCAAGCTGGGCACGCCGCGCGGCGAGGTGGACGGGGCGATCGTTAGCCGCAATGCGAGCCCAGGCCAGGGCTGCGTCCGCTTCCAGGGCATTTCCGAGACGCTGCTGGTCTCAGCGATCACGCCGGTCGCGGCAGACGAGCTGCATGTCCGCTTCGCCTTCACCCAGCCCAGGGCGGAGGCCGAGGGGCCGACGGGCGGACTGGCACGGGCGCTGGTGCGCGACATCTGCAAGCAATTGGATCAGGACAAGACGATCTGGGACCGTCAGCGCGACGAGCCGGAGCCGCTGATGTGCGACGGCGACGGACCGGTGCCATTGGCCCGCGAGCGGTTCGCCATGTTCCTGTCGGACGAGGCGTTTGCGGCCGGCCAAGGCAAGAGCCGGCGGTTTGAGACCCGACCGAAGATTTAGCTAGAACCTCCTGGCCGAACCTTCGTCCGTCATTGCGAGAAGCGCAGCGACAAAGCAATCCATGGTCCGGCGCACACGAAACATGGATTGCTTCGCTCCGCTCGCCATGACGAAGCGATTGGGCCAACCCCGCCTACGCGGTGGGGCCGCCTTCGTAGACGATCTGCACGCGGCGGTTCTGCGGCTCGCTTACGCCGTCGGCCGTCGGGACCAGGAGGTCGTGCTTGCCCTTTGCGAAGATCGCGATCTCGCTGGAGGGGATGCCCTGCTTCTCCAGTTCCGCCGCGACCGACTCCGCGCGGCGGCGCGACAGCCTGAGGTTATAGGCGTCTGAGCCGACGGTGTCGCTGTGTCCGGTCACGTCGATCCGCGTGACCTTGGCCGGGCCGACGTTCCGGGCGGCCTGGTCGACGACCGAGACTGCCTGCGGGGTGAGGTCCGACTTGTTGAAGTCGAAGAACACCACGTAACTATGCGCGACCGACGGCGCTGGCGTCGGCGCCTGGACCGGCGGCGGCATGTAGGTCGAGGTGGCGGTCTGGGCCTCTTCCGGGGCGCCGACATCGGCTTGCAGCGTGACGAAGAACATCCGGGGCGCGACCGGGAAGGCTTGGTAGCCGCCCGAAGAGCTCGTCACCACCGCGGTCGACACGCCGCGGCTGTCAAACAGGTTGGTGATGTTGCCGCTGAGCTTCAGGCCCGTGATGTAGGAGTTGGAGAACCACTCGTCGAAGCGGTAGCTCGCCTCCAACCCGACCAGGAACGTGGCGCCCACCGTGAGGTCGTTCAGGTAGGTGACGTAGCGGCGGCCAACATAGTCGCCGTTCACCTGGGCTTCGAACGGTCCGTAATTGCCGCTGAGCACGAAGCGGTAGAGCCAGTTCGGCTCGAGCGGCACGTTCTTGCCGGCGATCGGAACCACGGTCGAGACGCCGCCCGAGACCGTGCTGAAATCCTGGTCATAGGTCGACTTGTCATAGGAGAGCGCGTTGTAGAACTGGATGTGCTCGCCGAGATGGAGCGTCGCCGCGACATCCACGCCGTCGGTCGTCACGCCGCCCACGTTCACGAGGATGGCGGGGTTGGGATTGATGAAGCTATAGGTGGCGACGTTGAACAGCCGGTTCGAGAAATCGACGTGGTAGTAGTTGACTTGGCCATCGATCCCGCTGATCGGACCGAGCTCGACCTCGCGCTGGGTGCGGACGCCGATTTCATAAGTCCAGGAGGTTTCCGGGTGAGCCGTCGCCTTGAACTGGTCGAAGGCGAGCTGGCTGCCCAGGCTCCACGGCGACGTGCCGTAGAAATTGCTGCCGGCGCCGTACGGGATGTACTGGCGCAGGTTCTTCTGAACGTTGACGAACAGGTGCTCGTGGTCGGTGATGTCCCAGAGCGCGCCGACCTGCGGCAGGAAACCCTCGTTCGAGGTGATCGAGCCGACCGGGTAATTCACCTGCGGATTGGTCGTCGGCAGGTTCTTCTGCTGAATCGGCAGGGTATTGCTGGCGGTCTGCAGGCTGGCCTTGAAGCCGGCTTGCAGCAGCAGGTTCGGCAGGATGCGCCACTGGTCCTGCAGATGGATCTGGAGGTCGTCGACCTTGAACTTGAAGAAGTACTGCGTGAAGGCCGGATCGCTCGGGATGTCATAGGGCGTCAGGTCATTGTTGGCCGCCGAGAACGGATACCAGCGCCTGGCCTGCGATTCCTCGTTGTGCTCGTACCAAAGTCCGAGCTCGAGCTGATGATCGCCGAGCTGCCAGTCGAAATTGGAACGGATGCCCTCGCGGTCGATCTTGTACTCGGTCGTGCGCACCTCATAACCGGTGCCGCCGAAGACCTTGGAAAGATTCTGCCCCGGGAAATAGATCGCGAATAGGCCGGGCAGGCCTGCCTGGTTCACCGGCCCGGCGACGATGCCGCGGCCATTGTCGTTATGGTAATAGACCTGGTTCATCCAGGTGATGCCGTCGGCCACGTTCCAGTCATATTGCGCGTAGACCAGCTTGTCCTCGCGCTGCGCCGCACTGAAATAGTTCGAAAAATTGTTGCCGTAGACGGCGGGCGGCGCGCCGGTCACCGGATTGACGTAGGCGAGGCCCGCGGCCAGGTTCGGGTACAGGAATGGCCTGGTATAAGGGAAATAGGACGAGGTCGACGTCTGCTGGTTGCCAAAGGCGCTCGCGTCCTCGTTCGGCTCGGTCTTGGACTGCCAGTCGCCATAGAGCGTCAGCTTGCCGATCTCGTCGACATGGATGAATTTGGTGTTGACCTGGTCCCCGCCCTGCCGGCCGTTGAAATCCCAGGCCCGGGCATCCTGGTGCAGGTACGACATGTAAGCCGCGTTTCCTTCCAGGAAATTGCCGGTGTCGACGCGGATGAAGGTGCGGTTGGTGCCATAGCTGCCGCCGGTCTCGCGCAAGTCCACCCCCCAGTCCTGCAGCGGATCGCTGGAGTAGGTCTCGATCGCGCCGCCCAAGTTGCTGGCGGAGGCGACGCCAAGCGAACCCGTGCCCGACGACAGGACCACCTGCTTCACGTTCTCGCTGATGAGCGCGCGCGAGGGGCTGAGGCCGTTGTAATTGCCGTATTGCTGATCGCCCAGCGGCACGCCGTCCATGGTGTAGCCGAGCTGCTGGGTTGTGAAGCCGTGGACGACGAGCGCCTCGTTCTGCTCGTTGTTGCCCCACGGATCGGCGGTTTCGTAGACGACGCCAGGAAGGCTTTCGATCGCCTTCAAGGGGCTGATGCCGGGCAACAGCTTCTGTGCTTCGAAGTTCGGGATGGCCACGGAGGATTGGGTCGTCCGCTGCGCCGTCACGACGATTGTTTCGACGTCTCCAGGCGATGTTCCCTCAGCCGGTGCCGCCTCCGTAGCGACCCGTTGATCGGCGGTCTGCGCCTCTGCCGTGCCGAGAGCCAGGATCCCGCCAAATGCGGAGGTGGCCAACAAGACGCGTCTGACATTCTTGTGATTTGTCAACACTTTTCTTCATCCCTTGAGTAACTAGCCACGTATTGGCGCGTCTAGTACCACAAGAGATTAAATAACCTTAATGTACTCGTATAATGTAATTGGATTGCTGCGATGCAAAATCGGCATTTGACCAGGCCAGGCGGGCTGTGGCAGCAAAATCAATCCGCGACGGAGAAACCCGGTGTAGCCATCGGGGGCGCGGTTCCCTCCAGTCCTGATGACGATCTCAAACGACCGCCGGCGGCGTTGAGGTCAGGACAGCTACGCTGTCGTGACCTGCGCAAGCCGCCGAGCGATGGCGCCGCGCCCAGCCCACAGCACCAGCGAGCCCAGGATCAGCGACACGGTGCCGACCAGCCCCAGCGAGAAGCCGATCGCCTGGTCGTTGTGGAAAACATAGTCGGTCGAGGCGGCGATCGCAGTGGGGCCTAGGCCGAGGCCGATCATGTTGGTGGTGAAGAGATAGATCGCCGAGACCTGGCCGCGCATGCGGGGCGGGGTCACGATCTGCAGAGTCGAGAGATTTACTCCGGCCCAGGTCAGCGAGAAGAAGCCCGTGCCGGCGAACAGCGCCAGCGACAGCCAGGACACTGGTACGATCGGCCCGATTGCGCCGCAGACCAGCATGCCGGCGGCGAACGGAATGCCGACGGCGGAGAGGGCGTCGCGCCGCCTGCGCCGCGCCAGCCGGTCAGCGATGGTGCCGGCGACGAGGCTGCCGAGAATACCCAGTACCAGGGTGGACGTTCCGATGAACAGCCCGGCCTGGCCGGCTGTGAACCCATGCACCCGGATGAGGAAGCTCGGAAACCACGCGGCTCCGCCATAGGTGAAGGCGGCGAAACAGCCCATGCTGAGCGCCAGGGTAGCGTAGACGCCAAGGTGTCGGCCCATATAGCCGACCACGGCGAGGAAGCTGGGCTGCGGTTCGGCATGGTGCCGGCAGGGCGGGTCGCGGACGATGAGTGCAGCGATCAGCGCGAGCACCAGCCCCGGCAGACCGATGATCAGAAACACGAATTGCCATGGCTGCGTCAGCCCGATGACCGGCAGGTCGACCGTGCCGACCTTGGAGATCGCCTCGATCACCGTGCCGCCGATCACCATGGCGAGCCCGGAGCCGATCGGGATGCCCATCGCGAACACCGACATCGGCCGCGCCAGCCGCTCCGGCGGGAAATAGTTGCTGATCAGCGAATAGGAGCAGGGCGAGAGCGTCGCCTCCCCTACCCCGACGCCGATGCGGCAGGCGAACAGCCGCCAATAGGCACCGACCACCCCGCACCCCGCCGTCATCATCGACCAGACCGCGACCCCGCCGGTGATCAGCCAGCGCCGGCTCCAGCGATCGGCGACCCAGCCCAAGGGGATGCCCGTCGTGGTGTAGAGCACGACGAAGGCGAAGCCGGTCAAATAGCTGAATTTCGTATCCGAGATGCCCAGATCGGCGCGGATCGGCTTGACCAGCAGTCCCAAAATGGTGCGGTCGATGAAGCTGGAGGTCAGCAGCACCATCAGGAAGATGACGATGAACCAGGAATAAGCCTGTGAGGGCTGGTCGGCATTTCCGCGCGCGCCAACAGAATCGCCTCCACCCTTGACGGGGAGGTCGGCAGCGCGGAGCGCTGACGGGTAGGGAGTGTGCGGCAGCACGTCCGTTGTTAGCGAGAAGGCGTCGCCATCACCCCCCACCCGCCCCTGCGGGGCGACCCCGGATCGGGTCCCGGGCAGGCTCTCCCCCTCAAGGGGGGAGGCGATCGCAGGTGTCTTGCTCCCCAGTCGGAAGAAAAGCGTCGGCACCTCAAACGATCGGACGAGTCTGGGTCAGCGAGGTGCCGAAGCTGTGCAGCGCCGCAGCGTGCAGGCCGCCGGTGCCGCCGCAGACCATCACCAGAACATCCTTGGGCTCGGGCGTCATATAGACACGGCCGTCGCTACGGATGCGGCCCTGCTCCTCGAGCTGGCCGCGATGGAGGTGTTCCAACCAATCGGCCGGCAGGCTGGCGTTGCGCCACAGCACTTCCTGCACGTCGGCGATGTCCGGCATCCCGCGGGCGACGATCTCGGCGCAAATCGGGTTCAGCGCTACAAGCACCTCGCCGAACGGCACGGCCGGAGAGAAGCAGTTGGTGCCGGGATAGGCGATCGACTTGCCGATCATCTCCAGGAACTCGGCTGGCTTCTGCGAGGTGGTGTCGAGGATGTTCATTGTCCCCATCGCGCCGAAGCTGGTCACCGCGTCGCCAGCGACCCCGCGCCGTTCGGCCAGCGGCGCCCAGGGCGAGCGTTCCTCCCATTCGCCGACCACGATACCGGCAACGCGCGCGGGCGAGCCGAACGTGCTCTGCGAGGTGACGCCCACCACCTGCCCAGCCACGTTGCGCATGATGAGGCGGAGCGCCCGGCCGATCGCCGGCGCCGCGCCGGCGGCGCCGCCGAAGCAGCCATGCGTGTAGGGGATACCGAGCCGATCGCGGATCGGGCCATTGACGACAAGCGCCGGCGCCACCGAGGCAGTCGTGGCGTTCATGCCGTAGAGCTCAAAATCCGGGTCGGCCACGGCCTCGACGGCGGCAATGAGGAGCGGCACCGATTCGGCCGGCGCGCCCGCCATCACCGCGTTGATGACGATCTTTTCCACCGTGCATTCCGCCCGCATCGGCGGGAGACAGGCGATCACCTCGTCGGGGTAGCGGTTGTTCGCCGCCAGATAGGTGCGCACCCGGGTCTCGGTCGGCGGCACCAGCGGCAGGCCATCGCCCCAGCCTTGCTCCGTCGCGAACTGGGTGAAGCCGACGACGTCAAGGTCGGATTCGAGGCGGCGGCTGGCCAACCAGTCGATCTCGCAGCCGTCCGGGCCGCATTCGCGGCTGACGATCGGCTTGGGCGGAGCCTTCTTTGCGTGGCTCGGCGCGATGGTGACGATGGTCATGCGTTCGTCCTGGGGGTCATGCAGCTTGCCGCTCGGCGGCAACGGCGCCCATGGTGCCTAGCAGCTTCGGGAAATGCGCGTGGCCGATGGGGTCGACCTCTTCGCGGACGCGCTCGTTCAGCGGATAGGGCAGGACGTAGACGCGCAGGCCGGAACGGCCGCCGCGCCGCGCGATCGTCTTCGCGAACTCCTCGAAATTGGCGGTCGCGATCGCCGTGGTGGGCAGGCCGGCCTTGGCGGCCGCGAGCGCATCATGGACGGTCCATCCCGTGCAGGAGCCGCAATTGGCGAGCCCGACCACAGCGACATCGATCTCGGAGAGGAACTGCTTGAGCTCGCGGTCCATCCGCTCGCCCTCCTCGCCCGAACGGCCGCAGGAGCGCCAGAACTTGACGTCGGCGGCGCCCAGCCTGCGGAACTCGTCGGCCCAGATCTCGCTGATCCAATCCCAGGCGCGCCACATCTGGTCGACGCGGATGCCGACCACCTTGCCCTTGATATCGCCGGCATCGGGCCCCGGCGAGGCGATATCCTCGTCGCGCGCCACGGTCGGATCGAGCACGAATCCCTTGGCCATCGAAGCTCCTCCCGGATCGGCGGCGATTGGCGCCGCATGTTTCAGAGGACTGTAACGCCTGCAGCGGCAGGAGGAAACAATAGGATTGCCTGTGCCCACTCTTCGCAATGATGAATTTAAGCGGGCTAGTCAGCCGCCATGGCCGCGGCGGCCGCCGGGCGTGGCCGGGAGATCGTGGCCGCGGAGGCTAAGGCGCCGAGCAGCGCCAAAACCGCCGAGACCAGCATCACGCGGACAAAAGCGGCATTGAACGCGCCGATTTCGGCGGTGCGCAAGCCGCCGGCGTCGCGGGGAACGACCGCGAAGCCCGAGCCCGGCGGCGGGAGATCGGCGGTCGACAGGCCGAGCGATGGCGCGATCGCAGCCAATGTGCCATCGAACCGCGCGAGGAAAACGAGGCTCAATGTGGCCACTGCGATCAGGCCGGCGATGCGGGCGACGGCGATGTTGACGCCCGACGCCGTACCGGCGCGGTCGTCGCCGACGGCGCTCATCGCGACGGTGGTCAGGGGCGCGACCGTGACCGTGAGGCCGACAGCCAGAACCATCGTCGCCGGGAAGAAGCCGGTCCAGTAATTCCCGCCGGGTGCGGCCCAGGCGAGCATCAGCAGTCCGGCGGCGGCGATCACGGGACCCAGCGTCAGCGGAATGCGCGGGCCGATCCGGTCGCTGAGCCGTCCGGCCGCACCCGAAAGCCCGCCCAGCGTCAGCGAGAGCGGGAGCAGCGACGCCCCTGCCCCGCTCGCCGAATAACCGTGCACGCGGATGAGTTCGAACGGCAGGAAGAAACCGGCGCCGCCCAGCGCGAAATAGAGGCAGAACGTCAGCAGGTTGACACCCGAGAAGTCGCGCGAGCGGAACAGAGACAGGGGCGCCATGGCGGCGGGTGAGCGCGCCTCGACCAGGATGAAGCCGACCAGCGCCAGGATGCCGGCCGCGAGCCATGCGAGCACGGCGGACGCGAACAGACCGGCATCGGCCGCCTGGGTGAGCGCCCAGGTGAGCGCGCCCAGGCCGAAGATGACCAGGGCGGCACCGGCGTAATCGAGCCGTCTGGCGCCCGGCATGCGCGTCTCGGGCATGGCCGCCGCCGTCATTACGACCGTCGCCACGGCCAGGGGCACGTTGAGGAGAAAGATCGCGCGCCAGGACAGATGGTCGACCAGCCAGCCGCCGACGACCGGGCCGGCGGCATTGGTCAGCGACACGAAGCCGGCCCAGAGGCCGATAGCCTGCCCGCGCTCGGCGTCGCCGAAGCTCGAACCGACGATGGCGAGGCTGGCGGGGGTCAGCAGGGCCGCGGCCGCGCCCTGCACGCCGCGCGCAAGGATCAGCATGGTGGGGCTGGTCGCGAGTCCACAGACCGCCGAAGACAAGGTGAAGAGAATCGTGCCGACCATGAAGATTTTGCGCCGGCCGAAGCGGTCCGCAGCCGCACCGCCGACCAGCACCAGCGCGCCCAGCGCCAGGAGGTAGAAATTGATCACCCATTGGATGCTGGCACCGTCGAAGCCCAGCGCCTGCTGCAAGGTCGGCAGCGCCACGTTGACGACCGAACCGTCGATCGAAGCCATGCTCGAGCCGGTGATGGTGGCGCCTAGGATCAAGCGCTTGCGCATCGGCGTGAGAAAGGGGGATTCGTGCATAGCGTGACTATAGCGCACTGGCCACCGTCGATCTTCACAGAGATTGTCGCGGGAGTATTGGGCGATATATGTTATCGATATCAGTTGACGGAGATGTGGATGCGCACCCTTGTCGATATCGGTGACAGTCAGATTGAGGCGCTCGACGAGCTTTCGCGCAGGAGCAAGCGATCACGCGCCGCGCTGATTCGGGACGCGGTAAATGATTACCTCGCCAAACACCAGCGGCGCCGGCAAACTGACGCTTTCGGCTTATGGGGCGACCGGAAACTCGACGGTCTGACCTACCAGGACAAGATGCGCAGCGAATGGTAGCGGCGCTGTTCGATACCAATATCCTGATCGACTACCTGAACGGAGTCTCCCAGGCGCGGATCGAATTGGAACGCTACGGGTCACGGGCGATCAGCGTCGTCACCTGGATGGAAGTGATGGTCGGCGCACAACCGTCCGTCGAAGCGGGAACGCGTGATTTCCTTTCCAGCTTTACCTTGATCGACCTCGATTCCGAAATCGCCGAGCGAGCAGTTTCGCTGCGCCGCGCCTATCGCATCAAGTTGCCCGATGCAATTGTCTGGGCATCTGCACAGGCGAATGGAATGCTGCTGATCACGCGCAATACCAAGGATTTTCCGACGTCGGACCCCGGCGTGCGCGCACCCTATGGCCTTTGACGGCCGGTATGATCCAAATCACCGACCAGATCGCCATCGACGAGGCCGAAATCCAGGAGCGGTTCGTTCGGGCGAGCGGGCCCGGCGGGCAGCACGTCAACAAGACGAGCACCGCGGTCGAGCTCAGGTTCGACGTGCGGAACTCGCCCTCGCTGCCCGACCCGGTGAAGGCGCGGCTGATCAAGCTGGCGGGCAGCCGGATGAGCCTGGAGGGCGTGCTGGTGCTGTCGTCACAGGCGGCGCGATCGCAGGAGATGAACCGGCGCGACGTGCGCGAGCGCCTGTTCGCCCTCATCCGCCGGGCGACCGAGACGCCCAAGCCGCGCAAGGCGACGAGGCCGACCTATGCCTCGAAATTGAAGCGACTGGAATCCAAAGAGCGGCGGTCAGGCCTCAAGGCCGCGCGCGGCCGACCGCGAAACGAGGAATGAAGGCGCCCCGGCGGGCAAATGGACCATAGGGAGCGCGGGCCCTGTTATGCGGGTTATGATATAGATCATTGCATCGCTGCCCGATTCCCGCGTGGGATAGTCGGCATGCGTCAAGTATGGTCCGCCAGCTTCGCCAGGGAGTTCCATGCCATGGTTCATATCGAAATCAAGGACGCCGACGGGCACCCGGTGGCGCTCGACTGGTGGGCGGTCGCGCTGCGCGGCGTCGTCGCCATCCTGTTCGGGTTGATCGCGCTGTTCATGCCGGGCGCGGCGATCGGCGCATTCGTCCTGCTGTTCGCTGCATACATGATCTTCGACGGGGTCTTCGCGATCATTGCCGCCGTCCGCGCGATCCGCCGGCACCGCAGCTGGGGCTTGCTGGTCTTCGAGGGGGTGGTCAATCTGGCGGCGGCTGCGGTCGCCATATTGTGGCCAGCCATCACCGTCGTGGTCTTCGTCTATCTCGTCGGGTTCTGGGCGATCCTGTCGGGTGGATTCCTGCTTGCCGCGACCTTCTCCCACCCGCCCCAGCAAGGCAGATGGCTGATGGCCATCGGCGCCGTCATCTCGATCGTGTGGGGAATCCTGCTGTTCGCGGCGCCGCTGCTGGGAGCGCTTGTGCTCACTTGGTGGATCGCCGCATACGCGCTGTTCTTCGGCGGCGCACTTCTGGCACTGGCGTTTCGGCTGCACCGCGTCCAGGCCGATCATCACCGCGGAACGCCGCGCACTGTCTGACCAGCCGGCCTGACCAGACCTACCCGTGACCGACGCCGACGTCATCGTCGTCGGGGCCGGCCTCGCCGGCCTGGTCGCGGCGACCGAACTGGCCGATGCCGGACGGCGGGTCATCGTGCTGGACCAGGAGGGTCGCCAGAGCCTGGGTGGTCAGGCCTTCTGGTCGCTGGGTGGATTGTTCCTGGTCGACACGCCGGAGCAGCGGCGTCTGGCCATCCGCGACTCGCATGAGCTGGCGCTCCAGGACTGGATGGGAACGGCCGGCTTCGACCGGCCGGAGGATCACTGGCCATGCCGCTGGGCCGAAGCGTATGTCACCTTTGCCGCGGGGGAAAAGCGCCATTGGCTCCACGCCATGGGCCACCGCATCTTCCCGATCGTCGGCTGGGCTGAGCGCGGATTCTATGACGCAACGGGGCACGGCAACTCGGTGCCGCGCTTCCACGTCACCTGGGGCACCGGCCCCGGCGTGTTGGAGCCGTTCGTCCGCCGGGCGCTGGAGGCCGAGAAACGCGGCCTGATCCAGTTCCGCTTCCGCCATCGCGTCGATGCGCTGAGCGTCACCGCCGGCACCATCGACGGCGTGATGGGAGTGACGCTCGAGGAAACCGATCGCCGGCGCGGCGAAAACACGTCGCGGGTGGAGATGGGCTTCTTCGCGATGAAGGCTCAGGCGGTGATCGTCGCCTCGGGCGGGATCGGCGGCAACCACGATCTGGTTCGCCGCAACTGGCCGAAGCGGCTGGGCCGGCCCCCCGCCTTCATGGTCTCCGGCGTCCCGGCGCATGTCGACGGCAGGATGCTGATGATCACCGAAGCCGCCGGCGGCCGGATCATCAACCCCGACCGTATGTGGCATTACGTGGAAGGCCTGCGCAACTGGAGCCCGATCTGGCCGGATCACGGCATCCGAATCCTGCCGGGACCATCACCGCTCTGGTTCGATGGGCTAGGCCGGCGCCTGCCGGTGCCGCTCTATCCCGGCACCGACACGTTGGGACAGCTTGCCCACATCATGGCGACCGGGCTTGATCATTCCTGGTTCGTGCTGACGCAAAGCATTATCCGCAAGGAATTCGCGCTGTCGGGCTCCGAGCAGAATCCCGATCTGACCGGCAAGAGCTGGCGCCTGACCGCCGGCCGCGCCGTCGGCAGGGCGGCACCAAGGCCGGTTGAGTCCTTCAAGGCCCACGGCGGCGACTTCGTCGTGCGCGACAGCCTTGAAGCTCTGGTCGAGGGCATGAACGCGCTGACCGGGGACAGTCTGATCCGCCTGTCCGACCTGCGCGCACAGGTCGAGGCACGCGATCGCGAGATCGCGAACCCGTTCACGAAGGACGCGCAGATCATGCTGATCCGCAACGCCCGCCGCTATCTGGGCGACCGGCTGGTCCGCACGGCCAAGCCGCACCGGATCCTTGACCCCACCCATGGGCCGTTGATCGCGGTCCGCCTCAACATCTTGACGCGCAAGACGCTGGGCGGATTGCAAACCAATCTCGACGCCCAGGTGTTGGGGAATGACGGCATACCGATTCCGGGCCTTTTCGCCGTGGGCGAGGCGGCCGGGTTCGGCGGCGGCGGGATGCACGGCTATCGCGCGCTGGAGGGGACGTTCCTCGGCGGTTGTCTCTTCTCGGGACGGATCGCCGGGAGGGCGGTTGCGGACATGCTGGTTTGAATGCTCACCTGACCCGGTTCATTACGCGGGCGGTACCGACCGCCGAGCTGGCGATCGTGCCGCTGGCCATGATGCTGCACGCGACAGCCGCCGCTTCGCCGAATGCCGAGCCTCAGGTTTCCGCGCAGATCGCGCCGCGAGCCGAGATAGCCCCGCGCCACGCGATTCCCAGCCTGCCTGGCGACAGACTGCCCGCTTTCCATTGCGATGACTCCTATTGCGGTTTCGACGCGCTCAGGGACCTATGGAAGCGCGACGCACTGAAGCCTGCGCCGTCCGAATATCTCAATGCCGATTCCGTCATCATCGCGCGAAGCCGTTTTGCCGCCGAGGTCGAGCGGTTCGGAGACCCGCACGCTCCGGCCACGTTGACCTTCAAGATCCCGGGCCTGCCTCTGTGCTTCGGCAGCTACAGCGTGAACGGCGGCCCCGGGCTGCATTCCTGTTAATTGGCTGTGACGACGGTCACAAATCCTCAATCGAAATATGGCACCTGACCGCATGCCCCGCCTCCGCCCCCGGTGCCAACGGCGGCTCCTGCTCTTCACAGATTGCGCCGAGCTTCCTCGGGCACCGCGTGTGAAAGACGCAGCCGTTCGGCGGATTGATGGCGCTTGGGATTTCGCCGGTCAGGCGCTGTCGAGGCGTCTCGCCGTCCAGGGTCGGAACGGCGGACAGGAGCGCCTCGGTATAGGGGTGATGGGGTCCTGAGAAGACGCGCTCGGCAGGGCCGATCTCCATCAGTCGACCCAGATAAAGGACCGCGATGCGGTCGGCGAGGTAACGCACGGTCGCCAGGTCGTGCGAGATGAACAGGTAGCTGACGCGCTGGCGCGCCTGCAGGTCCGCCAGCAGGTTGAGGATTGCCGCTTGCACTGAGACGTCGAGCGCCGAGGTGGGCTCGTCACAGACCACAAGCGCGGGGTCGCCGGCGAAAGCGCGGGCGATGGCGACACGCTGCTTGAGGCCACCCGAAAGCTGCACCGGCTTCAGGTCCAGCACGCGGTCGGCGAGCTGCACCGATCGGGTCAGCGCGAGTAGGCGGGCCGCTCGCTCGGTTTTAGGCACGCGCGCCAGCCGCGTCAGCACCCGGCCGACAAGGCCGCAGACGCTGTGCGCGCGGTTCAGCGCCGAATCGGGGTTCTGGAAGACGATCTGGATGGCCTTCAGCGCGCCGGCCCCGCGCTTTTCCGCGCGCCCCGGCAAACTCGCCCCGCCGAGCGTGATAGTGCCGCCCGGATCGGGGGCGGTCAGGCCAAGGATCAGCCGGGCGAGCGTCGTCTTGCCGCTGCCCGACTCACCGACCAGCCCCAAGGTCTCGCCGGGCCACAGATCGAATGACACACCCGTCAGCGCCCGCACTGGTCGGTGCGCATCCCCGAAGCTCTTGCCAATATCTGACACCGAGAGCAGCGGCGGCTGGGTCCGGTCGACCGTGAAATCCGTGCTCGCATCATCCGGCGTGACGCGGTGCAGCAACGGGATCCGGTCGTGATGGTAGCACCGGCTGAGCCGGCCGCCGAGGTCGTAGAGCGGGGGCGCCACGGTTCGGCAACCCTCGTCCGCCAGCCCGCAGCGCGGCGCGAACAGGCATCCGGCGAAATCTTCGCCCGGCCCGGGCGGAAAGCCCGGGATCGTGTCGAGACGCCCGTGATCCTTGCGGTGGCCGCGGCGCGGCAGGCAGCGCATCAAACCGGCCGTGTAGGGGTGGCGGGGATTGCCGAACACCTCTTTCGTCGTCCCCTCCTCGACCAGGGCGCCGGCATAAAGCACACCGACGCGGTCGCACATCCGCGCCACCACCGCCAGATTGTGACTGATGAAAAGAAGAGCGGTATTCATCTCGCGCCGCAGTATCGCGATCACGTCGAGGATTTCGGCCTCGACCGTGGCGTCGAGCCCGGTGGTTGGCTCGTCCAGGATCAGCAGGCGGGGGTCGACGGCCAGCGCCATTGCGATCGAGACGCGCTGCTGCATGCCGCCGGACAGCTGGTGCGGGTAACGCGCCGCGACCGCGGCCGGATCGGCGATGCGCACGCGCTCCAGCATGGCAATCGCCCGTACCAGCGCAGCCTCCGCCGGCAAGCCGCGCAGGCGGAAAATCTCGGCCACCTGCTCGCCGGCGGTCAGCGACGGGTTCAGCGACCGCGCGGGATCCTGGTAGACCATGGCGACCTCGGTCGCGCGCAGGCTGCGCAACGCCTCGGGCCCGAGCGCATAGAGGTCGCGCCCGCCGATCGCGATGGTCCCACCCTTGATGCGCCCGTTGGGCGGCAGGTAGCGCACGGCAGCCAGCGCCGCTGTCGACTTGCCGCAGCCGGATTCGCCGACCAGCCCATACGCCTCGCCCGCGCCGATGCGGAAGCTGAGGCCGCGCAGCACGAGCCGGTCCAGCCCGCGCAAGCGGTAGGCAAGGTCAAGCTTTGAGACCGCGAGCGCGTCGGTGGTCATGAATCCAGCGCCTCGCGGACGCCATCGGCCACCAGGTTCACGCCCACGACCAGCGAGGCAATGGCGATCGCGTTGAACAGCACCGGCCACCAGACCCCGCCGTTTATCAAGCCGTAGGTCTCCGAGATCGCCAGGCCCCAGTCGGGCGACGGTGGCTGGATGCCGAAGCCGAGGAAGCTCAGGGTGGCGACGGCGAAGACCGCATAGCCGAGCCGGACGGTTGCCTCGACCAGGATCGGCGCTACGACGTTGGGCAGGATCTCGACAAAGAGGATGTAAGGAAGGCGCTCGTCGCGCAGCTTCGCCGCCGCGACGTAGTCGAGTGCGCGTTCCGAGAGCACGGCAGCACGCACGGTCCGCGCGACCAGCGGCGCGAAAATGATGCCGATGACCACAATCACCGCCCCTGTCGACGCGCCGATCGCGGCCAGCGCGGCCAGCGCGATGATCACGAGCGGCAGCGCCAGCATGGCGTCGACGAGACGGCTCAGGCTATCGTCGATGAAGCCGCGGAAATAGCCGGTTATCAACCCGAGCAGCACCCCCAAGGCCACCCCGAGCGCGGTCGCAAGCGGCGCCACCATCAGGATATCGCGCGCGCCGACGATGATGCGGGAGAAGATATCGCGTCCCAGTTGGTCGGTGCCGAACCAGTGCTCGGCCGACGGCGGGGCGAGCGTATTCAGGATATCCGGCTCGAACGGGTCGTGCGGCACAATGGAGCGGCCGACCAAGGCGCAGGCGATCCAGAACAGCGCGATCACCGCGCCGACCAGGAACGCGTTCGAGCGGAGCAGCACTCTCAGGCGTTCGCGCGACGCGCTCATTCCGCCGCGCCCAGGCGGATACGTGGATTCAGCCAAACCGTGGCGAGGTCGGCCGCGAGCGTGGCCAGCGTGTAGATGATGCCGACGGTCAGCACGCCGGCCTCCAGCATCGGGAAATCCTTGGCCTTCGCTGCGGCGAAGATCAGGCTGCCGATGCCTTGGTAGTGGAACAGCACCTCGATCACCACCAGGCCGCCGATCAGGTAGCCGACTTGGGTGGCAATGACGGTGATGGTCGGCAGGAGCGCATTGCGCAGCACGTGCCGACGGATCACGTCGCGGCGCGGCAGGCCTTTCAGGATCGCAGTGCGCGTGTAGTCGGCGCCCAGCGCCTCGACCATTCCGGCCCGCGCCATCCGCGCCAGATAGCCGAACAGAGCCAGCACCAGCGGCAGCGCGGGCAGGATCAGATGGTAAAGCTGCGTGAACGGCCCGGCCCCGGCCGGCCAGTCGGCACTGATCGGCAGCCATTTGAGCCAGATGCCGAAGACGATGATCAGCACGATGCCGGTAACGAACTCCGGCACGACCGTCGCTGACAGACCGAGGATGGTGATGACGCGGTCGACCGCCCTGCCCGCATGCAGCGCCGCCCAGATGCCGCCAACAAGCGAGAGCGGCACGACCAGCACGAAGGCGACGGCACCTAGTTTAATTGAATGGCCGAGCGCGTTCAGGATGAAGGGCGCTACCGGGGCACGGTATTCATAGGACCGGCTCATGTCGCCGGCGACGAAATGGCTGATCCAGTCCCAATATTGCGCAACGAGCGGCCGATCGACGCCCAGCTGATGGTTCAGATTGGCGACCGCGCGGGCGTCAGCCAGCGGCCCCAGCATGACCCGCCCCACATCGCCCGGCAGCAGCTGCCCGCCCAGGAACACGATGGTACTGAGCAGCCACAGAGTGACGAGGGAGAGTGCCAATCGCTTGGCGATGAGGCGGGGCAGATTCATGGAGCAAGCCCATCATAAAAGCCCCTCTCCCGCGACAGCGGGAGAGGAAGGGGCCCGCCGCGCAGCGGTGGGAAGGTGAGGGTCAGGATTTTCCTCCGGAGCGTAGTTCCTCGAGGATGGCCTGGGTCACACCCTCCACGTTCGTCAGAATCTCATTGTTCCAGAACCGGATTACCCGCCAGCCTTGAGTATGCAGCCAAAACGTCCGCCTCTCGTCGGCGTCCGAGTCTGCATGCTGCCCGCCGTCTGCTTCGATCGCCAGCAGGTGCTCAACGCAGGCAAAATCGAGGATGAATGGACCGACGGGATGTTGCCGTCGAAATTTATATCCTTCCAACCGGTGGGCACGCAGCGCCGACCAGAGGCGGCGTTCAGCGTCGCTCATGGTGCCGCGGAGCTGGCGGGCACGGGCTTTGGGAGAAGGCGAAGTCAGAAGACCCTCACCTTCCCATCGCCGCCAAAGGCGGCGATGGGCCCCTTCCTCTCCCGCTGGCGCGGGAGAGGGGCTTTACGAGGAAGAAGCTTAGTAATACCCATGCGACGAGGCTGTCATCGGCTTGGGCTGCTCCACGCCGTCGACCAGTATCTTATCCACGAATTCATTGTAGAAACTGACCAGGCCCTTGATGCGGGCGGATTCGTGGACGGGTTCGGGATAGTACCAGACCAGGTTGTCGTGCCGCTTGCCGTTCACGCTCAGGTGGTAATAACTCGCGATCCCCTTATAGGGACAGCGCGACTGGTACTTGCTGGCGGTCAGCAGATCCAGGCGGATATCGGCGATCGGCAGGTAATAGCGGGTCGGCTGGCCGGTCTCGAACAGGAAGACGCCACGCTTCGACTCAGCCACCTTCTCGCCGTCGACGAACACCTCCACCCGGCGCGAGGAGGGCAGGCAGTCCACCCGGCGGAACGGGTCGCGGGCGTGGACGAAGACCTCTTCATCCTCCTCGTACCAGTGGCTCATCTTCGGCCAGTAGAACGCCAAATAATCGGCGATCGGCGGGCAGCCCGGCGGCGGCTCGAGGTAACGCCAGCACGCGTCCTCGACCAGGCTTTCGCCCGTGTTGAGCGAGTAATGCGTGGCGATACCCTTGAACGGCGATTCCGTTTTCGTCGCCGACGGCATCAGGTAGGCTTCCTCCACGTCCTTGATCGGGAAGTAATAGACCGGCAGATGGTCGGATTCGTACATCACCAGCCCTTCCACGGTGTCTGCGACCACCGCCCTGCCCGCCATGACGCGCAGCCGCTTCGGGGCCGGCATGGTGAAGACAACATAGCCGGGCTCGGATTTGTACTGCGTGACTGTATCGAGGATCGGAAAATGCGGCCCGCGGCCGCGCAGATAAGGCTTGCGCATTTGGATCAACTCTTGGTGACGCGATCGAGAAGGAGGCCGGCCGCGATCGGCGGCAGGCCCTGGATGCCTTTGCGGACAGGCACCAGCAGGTCGGGGAAATAGGCGATGATCAGCGGCGTCTCATCGAGTAGCAGCTGCTCGATGTCGCCAGCAGCCGCCTTCTGCGCCTCGAGGTCCAGCGCCTTGACGTAGCGCGCAACCAGCATGTCGTACTGGGCATTCGTGAAATGCGCCGCGTTCCACGCCCCGCCGCTCATCAGCGGGTTGCCGAGCAAGGTGTTCGGCACGCTGCGGTGGGCGTAGTCGGTGATGCCGAGCGGGCTGTCCAGCCAGTCCGACTGCCCGGCCACCGACTTGCCGTAATAAAGCTCCTGGCTCTCGATCTTGAGGCCGATGTCGATCCCGATCGCCTTGGCGAAATTCTGGACAAGTTGGGCGTATTCCGGGATGTCGGTGTATTGCTCGGTGGTCAGCGTGACGTCGAACCCTTTGGCCTGGCCGGCCGCTTCCATCAGCTGTTTGGCTTTGGCGATATCCTGGTCGCGTTGTGGCACGGTGGTGTCGGTTGAAGGGAACAGCGGGGTGAACGGGCTGTCATTGCCCTCCACACCCATGCCGCGACACAGCCCGGCGACCAGCTTCTTACGATCGAGCGTCAAGGCCAGCGCCTGACGCACGCGTTTATCGGCGAACGGGCCGGCGTCGCAGCGCATGTGCACCTGCCGATGGTTGGCCGATTTCACCCGCAGAATCTCGATATCCGGGTTCTTCTGCAGAACCGGGCTCATGATCACCGGCACCGCATCCAGGATATCGACCTCGCCGGCCTGCAGCGCGATCAGGCGCGGCTGCGGCTCAGGATAGAAGCGGAACTCGATTCGGTCGGGCAGCGCCTTCGGCCCCCAATAGTCGGGATTGCGAACAAACGATGCGCCCGCGCGTGGCTGGTAACTTTCCAGTCGGAACGGGCCGGTGCCTTCGAACACCTTCTCGTAGTCGGCGACCGGCTGGGCCGGCTGGATCACGGCGTTGTAGTTGTCGATGGCGAGGGCGTAGGGGAAGTTGCCGTTGGGTGAATCGAGATGGAATGCGACCGTATAATCGTCGACCCTGCGCGTGCCGCCTTTGGACAGCAGTCCCTTGAACACAGCCAGTGCATTGGAGGTACCGGCAGGGTCCGACAGGCGGTCGAAAGTGGCGACCACGTCGGCGGCGGTCATCTCTTTGCCGCTGTGGAACTTGACCCCCTTGCGCAGCTTGAACGTCCAGACCTGACCGTCGTCGCTGTGCGTCCAGCTTTCGGCCAGGACCGGCTTCAAGGTGAAATCGGGCTGGGTGACGCAAAGGAATTCCGCAACCTGGAACAGCATCTGATAAGTGCCGCTGTCGCGCGCCAGCACGGGGTCGACGACGCCGGTCGGCATCGCCACCGCCGCGCGGATGGTGCCGCCCGGTGCAGCCTGGGCTTGCGCCGGCCGCGTGCGCGTGCCGTATCCCGCCGCCGCGGCAAGGCCGCCCAGGATCGGTAGCGACACGCCCAACACGCTCCCGTGCCGCATAAACCCGCGCCGCCCGACACGGCCGGCCAGCAGGTCGTCGATCAGCGCATTCTCGACCGCGCCAAGCCCATGCCTCACTTCATCGATCCGCCGCCAGTCCCTGCCCACGCGTCCCTCCCCGCCTGGTTACCGCGGCATAAAGCAGGAGCTTTCCTGTCTATACAAGAATCTTGTTGGCTCGCCCGTCGCGGCTCAACCGGCGTGGTATGAGATGAACTCCAGCAGCGTGCCGTCGGGGTCGCGGAAATAGACGCTGTCGCCGAGACCCTTGGCGCCAAAGCCTTTGCGTGGGCCGCCGAATTCGATCGGGACCTCATGCCGGGCCAGATGTGCAACGGCGCCCGAGATTGGCCCTGGCCATTCGAAACAGATGTCGCTGCCGCCCGGCGGTACCGGGATACGGGCCACGACGGCGCCGGCATTGAGGCCGGGTCCGTGGACGTTCAGTTGCATGTCGCCGAAGCGATACATACGGATCTCGCCCAGTTCAACCAACTCCGCGCCCAGAACGTCGCGGTAGAACGCATCGGAGCGAGATCGGTCGGTGACGTGAACGACGCTGTGGTCGAGCCTGAAGCTCATCTATTCAGCCGCGATGTCGCGCAGGTTCGACCCACCACGCGGGCGGAAGAACTGCGCATACCAGGCGCGGGCCTGGAGGATCGGGCCGTCACCAGCGCAAAGCAGCGGCTGCGGCGCTGGGTCCTTGTTCTCCCAGATGCTGACATCCTGGTAGAAAGCGATCTTCCCGAGCTCGACATAGTTCGCCGCGATCTCAAGGAATTCGGGCGTCATCTCGTCGTCGCATCGCACCATGGTGCCGTACCAGACCGCGACGTGCTCTGTGTCGATCGGGGTATGGCAGATCAGCATCCAGGACGCGTACGGCCCATCGAGGAAGGTCAGCAGATAGGCCGGCCCATGATAGGTCGCGTGGGACGGCAGCGCACCGCCCGGCTCTGACGCCAGCGTCTCATGCAGGTTCAGCGCGTATTGCGTCGCCGTGTGGCCGACAAACTCGTTCCGGAACTCGGCGATGTGCGCGCCGTGAACGACCGGAAAATGAGCCCGGTCGGCGATGTTGTCGACGATCTCCTTGGGGACTGTCTTGATGTCCTTGCGCACCATCGACCACTTCACCCAATGCGGATCGCGATATTCCGCCATGTCAGGCAGCTCATAGTCGGGCTCGCCGAACTCCGGATCGTGCCACAGGAAGAGGTTACCGTTGATCTCCCGCGTCGGATAGGATCGGACGCGGGCGCGCGGCGGGATGATCTTGCTGTAGGGGATGTCGTTGCACTTGCCGTCGACCCCGAAACGCCAATGATGGAACGGGCAGCGTATCCCCTCCCCGTCGACCACGCCGCCGACCGCAAGATTCGCACCCAGATGCGGACAGGTCGCATCCAGGATGACCGGCCGGTCTTCGGCATCGCGAAAAGCCACGAATTTGCGGCCGAAAAACTTGAGCGCCAGCGGCTGCCCGGGCTCGAGATCGTCGGCGCGGGCCACCATGAACCAGCCACGCGGGTAGGTGAATTCTTCGATAGTGTCGGCCATTGCGTCCTCCCAGGCCTACAGATTGGCCGAAATCGGCTGCCGAATCCACCGTGAGCACAAGGACGGGTAGAGCGAAACGAAACCCATGCTGTTGTGGGTGCGGGGCGAATGACGGAGTTTAGCTCCAGCGAAAGCCACCCGACATGCTTTCAAATGTGAGAGAGTCGGGATAGTTTGTAAAATGAAAGACCGTCGCGTCCGGATTTGGTAAGATCAAACCGTGGAATGGCCGGGGGAGGAAAGCGATGAGGACACTCGACAAGCTCTTGAGTGGCACCGCGCTGATCGCGGCGCTCTCAGTTCTGAGCCCTCCGGCGGATGCGGCCTCGGCCAACGCGGCGCCGACCGATCCCGCAACCGCGAAGCCGCGGACCTTGGGGTTCGCTGTCACGTCCCTGCCCTATGCGCTCGCCAAGAACGCCGACGACTGCCCGGACGGGTTGGCGATGGCGTCGAAGGAGCTGTACCTGGCCTCGGTGCCTCCGGCAGAACGCCAGCGCCTGACCCGGCCCGAAAACCTTAAGGAATTCGAGCAAAAAGCCTATCATACGCCGGAGGGCAAGGATCTCTGCCAGGTGCCGGATTATCCGAGACCGGCGCAACGCACGCCCAAGGGCCATATCTCCTACGGCATGAACCTGGACGGGACCACCGACGGCGCGGCGACCGCGAATACCTGTGCGCATGAAAAATTCACCAGCCCCACAGGCGAGGCGGGAGTCGACAACCAGACCTATCGCGTGATCGGCTGTTCCTCCAACTTTCGCGGCTTTCCCGGCGAGGAAGGCTATCTCGAATCGCTGCGCAACGCCGCCTACAAGGACGGTGGCACGACCATGCTGATCGAGGTAATGGGCATTAAGGACGGGCGCAATGACCCGGACGTGACGGTCGGCATCTATAACGGCGCGAGCCCGATGGTCATCGACCCGAACGGCCATTTCGAGCCTTATGCCAGCCTGACCATGACCGACGACAAGAAGTACCAGACGATCGCCCACGGTAAGATCATCGACGGTGTGGTGATCACCGAGCCCACGGATGTCAGGCTGCATTACGATATTGGCGGCTACACCCGCTGGTGGAATATCCGCGCGGCGCGGCTGCGCCTGGAGCTGAAGCCGGACGGCAACGCGCATGGCCTGCTGGCAGGCTATATGGACGCAAACGACCTGGACATGACCCAGGGCGGGGTGAAGCAGGAATCGGCTGAGATGGTCGGCTATGACTGCCCGACCTATTACCAGGCGATCCACCGCTACGCCGACGGGATGAAGGACCCTGCGACCGGCCAATGCACGGCGCTCTCGACCGCGTTCGAGGTCAACGCCATCCCGGCCTTCGTGATCCATCCGGAGGATGCCCACCGGACGGCGGCGGCCAATCCCTGATTTCGTGGTGGTTGATTTGAAAGAGCGCATTTACTTTGATGGTCATCCCGGCGAAGGCCGGGACCCGCTTGCCCGACATCGCGATAGCCGAACCATGGGTCCCGGCCTTCGCCGGGATGACGGATTAAGAATAGGCGCAGCACTGGCATGTGCCCTCCTGCTCGCCTCCTGCGGACCCGGCGAGCCCAAGACCGCCGGCAGTCCGCCGACGGTGCAGCGGCTGACCGAGGCGCAGTACCGGCAGGCGATCGCGGACATCTTCGCGCCGGACATCAAGGTGGCCGGCCGGTTTGAGCCGGTGCTGCGCAAGAGCGGGCTGCTCGCGGTCGGCGGCGCGATGGTCGCGGTCTCGGCGTCGGGGTTCGAGCAGTATGACGTGATGGGCCGCACCATCGCGGCGCAGGCGGTGGACAAGAACCACCGCGACCAGCTGGTGCCGTGCAAGCCGGCTGACGACAAGTCCGCGGATGGGGCCTGTGCGTCGAAAACCCTGGCGCAGTATGGCCGCCTGCTGTTCCGCCGGCCGGTGACCGACAAGGAGCTGGCCGAGCCGATCTCGCTCGCCAACCAGGCGGCGGAGACCAAGGGCGATTTCTATGCCGGGCTGGCCTACGGCCTGGCCGAGCTGCTCGATTCGCCGAACTTCCTCTTCCGCAAGGATGTGGCCGAGCCCGATCCGGACCATGCGGGGCAGCTCAGGCTGACCGGCTACTCCAAGGCGGTGCGGCTCAGCTTCTTCCTGTGGAACGGCCCGCCGGACAGCGAGCTGATCCGGGCGGCGGAAGCCGGCGAACTGGACAGCAGGAAGGGCTTGGCGAAGCAGGTGGACCGCATGCTGGCCTCGCCCCGGCTGGAGACCGGCGCGCGCGCCTTCTTCATCGATTTCCTCAATTTTGACCAGTTCGACACGCTGGCCAAGGACGCGCTGATCTATCCAGTGTTCAACGCCAAGGTGGCGCATGACGCGGAAGAGCAGACGCTCCGCACCATGATCGATCATCTGCTGGTGCAGAAGGCCGATTACCGCGACCTGTTCACCACGCGAAAGACCTTCCTGACCCGCAACCTGGGCGTGGTCTATCGGGTGCCGGTGGCGAGCGAGAACGGCTGGGAGCCGCACGAATTCCCCGCCGGCGACCCGAATGTGGGCGTTCTGACCGAGCTCAGCTTTACCGAGCTGCATTCCCATCCGGGACGCAGCTCGGCGACGCTGAGAGGCAAAGCTGTGCGGGAGATTTTCCTGTGTCAGACTGTTCCCTCGCCGCCGGCCAATGTGAACTTCACTGTGGTGCAGGACACCAGCAATCCGCTGTATAAGACGGCGCGCGAGCGGCTGACCGCGCACCGCACCGAGGCCACCTGCGCCGGCTGCCACAAGATCATGGACCCGATCGGTCTGGGGCTGGAGAATTTCGACGGGGCCGGGCAGTACCGGGCAGCCGAGAACGGCGCATCGATCGACGCATCGGGCGAGATCGACGGGTTCAAGTTCGCCGATGCGGCGTCACTGGGCCAAGCGCTGCATGACAATCCCAACGCCGCCGCCTGTTTCGCCAACAGTCTGTACAAGTACAGCGTCGGGCGGGATTTCGATGCCGGCGAGAAGGACTGGCAGAAATTTCTTGTCACCCATTTCGCCGCCAAGGGTTACCGCATGCCTGACCTGATGCGGCTGATCGCGACCAGCGATGCGTTTTATGCCGTCCGCCCGGCCGCAGGCGATATGAAGGAGGCGGGTCTATGACAGCAAGGGTGAACCGCAGGCGGGTGCTGCGCGGGATGCTGGGCGGCGGCGCGGTGACCGTGGCGCTGCCGTTCCTTGACTGCTTCCTGAACATGCACGGCACGGCGCTGGCCGGCGGCCGCCCCTTGCCGGTGCGGTTCGGCACCTGGAACTGGGGCTGCGGGATGAACCCGCAGCGCTTCGTCCCGACCAAGACTGGCAAGGATTTCGACCTGCCGCCGGAGTTGAAATACATCGAGCCGGTCAAGGACCAGATCAACGTGTTCTCAGGATTCAAGGCGATCCTGGACGGCAAGCCCAACCTGCCGCACATCTCCGGCATGCAGGCGCTGCGCGCCGGCGGCGTCGCCGCATCGATGGACCGCAAGATGGACCCGCCGACCATCGACGTGCTGGTCGGCGACGCGATCGGCACCGACACGCGCTTCCGCTCGCTGGAGATGGCGGCGACAGGCGACCCGAAGCACAGCTATTCCTACCGCAGCGCCACCGGGTTCAACCCGGCCGAAGGCTCGCCCGTCGCGCTCTACACGCGCATCTTCGGGCCGGATTTCCAGGATCCGAACGCGGCCGACTTCAAGCCAGACCCGAACGTGATGCTGCGCAAGAGCGTGCTGACCGGCGTGGCGGAGGAGCGGGCCGCCTTCATGAACCAGCTGGGCAAGGCAGACCGGACGCGCATGGACGAGTATTTCACCTCGGTGCGGCAGCTTGAGCAGCAGCTCGAGTTGCAGCTGCAGAAGCCGCCGCCGGCCGAGGCGTGCAAGGTCCAGGCAAAGCCGGCGGACGGGCCCATCGGCACCGAGATCGGCATCGTGCAGGCCAACCACAAGGCGATGGCCGAGATCCTGGCGATGGCGCTGGCCTGCAACCAGACCAAGGTGTTCAACATGGTGTTCTCGGACTCCGCCTCGAACCTGCGCATGCCAGGCGAGCAGATGATCCACCATCTGATGACCCATGAGGAGCCGGTCGACAAGCAGCTGGGCTATCAGCCCAAGGCGACCTGGTTCGTCGAGCGCAGCATGGAGGCCTGGGTGCTGTTCGTGCGCACCTTGGCCAGCGTGCGCGAGGGCGACGGCACTCTGCTCGACAACTGCCTGGTGATGGGCCACTCGGACACCGAATACGCCCGCATCCACTCGATCAGTGGCATCCCGGTGATGACCGCCGGGCGTGCCGGCGGTCGGATGAAGACCGGCATCCACGTGTCGGCGATTGGCGAGCCGGTGACCCGGATCGGCTTCACCTTGCAGCAGGTGATGGGCGTGCCCGTGGAGAAATGGGGCCAGGGGTCCATGCAGACCAACAAGGCGTTGGGCGAGATTACGATTTGATTACAGGAGTTCATGCAGCGGAGGGCCTTCCTCGTCGTTAAGGCTCACGTCTAAATTGCCGCGGCAATAACGAAGATCGAGCGTCCCCTTGTCAGGGCCGCTTTCTATGGCTGTCGCGCCGTCAAGAACACA
>CAZVYC010000025.1:31070-33363 GCA_964631425.1 uncultured Rhodospirillales bacterium
GAACAGAATGGTGGGCTTCGCGTTGCTCAGCCCACCCTACGCGATGCCTCGTAGGGTGGTGCTGAGCGGAGCGAAGCCCACCATCATGATCACGGCGGCGCGTTCAAAGCCGCCCATCGTCTGTACGACGAATAGGGCCATGCAGCCTGATCCGGTGCATGTCCATGCTTCACCGGATTGGAATGAATGTATTCGACGTGGGTGGCGAAATCGGCTTCGTCGCGGATCGTGCGCTCCCAGAAGCGGCGCTGCCAGATGCCGCGTTCACGCTTGCGTTGGCGGCTTGCGCATACCGGCTCGTCCTTCGCGAGGCCGCGTGAAAAATACGATTTGATCAGCATCCAGCGATTGGCAAAATCCGCATCGCCTTCCGGCAAGGTCCAGATTGCGTGCAGATGGTCGGGCAGGACGACGATCGCGTCCATCGTGAACGGACGGCGCTGGTGAGCGTAGCGGAACGCGGCGCGAAGCAGTTCAATATGGTCGGTGAGAAGGCGAAGCTCACGGTCTTCCAGATTGACGGTGAAGAAGAACGTGCCGCCTGGGACGAGATTTCGATGATAGTCGGACATGACGGCGCGGGATGATGGTGGGCTTCGCTACGCTCAGCCCACCCTACGTGGCGTTGGAGCCTTGAACCATATCTTTAGCCGCCAGGTACGAGAACACCATGCACGTGCCGATCGGGCTGCCGGGGGCGGGGTAGGCGCGGCCGGTGACCGAGGACATGGTGTCGCCTGCCGCATAGAGGCCTTCGATGGCCGTGCCGTCCGGGCGAAGGACGCGGGCGGCGGCATCGGTCTTGAGGCCGCCTTTGCTGCCGAGGTCGCCCAACGCCACCTGGGCCGCGTAGAACGGAGCTTGTGCGATCGGGATCAGGCAGGGATTGGGGGTGCCGGGACGGAAGCGCTGATCCAAGCCGAACATGGCCGGCAGCTCGGTCGCGATGTAGCGGTCGTAGGGCGTCTCGCCGCGGTGGAAATCTTCGTCGGTGCCGGTTTCGGCGAAACCGTTGAAGCGGTCGACGGTGCGGGCGAGACCGTCGGCAGGGATGCCGATCCGGGCGGCAAGGCCGGCCAGGGTGTCGGCCCGTTTCCACAGGCCGGCGGCTTCGTATGCGGCGCGGTCCAGCACCGGCAGCGAGGTGTAGGCGGCCGGGACCGACGGCCCCAGCGTCGAATCCCAGATCCACCAGCATGGCACATGCGGCACGCCGGTGGCGTCCCCCGCGCGCATGCGGCGGCCGAACCGGTCATAGGGCCCGGTCTCGTTGCCGAAGCGCTCGCCCGCGCCGTTCACCATGATGCCGCCATTGACCGAGGCGATGAAGCCGGCGCGGCCGTAAGGCTGGATCAGCCCCGGCATCCACCAGCACTCGTCCATGAGGCCGGTGGCGGCGCCGACCGCCATCCCGGCACGGATCGCCTTGCCGGTGCCGCCCGGCGCACCGCAGGACCAGTCGGCGCGACCGGCCAAGCCGAACTCGTCGCGCATCGCCTGGTTGCGGTCGAAGCCGCCCGCCGCCAGCAGCACGCCGCGGCGGGCGCGGATCAAGGCGCGGCGGTTCTCGTGGGTGACGCCGGCGCCGATCACGCGGCCATTCTCGACCACCAGCGCGTCCATCTCGCAGTTGCGCAGGAAGCGGGCACCGGCATCGTGGCAGGCGAGCAGCAGCCGGCCGACCAGCGCCCGACCGCCACCGAGCGTATCGGGGTCGGGCAGGCCGGCGACATCGGCCGGCATGGACGGGCGGACCAGGTTCGCGAACGGCCCGAGCTCCGCCGTCGGCAAGGGATGGACGATGACGTCCCGGCCGCGCGGATGAGCGGGCGGACAGCCGAGATCGCCGTAATAGTCCGGGAACGCCATCCATTCGAAGCGGATGCGCGGGCTGCGCTCGAGATAGGCGACGACATTCGGGCCGTTGCGCACAAAGGCGTACTGCTGGTCGGCGGGCGTCTCATCGCCGACCACGCGTTGGAAATAATCCAGCGCGATGTCGTTGCTGTCGTCGAGACCGGCGCGGGCATTGGCCTGGTTGCCGGGCAGCCAGACCGCACCGCCGGAATAGCAGGTGGTTCCGCCGAACCGGTCCGTGCTCTCGATCACCAGCGTATCCAGGCCTTCGGACGCGGCGACGAACGCGCCAGTGAGCGCACCGCCGCCGCTGCCCACCACCAGCACGTCGCATTCGAAGTCCCAATGCATTGAACTCACGTCTTTAGAACGCCTCCCCCTTTGAGGGGGAGGTCGGCAGCGCGAAGCGCTGACGGGTGGGGGGTCTGGTGCCGCA
>CAZVYC010000026.1:0-14799 GCA_964631425.1 uncultured Rhodospirillales bacterium
AAAATCACCAAAGATCCATGCCCACGTGGCCAAAATACAACAACATGCGGATGTTGTAACTTTGCTGCCTACGCAAAGAAAAGGCCGCCTTCCCGCGAGCAAGCGCGAAGGCGGCCTTTTACCGTGCCCGAGATCAGTGCTCGATCTTGGACCAGATCTTGCGCTTGACCCCGAACATGACGGCGGAGAACACGGCCAGGAAGATCATGACGCGGGCACCGATGCGGTGCCGCTGCTCCAGATGCGGATCGGAGGCCCAGGACAGGAAGGTCACGACGTCGTGCGCTTCTTGCGCCAAAGTGGCCTTGGTGCCGTCGGCATAGGTCACGCGGTCATCGGTCAAGGGCGGCGGCATTGCGATCTGATGGCCCGGGAACTCTTCGTTATAATACATTCCCTTGCCCATCTTGACGTCCGACCCTGGCGGAGGTGCATCCCTGAAACCGGTCAGGATGCCATAGACATAGTCCGGCCCGTACTTGCGGCCTCGAACCATCAGGGACAGGTCGGGAGGCGCCGCACCGTTATTGGCCGCCGCGGCTGCCTTCTCGTTGGGGAACGGCGCCTTGAACGTGTCGGACATCCGGCCGGGACGATCGGTCGGTTGCCCGCTGTCGTCCAGGTCAGGAACTTGGACCGAAGCAGCGATCGCCTTGACCTCGGCCTCGTTGTACCCGATGCCCGAAAGATCGTGATAGGCGAGCAGGTTCATCGAGTGGCAGGCGGAGCAGACTTCCCGATAAACCTGAAAACCCCGCTGCAGCGCAGCGCGGTCATAAGTGCCGAACGGCCCATAGAAGCTCCAATTCTGCGCCGCCGGCTCGGGAATCTCCTGAGCGAAGGCGGAAGCGGAGGCGAGTGCGAGCGCCCCGCCGACGAGGACAGCGCGGAGGCTCGACATCAGGCCTTCTCCATCGGCTTGGCGGCTATTGCAGTGTTGGCGAGCTTGCCGCCGCCGAGCACGGATTCACTGATGCTGGCGGGCAGCGGCAAGGTCTTCTCGAACCAGCCGAGGAACGGCAGCAGGATGAGGAAGAAGCCGAAATAATAGATGGTTCCGACCCGGCCCAGCAGGATCCAGATGCCCTCCGGATGCTGCGAGCCGACCAGGCCCAGCAACAGCGCGTCGAGCACAAAGAACCAGAAGCACCATTGGTACCAGGGCCGGAACTTGGCGCTGCGCACCTTGGACGTGTCGAGCCACGGCATCAGAAACAGCATGACGACTGCGCCGAACATGAGCATGACCCCCAGGAGCTTGTTCGGCACCGAGCGCAGGATCGCGTAGAACGGCAGGAAGTACCATTCCGGCTCGATGGACGACGGCGTACGCAGGGGGTTGGCCTGCACGTAATTGTCGGGATCGCCCAGATAGTCCGGGATGTAGACGACGATCGCGGCATAGATCAGCATGAATACCGTCAGGCCGAAACTGTCCTTCATCGTGTAGTACGGATGGAACGGCAGCGTGTCCTTCTCGCTCTTGGGCTCGATGCCGAGCGGGTTGTTGGACCCGGTGACGTGCAGCGCCCAGACGTGGAGGAACACCACCGCGGCGATCACGAACGGCAGCAGATAGTGCAGCGCGAAGAAGCGGTTCAGGGTCGGGTTGGCGACGGCGAACCCGCCCCACAGCCACATCGTGATCGCCTTGCCGATCACCGGGATCGCCGTGAAGAAGTTGGTGATGACGGTGGCGCCCCAGAAGCTCATCTGGCCCCACGGCAGCGTGTAGCCGAGGAACGCCGTCGCCATCATCAGCAGATAGATAATCGCACCGAACAGCCACAGCAGCTCGCGCGGACGCTTGTACGAGCCGTAATACATCCCGCGGAAGATGTGGATGTAGACGACCAGGAAGAACATCGACGAGCCGTTGGAGTGCAGCGTGCGCAACAGCCAGCCGAAATTCACGTCGCGCGTGATGCGGTCGACCGAGGCGAAGGCCAGTTCGGCGTTGGGCGTGTACTGCATCGCCAGGAACACGCCGGTCACGATCATCGTGACCAGCATGAACAGCGCCAACGCGCCGAAATTCCACAGATAATTGAAGTTCCGCGGAGTCGGGAAAACGCCGTACTCCTTGGCCATCATGCTGAACACCGGCAGACGGTCGTCGACCCAGCGGACGAACGGGTTCTTGAAGGCGGATGGGGCTTGTGTGTGCGCCATGCGAGCGGTCCTTGTTGCTTCTTGCGTCAGCCGACCCGGACGACGGTGTCGCTGGTGAACTTATAGGGCGGCACGTCGAGATTGCGGGGCGCCGGGCCGTGGCGGACACGACCGGAGGTATCGTACTGCGAGCCGTGGCACGGGCAGAAATAGCCCCCCCAGTCGCCGCGCGGGTCAGTCGGCTTGTTGCCCAGCGGGATGCAGCCCAGATGCGTGCAGATTCCGATCAGGACGAGCCACGGCGCCTTTTGCACTCGGGACTGATCGGTCGCCGGATCGAGAAGCTCGTCCATCTTGACGTTCTCCGCCTCGGCGATCTCCTGAGCGGTGCGGTGGCGGACAAAAACCGGCTTGCCCTGCCACATCGTGACGATGCCCATGCCCTCGGTGATCGGGGCGAGATTGACGTCGATGGTCGAGAGCGCCAGCGTATCGGCCGCCGGGTTCATGCTGTCGATGAGCGTCCAGGCGACGCCGGCGGTTGCCACGGCGCCCACGGCGCCGGCCGCCAGATAGAGGAAATCGCGCCGAGTCTGACCTTCACCATCGCCATGTCCAGCGGACAGGCCAGTGCCCGCATGCGTGGCATCCACCATCAATAATCTCCCCAAAGTTCCGAATGCGCGGCCGCGCGGAGGTGCCGGAACTACCGCCGTAATCTCACGACCGGACCCGATATACATGCCGCCCATCGGCTTGCAAAGCGGGGGCTGACGACATAGTGTCGCGATTATCCGCTGGTGGGCACCGGCCGGTTTCGAGCCTCTCGGTTTCTGCTTTGATCCGCCTCATCCTTTACCAGCCCGACATTCCGCAGAATACCGGCGCCATGATGCGGCTGGCCGCATGCATGGGCGTGCCGCTGGACCTGATCGAGCCGTGCGGCTTCCCTTTTGACGATCAGCGGGTCAGACGGGCCGGAATGGATTATATCGAGCACCTGGAATTGACGCGGCACCCTTCCTGGGCCGCCTTTCGCGCACAGCCGGGTGGGCGGCTGGTCCTTCTGACCACCGCGGGCGAACTCGGCCACACGGCCTTCGCCTTCCGCCCGGACGACCGCCTGGTGGTCGGGCGTGAAAGCGCAGGCGTTCCGCCCGAGGTCCATGCGGCGGCGGCGGCCCGGATCCGCATCCCCATGCGCCCTGGATTGCGCTCGCTCAACGTGGCCCAGGCCGCCGCGATGGGGCTGGCCGAGGCCCTTCGCCAAACCGGACAATTGCCGATATGACCGACTATAAGCCGACCGAAAGCGAGAAAGAGCGGGCGCAAACCTGGTTCCGGACCTTGCGCGACCGCATCTGCGCCGCCTTCGAAACCCTGGAGGACGAGCTCAAGGGTACCCATGTCGACCTGCCGCCCGGCCGCTTCTTGCGCAAGGAGTGGCGCCGCGGGACCGAGGACGGCGCCGAGGGCGGCGGCGGTGTGATGTCGGTGATGCACGGCCGCGTCTTCGAGAAGGTGGGCGTGAACATCTCGACCACGCACGGACGCTTCAGCGAAGATTTCCGCAAGCAGATTCCCGGCGCGGCCGAGACCGGCGAGTTCTTCGCCACCGGCATCAGCCTCGTGGCGCACATGCACTCCCCCATGGTGCCGGCCACACACATGAACACGCGGATGATCGTGACCTCCAAAGGTTGGTTCGGCGGTGGTGCCGACCTGACGCCAATGGTGCCGAACGACGCCGACACGGGCACTTTCCACGGCGCGCTCAAGGCCGCCTGCGACCGGCATAACGAAACCTATTATCCCAAGTTCAAGAAATGGTGCGACGAGTATTTCTACCTGCCGCACCGGGGCGAGACGCGCGGCGTCGGCGGCATCTTCTACGATTATCTCGCCACCGGCGACTGGGACAAGGATTTCGCCTTCACCCGCGACGTGGGGGAGGCATTTTTGAACGGGTATGTGCCGATCGTGCGGGCGCATCTGAACGAACCTTGGACCGACGCCGACCGCACACACCAGCTGCAACGGCGGGGACGGTATGTCGAGTTCAATCTGCTCTATGACCGGGGGACGGTGTTCGGGCTGAAGACAGGGGGCAATGTCGAGGCGATCTTGATGTCGCTGCCGCCCATGGCGAGCTGGCCCTAGGAGCAACGCCGCCGCCCCGTCCGGCAGCCGTTTTCCGCGGGAACTTCGGCCTACCCGCCACGTTCGCCTCTTATTCCCCCCATCCAGGAGAGCGAGCATGCCAACGACCCATTCCAACGTTTCGAATCGCAAAACCAAGAGCGGACCACCGGCGGTATCCATCAAACGGTTCGACGGCAGAACCGTGAAACGACCCGAGGCGATGGCCTTTCTGATGCAGCAGCATCGCGACGTCGAGAAGCTGTTCGCGCAGTATGAAAGCGCCGAACAGGATTCCGCGAAGAGCGAGCTCTCGGAGAAGATCTGCCTGATGTTGGCGGTGCACGCGCAGATCGAGGAAGAGCTGCTTTATCCGGCCGGCCGGGAGGCGATGGACGACGTCGACCTCATCGACCAGGCCGCGGTTGAGCATGCCGCCGCCAAGGCCCTCATCGCGCAGATCGAGACGATGCAGGCCGGCGAGCCGTTTTACGACGCCAAGGTGAAGGTGCTCGGAGAGTACATAAAGCACCACGTGGAGGAGGAAGAAAGCGAGCTGTTCCCGGAATTGATGCGGAGCGAGGCCGACCTGGCCACGATCGGCAAAAAGCTCAAGGCCCGCGCTGCCCAGGTGGAGCAGGAGCTTTCGGCCGGGGGCGAGCAGGCTAGCCGTGACCGCATCGCGGCAATAGCCGAGGCCGGAGCGCACATTTAGCGCTCGCGCGGCGGCGCACGCTGCCCCTAAGCGGCTCCCATCAGCCGGTCAAGCTCGGCCAAGCACTCCGCGCGATTGGCAGAGAAGTTACTCGCGGCCCACCATGCTCTGACTAAGTCGAGCAAGCGGCCCATCGCGGGGCCGCCATCAAGCCCGCGGGACTTGAGGTCGGCGCCGGACAGGGGGAACCGCGGTTCCCGCCAGGTCGGGATTAGACGGCAGAGGGCCTGCAGCAGCGCCTGATCGGGACTGCCGGTGCGGACATGCGATAGCAGCGCGGAATCAAGCACGAAAGCCGGCTCCGCCCCATAGAGCGCACGGCCGAAGCTGCCCTCGGCGACCAAGGCGATGCGGTCGGGCGCCGCGTCGATGGACCTCAGCTGCGCCTCTTCCCGGTTGGACAGCTTGAGGCGCGTCTTGAGCACAGCGATATCGTCCGGAGCCAAGGGCCCGATCAGCGCGGCCAGTCGCCGGATAGCGTCGGCGTCGAGGCCAAGCGCCTGCTCGACCGCGACGAGCCGCATCAGGTCACGGACCCGGATCGCACCGGGCAACGCATGCGCCACCACGCGGGCTTCGGTCATTGCGCGCCAGGCCGGCACCGGGTCAGGGGCGCGGAGCAGCTTGAGCAATTCGCCGCGCACGCGCTCGCCCGAGAGGCGGTCGATCATGCCGACATGGGCGGCACAGGCGGCGAGCGCGACCGGGTCGGGCGCCCCTTGCCCGTACCAGGCGTGGAATCGGAAGAAGCGGAGGATGCGCAGGCCGTCTTCCTCGATCCGCCGCGACGGATCGCCGATGAAGCGGACGCGACCGGAACGGGCATCCGCCGCGCCGCCGAAGAAATCGGTGACCTGCCCCGCCTGGTCGGCATAGAGGGCGTTCATGGTGAAATCGCGCCGCGCGGCGTCTTCGCGCCAGTCGTCGGTGAACGCGACGACGGCGCGCCGGCCGTCGGTCTCCACGTCGCGGCGGAGCGTGGTGATCTCGAACGGCTTGCCGTCGGCCACCGCTGTGACGGTGCCGTGGGTGATGCCGGTCGGGACCGCCTTCAGGCCTGCGGCTTCGAGGGCCCGGATCACGGCGTCGGGTTTCGCCGGTGTCGCGAGGTCAATATCGGAGGTCGAGCGGCCGAGCAGACTGTCGCGCACGACGCCGCCGACGAAACGGAAATCGATTCCGGCCGCGCTCAACGCCCCGATCAGGCTACGGGTTGGCGGGGCGTCCAGCCAGGACCGGTCGGGTAATGTGACCGGCTCCATCGCGCGCTCAGCCGAGGGCTTCCGCGAGATTAACCAGCATGCCGGCGGTGGCGCCCCAGATGTTCCGCTCGCCGAAGGGGAAGACGTAGAAGTGGCGCATCACGCCCTGGTATTCGGCGCCCTGCTTGTAGCGGTTGGCGGGATCGAGGATGAAGGCGAGGGGCACCTCGAATACGTCGGCGACTTCGTGCGGATCGGGCGTGAGCGTGAAGGGCGGCGAGACGATGCCGACGACGGGGGTGACGGTGAAGCCGGTGCGGGTGATGTAGCGGTCGAGCTTGCCCACCGGCTCGACATGGGCGCGAGCGAGGCCGATCTCTTCCTCCGTCTCGCGCAAGGCGGCGTCGATCTCATCCGCATCGCTGTCCTCGACGCGCCCACCGGGGAAGGCGATCTGGCCGGCGTGACGGGGCAGATGAGTGGTGCGCTGCGTCAGCAGGATCGAGATGCCGTCCGGGCGGTCGACCAGCGGCACCAGCACGGCCGCGGCGCGGAGCTCGGAAGGCGGTGTCATGCCGGGATTCAGGTCATAATCGCCGCGCTGAACTCCGCTGCCGCGATCGGGACCCGGGGCGCGGCCGGCGAAGCGGCGCCTGATGTCGCCCAAGGTCGGACCCGGCCGGCTCAGCGCGGCGGGTCCGCCGACAGGATCGTCCCCAGCGGGAAAAACATGTGCTCGCTCCATACCCCCAGCTCGATCCCCCGATCGGTCTCCCGCTCCTGGGCGTGCCCCACCAGCTCGTAGAACACCGCGCGCCCGATGCGCGCCTCCAGACGGTCGCGGACCAGGATATAGGGTACCGGCGAGTTGCTCAACGTGCCCTCCCCGACCCGGATCGGATGCTGGGCGCCGGCGGTGACCCATTCGTCGAGATTGGTGCGGAACGCGACCGCCTGGTCCTCGCCCGCGCCTTCGGCGCGCAGCTCGACTGCGACGAATGGTGCGTCCTCGACAGTGATGCGGCCGCGCTCGGCGGGTGTTATCAGCCAGAAGTCGCCCGCCTCGTCGCGTCTCAGCACGGTCGAGAACAGCTTGACCAGCGCGATCCGGCCGATCGGCGAGCCGTGGTAGAACCACGTGCCGTCGCGTGCGATGCGCATATCATAAGCCTCGTCCGGGCGAGTGTCGCCGGGCGGAAACGGAAGGACTTTGGGCGCGGGGAGTTGGTCAAAGCTCATGTGCATGCAAATATGCGCTGCAGAGGTAGGATGTCCATGAGCGGGAATTGTTACATTTGGCGAGCGGAATCGCACGATCGGCGGTCCGCCGGTTCGCCATTCGCTCCGGAAAGGATCGGCGCGCATGAGTTTGACTGAGCAGGACGGCCTGGCCGCCCAGTGGGAAGCCCGCAATCTGGCGTCGCGGATCGAGGCGACTGCGGAGCGGCTGAAGGCGCTCAAGGCCGGTGTCGGGCGCGTCATCTTCGGGCAGGAGACGGTGATCGAGCAGACCCTGATCACCATCCTGGCGGGCGGCCACGTGCTGCTGATCGGTGTGCCGGGGCTGGCCAAGACCAAGCTGGTCGAGACGCTGGGCGTCGGGCTCGGCCTCGATGCCAAGCGCATCCAGTGCACGCCCGACCTGATGCCGGCCGATATATTGGGATCGGAAGTGCTGGAAGAAGCCGGCGACGGCCGCCGCGCTTTCCGCTTCATCCCCGGCCCGGTGTTCTGCCAGCTTTTGATGGCGGACGAGATCAACCGGGCGAGCCCGCGCACGCAGTCGGCACTGCTCCAGGCAATGCAGGAGCGGCGGGTATCGGTCGCCGGCGCGGACCGGCCGCAGCCGGCCCCCTTCCAGGTGCTGGCGACACAGAATCCGCTGGAGCAGGAGGGCACCTATCCGCTGCCCGAAGCGCAGCTCGACCGGTTCTTGATGCAGATCGACGTCGATTATCCCGACCTCAGCGCCGAGCGGCGCATGCTCATCGAGACCACCGGCGCGTTCGACACGCAGCCTGTCCAGGTCATGAGCCCGGACGATCTGATCGAGGCGCAGAAGCTGGTACGCATGATCCCGATTGGCGAGCGGGTTGTGGAAGGAATCCTGGCGCTGGTGCGCGCCGGACGGCCGGTCGAAAGCGATCAGGCCGACGTCCGCCGCCACGTCGCCTGGGGGCCCGGTCCGCGCGCCAGCCAGGCGCTGGCGCTGGCGGCGCGGGCACGGGCGCTTCTGGACGGGCGGCTGTCGCCATCGCTGGATGACGTGGTAGCGCTGGCCCGCCCAGTGTTGAAGCATCGCATGGCGCTGTCCTTCACCGCGCGCGCCGACGGGGTCAGCCTGGATGGGCTGATCGGGGCACTGGCCGCCCGGCTCGGCTGAGCTAAGGCAATCTTTTGGCACAGGCATCGGATCAGGAATCACGTACGGCACCCCGGCTCGGCATCGAGGCTGAGGCGCTGGGCGCGCGTCTGCCGCCGTTGATGGTGGCTGCGCAGCGGGTCGCGGAAACCGTCTCGCCCGGCGCGCACGGGCGGCGGCGGGTCGGCCTCGGGGAGAGCTTCTGGCAGTTCCGCGCCTACCAGACCGGCGATACGCTGGAGCGGATCGACTGGCGGCAGTCGGCCAAGGGGGACCGGCTCTATATCCGCGAGACCGAATGGGCGGCGGCGCAGACGGTGTGGCTGTGGCGCGATTCCGGACCGGGCATGGAGTATCGCTCGGCGTCAGGCCTGCCGACCAAGCGGGAGCGCGCCGAGCTGCTCGTGATGGCGCTGGCTTCGCTGCTGGTGCGCGGCGGCGAACGGATCGCGCTGATGGGCGGCGGACGCCTGCCCGGCTCGGGCAAGGCGGCACTGGGGGCGATCCTGGCGGGGCTGGCGCAGAATACGCCTCTTGCCAGCGTTGACCGCGCGGCGCAGCGGCATGCGACCCTGGTGCTGTTCAGCGATTTTCTCGACCCAATCGACGAGATCACCACCGCGCTCGACCGCGTGGCGGTGCCGGGGGTGGCCGGCCAGCTGGTGCAGATCCTCGATCCGGCCGAAGCCACCCTGCCCTTCGCAGGCCGCATCCGATTCCGCGAGATGCGGGATGACCCGCCGCCCGACAGCGACGCGCTCGTTCCCCGCGTCGAGGCGATCCGAGACGCCTATCTGACCGCATTGAAACGGCAGCAGGACGCGCTGATGGCACTGGCACGGACGCGCGGCTGGGAGTTCATGGTGCATCTGACCAGCGAGCGGCCGGAAGAGCCGCTGCGCACGCTGCATACGCGGCTGACCGCCCGACTGACGAACAGCTCGGGGACACAGCCGTGATCGGATTTGCTACCCCCTGGATCCTTGGCGCGCTGGCGCTGCTGCCGGCGATCTGGCTGCTGCTCAGGATTACGCCGCCGCCGCCTAAATTGGTGCGGTTCCCCGCGATTCGGCTGCTGCGCGATCTAGTCGAGCGCGAGGAGACGCCGGCCAGGACGCCACTGTGGCTCATCCTGATGCGGGTGCTATTGGCCACACTGATCATCCTGGCGCTGGCCGGACCGATCCTGCGGCCAAGCGCCCTGCCGCCGGGCCGCAGCCCTGAGGTCATCGTGGTCGACACCGGCTGGGCGGCGGCCGAGTCCTGGCCGGCGATCAAAGCCGCGCTGCTGTCCGAGATCGAGCGCGACCAGCGCGCCCAGATGAATGTTGTGCTGGTGCCGACAGCGCGGCCGTCCGCCGGCGGTCCGGTCGATGCGATCGGCCCCATGCCGGCGGCGCAGGCCAAGGAAGCGGCCGAGGCGCTGGAACCATCGCCCTGGGCCGCCGACGGCGAGGGCGCGGCGCGCGTGCTGGCGCGTTTTGACGGACGTTCCTCAGCGCTGTGGCTTTCCGATGGAATCGCCAGCCCCGGAACCGATGCGCTGGCCAGGGCAGTCGGCGGATTCGCCAGCCCGCGCGTGCTGACGCCGCCGCCGGGCGGGTTGCCACGTCTGCTGCTGCCGCCGGAGCTGGGGCCCGAGCTCGTGCTGAAGGTCCGACGGGCGGCGAACGCGCCGGCCTTCCCCGTCACATTGATCGCGCGGGGCGACGACGGCCGCGTGCTGGGCCAGGCGAGCGGCGACTTTGCCGGCGGCGACCCCGTCGCCGCGATCCGCTTTGATCTGCCGACCGAGGTCAGAAACGACGTGGCGCGGATCGATATCGCCGGTGCCCACACCGTGGCCGGCAGCGTGCTGCTGGACGAGCGCTGGCGCCGCCGACCCGTCGCCATCGTGACGCCGCCGCCTGGCGAGGAAACCAACGAGCTGCTGACTGGTACGTTCTATATTGCGCGCGCGCTCGAGCCCTTCGCGGAAGTGCGCACCGGCGACCTCACCACGCTGCTCAAAGGCCTGCCGGCGGTGCTGATCGTCACAGATGCGACCTTCATGGCGCCCGAGGACCGGCAGGCCATCGCGCAGTGGGTGGCCAAGGGCGGCCTGCTGCTGCGGTTCGCCGGCCCCAAGCTCGCGGCCGCTGAGCCAGCCGACAACGACCCACTGCTGCCGACCCTGCTGCGCACCGGCGGCCGATCGCTGTCGGGCGCCATGTCATGGACCGAACCGGCGCACCTGGCGCCGTTCACCGATACAAGCCCCTTCGATGGACTGGAGATCCCCAAGGATGTGACCGTCTCGCGGCAGATCCTGGCCGAGCCGTCGCTGGACCTCGACCGCAAGGTGTGGGCGCGGCTGGCCGACGGGACCCCGCTGATCACCGCGGACAAGCGCGAGGCCGGGACGGTGGTGCTGGTCCATACCAGCGCCTCGCCCGATTGGTCGAACCTTTCGCTATCGGGGCTGTTTCCGCAGATGCTTCGCCGCATCGTCGCCTACAGCGCCGGAATCAGCCATGCGCCCGACCACGGCACGCTGGAGCCCTATCGCGTGCTGGATGGATTCGCCCGGCTGCGCACGCCGGCTGGTGCCACCGCGGCGGTGCCCGCCGAGAAGTTCGATTCGATCGCACCCGACGCCGAGCATCCGCCCGGCTATTACGGCGAGACCGATTCCCGTCGCGCGCTTAATCTGACGCAGACGCTGAAGACGATCGAGCCGCTGGGCGCACTGCCGGGCAGCATCGACCGGCAGGACTATGCGGCGTCGGGCGAGGTGTCGCTGGCACCCTGGCTATTGGGCGCGGCGCTGCTGCTGGCGTCTATCGACACGATCGTCGCGCTGTGGCTGGGCGGATCGCTGCCCAGGCTGCGGCGGGGACCCCGAACAGCCGCGACCGCGGCCATGATCCTGCTGGCGGTCCTCGTGGCCGGCAGCCCAGCGCGAGCCCAGCCCGGGGAAGCCGACACGCCGGACGCCAAGGTCGCTGCCGCGGCGGCGCAGGTAACCCTGGGCTATGTTACCACCGGTGACGCCGCCACCGACCGCATAAGCAAGGCCGGGCTGCAAGGTCTGGTACATCAGCTGATCCTGCGCACGGCGATCGACCATGCCGCCCCGGCCCCGGTCGATCTCGAGCGTGATGAGCTGTCGGTCTACCCCCTGCTCTACTGGCCGATCTCGGCCTCGGCGGAGCCGCTATCGGAACAGGCCAAGCAGAAGCTGAACCGGTATCTCTCAACCGGCGGCATGATCCTGATCGACACCAAGGCGGGCGCGGGAAATGCGCAGGTCAATATCGGCAAGCTGGTCCAAGGGATCGAGATCCCGACTTTGGTGCCCCTGCCGTCAGGCCACGTCCTCACGAAGTCCTTCTATCTGCTGGACGAGTTTCCTGGCCGCAGCCCCGGCGGCGACGTGTGGGTCGAGCGCGACCAGGATGCCCACAATGACGGCGTGTCCTCCGTCGTCGTCGGCAGCGCCGACTGGGCCGGAGCCTGGGCGATCGACAATATCGGCACGCCGATGTTCAACCTGTCGCCCGGCGGCGAGCGGCAGCGCGAATGGGCCTATCGCTTCGGCGTCAATCTCGTGATGTACGCGCTGACCGGCAACTACAAGTCTGACCTGGTGCATGCGCCGTTCATCCAGCAGCGGCTCGGCCAATGACCAGCGCCCTTAACCTCGCTTTCGCGCCGCTCCTGCCGTGGCCCATCCTGGGGACGCTGATCGGGCTGGCGGTGATCGCGGCGGTCGCCGCCTTCGCCGGGCGCGGCCGCGGGCGGTGGTGGCGGGCGCTGCTGCTCTCGGGGCTTTCGCTGGCGCTGCTCCAGGCGTCGATCGTCAAGGAGCAGCGCGAGCCGCTGAAGGATGTCACGGTTGTCGTGGTCGACCGATCGCCCAGCCAGAATTTCGCCGGGCGGACCGAGCGGACCAACGCGGCGGTCGCGTCGCTGACGAAGGAACTGGCCCGGTTCCCGGATCTTGAGACTCGTGTGGTGGATAGCGACGCCAGCCCGGTCGGGGAGGAAACCGACCTGTTCGCGCCGCGGGCCGAGACGCTGTCGGACATCCCGCGTGACCGGTTAGCGGGAACTTTCCTGATCACCGACGGCGAGGTGCATGACGTGCCGAAGCCCTCCAGCATTGCGGGCCAGGGCCCGATTCATGTCCTGCTCACCGGCGCGCGCAATGAGCGCGACCGGCGGCTGGAGCTGGTGGACGCGCCCGGCTATGGCATCGTCGGCAGCAGCGTGACGGTAAAGCTGCGCGTCGTCGACGCCAACATTCCCCCGGGCCCGGTGCCCATTACCATCCGCCAGGACGGCGGTCAGCCGCGGGCTGTCCCCGCCACGCCCGGCGCCGACCTTACCGTCGACATTCCGATCAAGCACGGCGGCCCGACCACCGTCGAGTTCGAGGCCGCGCCCGCCGACGGCGAGCTGACGCTCACCAACAACCGCGCGGTGGCCGTGATCAACGGCGTCCGCGAGCGACTGCGCGTGCTCCTGATCTCAGGCGAGCCGCATGCAGGGGAGCGCACTTGGCGCAACCTGCTGAAGGCCGACCCCTCGGTCGACCTGGTGCATTTCACCATCCTGAGGCCACCAGAGAAAAATGACGGCACACCGTTCAACGAACTCTCGCTGATCGCCTTCCCGATCGCCGAACTGTTCGACGTCAAGCTGCATCAGTTCGACCTCATCATCTTCGACCATTATCAGCAGATGCTGCTGCTGCCGGAGTATTACAGCAACCTGGCCAATTACGTGCGCAAGGGCGGCGCCATCCTGGAGGCGAGCGGGCCGGGCTTCGAAGGCAGCGCCTCGCTGTTCCACACTGCGCTGCGCGATGTGCTGCCCGGGTCACCGACCGGTCGCGAGCTGAACGAGGCGTTCAAGCCGACAATATCGACTTTGGGCGAGCGCCATCCGGTGACGAGCGAGCTGCCGGGCGACAACGAGAAGGGCGTGCCGGACTGGGGCCGCTGGTTCCGACAGGGCGAGGTCGAGCCCGTGGGCGGCGACGCCAACGTGGTGATGAACGGCGCCGAGGGCAAGCCGCTGCTCATCCTCTCACATGTCGGCGAGGGCCGGGTGGCGCAGCTGGCGAGTGACCAGATCTGGCTGTGGTCGCGCGGCTTCGAGGGCGGGGGACCTCAGGCGGAGCTGCTGCGGCGGCTGGCGCACTGGCTCATGAAGGAACCGGAACTGGACGAGAATCAGCTGAGTGCCGCGGCGAAGAACCGGCAGATCACGATCTCCCGCCGGTCGCTGAAGATGCCGACGACGCCGATCGTGGTGACGGTGACCGCACCAGACGGGAAAAGCCGGCAGGTGACACTGGAAGAGACCGGCCACGGCATCGCCCGGGCCACGATTCCGGCGGACGCGATCGGGCTCTACAAAGTCGATGACGGGTCGCGCACGGCCTTTGCAGTCATCGGCTCGATCGACACGCCGGAGCTGCGCGACGTGCTGACGACGGATCAGCGCCTGAAGCCGGTGGTGGCCGCGAGCGGCGGCACGATGCAGTGGCTGGCCGACGGAGACAAGCTCGATATTCGCCGCGTCGATGCCGAAGCGCCGACCGGCGGGCGGGATTGGATGGGGCTCAGGCGCAACGGCCGCTATACGGTGCGCGGCGTCACCGAGCAGCCGCTGATGCCCGCGGCGATCCTCCTGATCCTCCTGGGCGCTGCGCTGGCAGCGGCATGGTACCGCGAAGGGCGCTGACTAGGCCTTGCGCGTCTGCCAGAAGAAGAAGGCGACGACCAGAACGATCATGATGATCCAGAGCGGATCGGTGTGCATCGGAACCTCGGCAAAAGATGTGCGGCGATGCTTAGAGCAGGGCCGGAACGCGCGTCAACAGACTGCGTGCCGCATCTTCGCTAATTGTTGCCTGGGCCGGTGCCGGATCCTTGGTTGGTTTGGCGCGCGGCGGTTGCGAGCGCTGCGCCGCTGACGCTAATCGCGCCGGTGTGGCTGGTGCAGCCGCTGTGGTCGGCGATGCGCGAACCGGTGGTCGGCGCGTAGCATGGTGTCTTCGCCGACGCCGTCGCCGCGGGGGTCGGCTCTTTTGGGATTCCGGCACATCCCGCCAGCAGGCAAAGCGCGGCGATGCTGACAAGCCTCATGATGATTGCTCCCTCATTGGAATTTGTCCGGCACTAATTAACCCCTTCCGGGAGCGCGAACACAATCACCGTCGGCGCGCCGGCGGATTTCCAGATCGTCTTCGACGCACTGCCGGACGGCACGACTACATA
>CAZVYC010000026.1:14809-32146 GCA_964631425.1 uncultured Rhodospirillales bacterium
GGGAAGCGCATTCCGTAGGATCGCCGTGTCGGGATATTGCCGGCCGCCGACTTCGTACGTGGAGATGCCGCCGGCGATCGCGCCGCCGGTGTTGAACTGATAGAGCGTCTGCCCGGTGCGGCCGTCGAGCGCCAGGAACGCGCCGGTCGGCAGGCCGGTGAAGACAAGCCCGGTCGCGGTGGGCGTCAGGCCGGCCACCATCGGCCCCTCGACATGGCGCGCCCATTTTTCCTGGCCGGTCGCAGCGTCGAATCCCCGGATCCAGCCGGTGGCCTGATCGAAGGGGTCGAAGTCGAGGCTGCCGCCGAAAGTACTGCCGGCAGCGGTTTCCGGCTTGAATGTGCCGCACCAGTCGACCGCGTTCACGAACAGCGTGCCTGAGGCGGGATCGAGCGCCGGCCCGTTCCACTCCGCCCCACCGAGCGTGCTGGGGCAGACGCGCAGCGCCTCGCCCTGGACCAGTGGCCGGTCAGCATTCAGATGCGCGTCGAGCTCGAACTTGCCCAGCAATGTGTGGGCTGCACGGTCATAGAGGTAGAGCCAGCCATCCTTGCTCGCGACCGCCATGAAGGCGCGATCGCCGAGGTTGTAGATCGCGGGCGCCGCCGCGGTATCCCAGTCATGCGTGTCATGCGGGATCTGCTGCGCGTACCAGTCGAGCTTGCCGGTATCGGCGTCCAGCACCACGACCGAGTCGGTGTAGAGATTGTCCCCGGGCCTCAAGGCGCCATCCATGTCAGCCCCGGGGTTGCCGATCGGCACATAGAGCTGCCGGGTCTTGGGATCGACCGTGATCGTCGTCCACGAAGAGCCGCCGCCGAGGTCGGCGCCCTTGGCCCAGCTGGCCGCACCCGGCTGTTTGCCGGTAGGAATAGGATCGAAGGTCCAGGCCAGTTTTCCGGTATCGGCATCGAACGCATAGATGTGGCCGACGGCGCCGCGATCGGCCCCGCCCTCGCCGACATAGACCTTGCCGCCGAAGGCGACCGGCGCGCCGTTGATATTGTAGCCGTGCAGGCTGTTGGCGACCCACACGTCCCACAGCAGCGCGCCGGTTTCGGCGTCGAGCGCAATGACGTGCCCATCGGGCGTGCCGCGAAAGAGCTTGCCCTGATAGAGCGCCGCGCCGCGATTGACCGGCAGGCCCTCGGCGCCAGGCGGGACGTAGTCATATTCCCACAGTTTCCGGCAGGTCGTAGCATCAAGCGCGAAGGTGTCGTGGGTGGTGGTGACGTAGAGCCGGCCGGCGAATTCAATCGGCGAGGTCTCGAAGCTGCCGATCTCGCCGGTCTGGAACAGGCATACCGGGACCAAGCGGCCTACATTGGCCGGCGTTATCTCAGTCAGGGGCGAGAAGCGCTGACCCAGGTAATCGCGATTGTAGCTGAGCCAGTCGCCGGCGGGCGCGGCGGCGATATCGCCATCGGTGGGCCTGTTTCCTTTCGCACGACCGAAGAATTTCGGCTCGGCGGGCAGCGCCGAGTCGGGCTCCGGCGCCATCTTCGCCCGCACGCGGGCATCGACCGCGAGTGTTTTTGCGCCGGGCTTAAAGCCATTCGCAGCCAGGATGTAGTCCGACACCGCGCGATACTCGTCGGGCTTGAGTTTGCCAACGGCATTCAGCGGCATCGTGGTCTCCACGACTTTGTAGAAATCCGCGGCCGGACGTCCACCCCAGCGCGCGATGAAGGTGGGACCGGCCAAGGGCGGCGCACCGCCGCCGCGCAACGCCGAGCCGTGGCAGACAGCACAACGGTCTGCGTAAATCGCAGGTGGGGGGCCGGCGGGGACTGCGAAGGAATGCCCGGATATGAAGGAAGCTAGAAGGACTATCGCAGTGAAGCGCATGATGAGTGTGGTTCTCAAGCTTTGTCTCGTCGCTAACTGCCTATCGGTTCGGACCGAACATGTAGCGCAGCTGCACGCCGACCATGGGAGGCTCGTTAAGGTTAATCATGGGAATCTACAGGTTTAGGGCCCTGATTTTGAGGACGCGCCGACACGCCAGCTCGCCACCAATCCGATGAGGAGCAGGACGGCGGCGGTCAGGAACGCGCCGTGGAAGCCGAAAGCCACACGGGCGGGGTAGACCACGACCGGGTTGAGGAAATCGGCGATGTAGAAAATCATGAACATGAAGCCGAGCGCGCGGCTTCGCATCTCGGCTGGGGCGCGGGCCAGCATCAGGCTCGAGACATAGGGGCTGAGCATGCCACCTCCCCCGCCGCAGAGGACGGCGCCGACCGTGATGCTCCACAGCGCGTGGGTCAGGCCGATCAGCGCAAAGCCGGCCGTCATGAGCCCGACCAGCACCAGCCGCGTCCCCCGACGGCCGAGGCGGCGATAGACCGGCCCGAACAGGCCACCGAACAAGCCACCGGCGCCGACGCCGGCGCCAATGACGATGCTTCGGGTAAAGGAGCTGACGATGCCGTCTTCGGCCAGCAGGAAACTGAACTGGACCGAGGTCATGAAGTAGACGAGGAAAAGGCCGAAGACGAGCAGGTAGATCGGCCAGAGCCCGAAGATCGCCGGCCAATCGGTTTTCATCCTGACCGGCGGCGGCGCGGCGGCGCGGGGGATCGCGACCAGCGCCAGCGCGAGTACCGGAAGCGCGATGAGGTAGATCAGGAACGGAGCGCGCCATCCGCCGTAATCGGCCAGCCGGCCACCGACCAGCAGCATGGTGACGCTGACCACGCCGGCGACGGCGGCCTGGTATCCCAGGATGCGCGTGCGCTCCTCCTCGCGGAACCAGGCGCCTAACAAGGTCAGGCAGCAGTTGGAGACGTGCGCGATCGAGACGCCGAGCAGGAAGCGGGTGACCAGGAGGCCGGTGAAGCTGTCGACGTAGAGGCCCCCCATCCCGGTGAGCGCATAGGCAAGAAGACCGCCGAACAGGGCCGGCCGGACGCCGACCGCGCTAATGACGAAGCCGCCGACCGCTCCGCCGAAGACGACGCCGGCCGCCGCCATGGTCATGATGATCTGCGCCGCGGTCCGGCCGTTGAAGTGCGCCGCCACCAACGGAAGAGCGGGGCCGAGCGCGGAGAACATCAACGCCATGCCGGGGGCGCTGGACAGGAGCACGATGATCGCCAGCCGCCGGCGCCAGCCTTCCGGCAACACAGCCCGGGCTGCAGTCTGCGCCGACGCCTCGAGCGGCAATGCCGATGCACTGGATGTCCCCACTCTGCCTCTCCCTGAGGCGGCCTCGAAGAGCCGTCTGCCGTTATTGACGCATTTTCGCCTAGTCCTTACAATCTTATAGAAGATTGAATCGCCGCGGGCAATTCCGCAAGCGCGAAGACATGGCTCTGAGCGCAGGTGGCTGGGAGGCATTGAGACGCACAGGCGTTCTCGAGGGGAGTTGCTCAATGGCAGGACAGCTTGATGGCAGGATCGCACTGGTGACGGCTGGCGGCGGCGGGATCGGGCAGGCGACGGCGTGGCTTCTGGCGGAGCGCGGCGCATCGGTGGTTGCGGCCGATATCGATCCGGCCGGGCTGGAGGAGACGACGCGGGACTGCCCGGCGCCTGACCGGCTCCGCACCATCGTCGCTGACGCCACGACGTTGGCAGGCGCCGAGGCGGCGGTTGACGCCGCCGTCCAGGCGTTCGGGAGGATCAACGTGCTGGTCAACGTGGTCGGCGGCAGTCGGCCGGGCAAGACCGTAGTCGACATGCCGGTCGACGAGTGGGAACAGTGGATCCGGCTCAACCTGACCTCGACCTATCTCATGTGCAAGGCGGCGATCCCGCTGATGGCCGACGCGGGCGGCGGGGCCATCGTGAACATCTCGTCGGGCGCGGGCGTCAATGGCATGAGGCGAAACCCGGCCTATGTCGCGGCCAAGGGCGGGGTGGTGTCGCTGACCAAAGCCTTGGCGATCGATCATGCCGAGCAGAAAATCAGGGCGAACTGCATCGCGCCAGGCGCCATCCTGACACCGCTGATGAAGCGCAACCGCAAGCCCGAGGAGATCGAGTGGCTGGGCAAGGCCAACCTGGCCGGCCGCATCGGGTTACCGCACGACATCGCCGCGACGGTGGCGTTCCTCTGCAGTGATGACGGGTCGTTCGTCAACGGCGAACTGATCAACGTCTCCGGCGGCGCGAAGGCAGCGGTTTGATGGACGGATGCCGGATGGTCAATTCATACTCATGGTCGTCATTCCCGCCAAGGCAGCGCCTTCGCGGAAATGACGGTTTGTGGGGATGTCCTTTCTTACGAGAAACGCCAACACAGCAGAGAGGATAAAGACATGCTTGCTGATGCTTACGTGAAATGGCGCGAACTGGCCCCGCTGCACGAGCGGCCGCGGCAGGGCCTGGAGGAGAAGCTCGACTTCGTCGCCGACAAGCAACGTATCCAGGAGATGATCAACGAATACGCCTTCGCTTGCGACAGCCGCCGCTGGGACGTGCTGCAGGAGCTCTATGACGAGAATATCGAGCGGATCATGAGCGGCACGCTGAACGAGACCGTGCAGGGCCGCGACAAGCTGATCAACCTGCATGCCAACCCCGCCCTGCCACGCGCCGAGGGCGTCGAGATGGAGAAGCGCGACCTCGGCAAGATCAAGGGGCTGGAAATCCGCCATTTGATCGGCACGCTGATGGTCAGGATCGCCGACGACAACAAGAAGGCCTGGGCGCTGTGCCATTACCAGATGGCGCTGGTGGGCCAGGAGAACGATGCCTGGGAACACGGGCTGCACGAGGGCACATACCTGTTCAGCTTTAGCAAAGACTCCGGCCAATGGCGTTTCACCCAGCACCTGATCTGGACCAACAACGCGGCGAACCCGATGTTCGGCGTGCCGAAGAAGAAGGCAGCCTGATGCGGTTCAAGGGTCGCGCCGCGCTCGTCACCGGCGCGGCGCGCGGCATCGGCATGGCGACTGCCGAGGTGTTGGCCGAGGGCGGTGCCGACCTGGCGCTGAATGATGTCAACGCCGACGCGCTGGCGGCCACCGCCGACCGGCTGCGCGCCCAGGGCGTCAAGGTGACAACGCATGCAGGCAGCGTGACCGATCCCAGCTTCATCCAGGAGATGGTGCGGCGGGCAACGGAGGCGCACGGCAAGGTCGACCTCTTGGCCAACAATGCCGGCGGCGGCCCGCCGGCAACGCCCTGGGCGGAATTCGCCGACAGCGACTTCGCCCATTTCCGTGCCATCTTCGAGATGAATTTCTTCAGCCAGGCTATGGTGCTGCATGCGCTGCTACCCGGCATGCTGGAGCGCGGCTATGGCAAGGTGGTGTGCGTCAGCTCGATCTCGGCGGTGCTGGGGCAGGAATCGGGCAGCGCCTATGCTTCGGGCAAGATGGCGCTGCACGCCCTGGTAAGCTCTGTCTCGAAGGAAGTGGCGCGGCGCGGGGTGAACATCAACGCCGTCGTCCTGGGCAACCCGCCCCATCCGTCACGAACGCCCGGCCGGCAGGAGTATCTCGACAAGCTGTCGCACTTCGACCGTGTCGGCCGGCTGGAGGAATTCGGCAAGGCGATCGCCTTCCTGCTATCCGACGATGCGTCCTATATGTCTGGCGCAGCGGTGCCGATCGACGGCGGACTGCTGACGCCGAGGCTGAACGAGTAGAGGAGGAGACGAAGACGTCACGCGTTTTTTGACCGTCCTCGCGAGCCTGCGGGTCCGGCCTTTCGCCGGCCCGAGGACAGGCTCCGCGAGGCAATCCGCGGTGGGCGGCCCTTGGCAACGCGGTGCGTGTGTGTCAGGGGTGTTCCGACAGAGTCCGCTTCAGAGAAAGATCATCGTGACGGTCAGCCGTCGAAGCTTACGGACATTCGACAACCAGCTTGGTCGCAATGTCTTCTATCGCGCCGCGATCCACCCAATGACTGCGCCAAGGATCGAGGCGCTGATCGAGCGCCTGAGCCAGGCGGAACGGATCGCGGTCTATGATCCGACCGGCTATTTTGCCGATCTGGCCGCGTTGCACGACCTCTCCGGCTGGACCGTCGACGGAATCTATGTCCAGCGGATTGAGGAGGTCGGGCAGGACCGCGGCGGTTTCAAGGCACGGCCGCTGACGGAACTGGCTGACAGCACGGCCGACCTGCTGTTCGTCGCCGAGTTCGACGGCGAGGCGCTGCTGTCCCGCCTCGGGCCCTATCGACCGGTGGTCGCCGAGACCGCCAGCCTCGACACGCTGCGGCTGGAACCCGGTTGGCTGACCAGTCCCGGACGCTATCTCGATCCGCTCAATTTCGTGTCAGACTTCCTGTTCTTCCGCGACGCGGAGGGGCTGCACACGACGGTTTCGACGACCAATTACTGGCACAATCACGGCGCCCGCGAGACTCGCCTGTGGTGTCGGCTGTTCGGGGCGGACGGAGCCGAGCTGGCGACCTGGGAGGAACCGCTCCCGGCCTCGCCCAGCGGGATCAGCCTGGACAGCGCCCAAATCCGCCGGCGTTTCGGACTCGGCGAATTCACCGGATCGCTGTTCGTGCATGTCATCGGCGCGGCGCTGCATGACACGCTGAAATATGCGGTCGACGTCTATGACGACCGCGGCGCCATCACCACGGCCACGCATGACAGCAATCCCTGGCCGGCAGATTTCTATGCCGGCCTGCCGGCCGCGGCACCCGGCCAGCGCGTCAACCTGTGGGTGCAGAACTGCTATCCGACCCCGATTCCATCGGGCGGCATCGAAATCCGCCCGATGGGCGCGCCCGAGTTCAAGCCGGTAACGCGCGAGGTTCCACCGTACGGGACAATCGCGGTAGATGCCGCCCAATATTTCGGCGATGTCGCATGGCCCGGGCAGTTCGAGATCAGGGCCAACAAATATTGCTGCCGGCCACGTTATGAGATCGCCTACGATCGCTACCGATCGGTCGCCCACGTCAATGTCGAGCGCAGCGACCTCAAGCCGGCGCCCGACCTGCCCGAGGCGACGCGCCTCTTAGGCAAAGGGTTCATCTTGCCGGGCCCGCTGCTGCCGGTCGCGGAGTGGTCGGGCGCGGTGCTGCCGACGCCGATGGCGACCTGGGAAGACGGGATAGCGCTCATGCTGCGAGCCTATGACTGCGAGGGTACCCTCCAGGCGGAATTTCCGTTCGGCAAGCGGGCACGGAGCGACCAGACCGCGGTCGAGCTCGACAGCATCCTCGGCCGCGGGGCGACGCTGGCAGGCGGGTATGGCCATCTCGAGCTCGGGTACGATTTCGATCGCGGCACCGAGGGCGACGGCTGGATCCATGCCATCTTCCGCTATGTCCGCCGCGATACCAGCCGGCAGGCGGAGACGAGCTTCGGCTCGCATCTGTTCAATGTGCCGGCGGTGTGGCGCAACGAGCCCAACTCCTATATCGGCAAGCCGCCGGGCCTGACCACACGCCTCTACCTCCGGCTCTCCGACCGGCCGGGGAGGGTGCTGTGCCATTTGTCGTACCCGACCTCCGGCCGCTGGCGGCCATTCTCGGAAACCGACCTGATCCTTCACTCGGCCGTGGGCGCCGAGATCACGCGACGGCGGGTCGGCATCCCTTGCTCCGGCTCACGGCTGATTGAGCTGGGGACGCTGTTCGACCCTGCGGAGCTGCGCGAGGCAGCGGGCGGTGGCTATGTCATCATCCGCGACGCCACCTGCCGGCTGTTTGGCTATCACATCTTCCTGGGAGCGGGCGGCGGCTTCGCGCTCGACCATATGTTCGGATTCTGATCGGGCAGGAACTCAGAAAATATTGGAGCCACCGAGCCGCAGAGTATAGCGTTGATCATCCGCGCTTTGTGACCTACATCGGCTGTGTGACCAGCGTGTCGAGTCCCCCCACCTCAGGTTTCCGCGTCGTGATCCCGCTCGTGATCGCGGTGGCGCTGTTCATGGAGAATCTGGACTCCACGATCATCGGCACGGCCATTCCCGTGATCGCCGACAGTCTGCATGTCACGCCGCTCAGCCTCAGCATGGCGGTCAGCGTCTATCTGCTGAGTCTCGCCATCTTCATTCCGATGAGCGGCTGGATGGCCGATCGCTATGGCGCGCGCACCGTATTCGCGGCGGCGATCGGGATGTTCACGTTGAGTTCGGCCTTGTGCGGCATGGCGCAGTCGCTGCCGATGCTGGTAGCGGCGCGTGCGCTGCAGGGGCTGGGCGGGGCTATGATGACGCCTGTGGGACGGCTGGTGCTGGGCCGCAGCTTCGCCAAGCGGGATCTGGTCATCGCCATGAGCTACGTGACCATACCGGCTCTGGTTGGGCCGCTGGTGGGCCCGCTGATCGGCGGCGCGATCACGACCTATGCGTCGTGGCGCTGGATATTTTACATCAACCTGCCCATCGGCGTCATCGGCATCGTCGCCGCGCTCAAGGTCATCGAAAATTTCCGCGATCCGGACGTGCGTCCGCCCGACCTGGTCGGCTTCCTGCTGATCGGCATCGGGCTTGCGGGCATGGTGCTGGGCATCGAGAATACCGGCCGCGGCGTTTTCCCGGTGAGCGTGCAGATCGCGCTGATGGCGGTTTCCGCAGTCGCGCTGGTCCTCTATTGGCGCCACGCCAAGCGTGTGCCGGCGCCGGCGCTCGACCTGACGCTGTTCCGTATCCCGACCTTCCGGGCTTCCGTGGTGGGCGGGACGATCTGCCGGATGGGGTTCGGGGCGACGCCGTTCCTGCTGCCGCTCTTGTTCCAGCTGGGGTTCCACCGCACGCCGCTTGAGTCCGGCGCGCTGACTTTCACTGTCGCGATCGGCGCGATCAGCCTGAAGCTGGTGGTCTCGCCGCTGCTGCGGCGCTTCGGCTTCCGCCGGCTGCTGGTCGGCAACTCCACGCTGGTCGGCGTCACGATCATGGCGATGGCGCTGATCCGGGCCGACACGCCGGCCTACCTGATCGTGATCCTGCTAACCGCCTCCGGCTTTCTCAGGGCGCTGCAGTTCACCTGTATGAGCGCGCTCGGTTTCGCCGATTTGAGCCCGCAGCGCATGTCGGGCGGGACCTCGATCAGCAGCGTGGCTCAGCAGATCTCGATGAGCCTTGGGGTCGCCGTCGGCGCGACGGTGCTGGGGCTGGTCACCAGGATTTCCGGCGCAGCGGCGCCTGACGCCCAAAGTTTCATTCCGACCTTCCTCATCGTCGGCGCGATCCCGATCATATCGATTCTGATCTTCCTGCGCCTCTCGCCGAATGCCGGCGCCGAGATGTCAGGCTATCGGCATCCCGAGGTGGCGTCGGCCACGGGCTTCGACCGGCAGAGCGACGTTCCGGCCGCCGCTGAGTAGCACGACCCCTTTCTCTGGGGTTTAACTGTGGAACACTCCTGGCCGGGCCAGTGTTAGGAAGCCGATTGATTCCTTTCCGGCAAGGTCAGCCTACAGAAAGCCAAGATGATGAAACGATTTGCAATCGCCGCATTGGCGGCTATGGGGTTTGCACTCATGTCGCCGGGCGCATCTATCGCCGCGACCGATCAGCAGAACCTGGTGGATGAGGCACGAATCACGCTCGATCACCTGAAGACCGACAAAGAGTTCGGCACGGCCAAGGACCTGCTGCGGCGTGCTCGCGCCGTGATGATCGTGCCCAACCTGGTAAGAGCCGGCTTCTTCCTCGGCGGGTCGGGCGGCGACGGCGTGATGCTGGCGCGCAGCGCCAACCGTACCTGGACCGACCCGGCGTTCTATACGCTGGCTTCGGCTTCGTTCGGGCTGCAGATCGGCATCCAGTCTGCGGAAGTCGTCATGATCGTCGAATCCGAGAAGGCGCTCCGCGCACTAGAGCAGGACCAGTTCAAGTTCGGCGCGCAGGCCGGCATCTCGGTCGTGACGCTGGGCTCGAGCGCGGAGGCCGACCTCAGCACCGCGCTCAATGCGGCGGACATCATTGTCTGGTCCTCCTCGTCGGGCGCCTATGCCGGCATCACGCTTGAAGGCTCGATCGTGAAGCCGCGCGACAGCTATAACGAGGGCTATTACGGCCGACCGATCGCGGTCAAGTCTATCCTGAACCTGAACGAAGGGCACAATCCGGGTGCGGAAAGCCTGAAGCGCGCGCTGATGAGCATTGCCGGCTGATCCATTTTTCTCGTGCGTCTGAACGGCCCCGCCTCGGCGGGGTCGTTTTTTATGCCGGCAGGGCCGAGAGCCAGTCTTCGAACACAGCTTGCCCGCGGCGAACTGCATCGGGGCCGTAGAGCGCGGTTTCCCGCCTCAGGATTTCGGGTGATTGCTGCGTGGCGGCAATCTCGACCGCGTGGCCGATCAACCACCGCTCGAAGCCGTCGGGCGACAGTTCGGGATGGAACTGGATGCCCAGCACCGACGGACCGGACGCGAAGGCTTGATTGGGGCAAAGCGCTGTCGAGGCCAGCCTATCCGCCCCAGAAGGCAGGTCAAACATGTCACCATGCCAGTGGAGCACAGGTTCAGCACCCAGATGGCTCAGCGGACCGGCCAGTCCCTGTTCCGTCAACACGACCGGTCCCCAGCCGATCTCCTTCGCGGGCCCTGCCCGCACATTGGCCCCCAGCGCTCGCGCCATCAGCTGTGCGCCAAGGCAAAGCCCGAGGATCGGGCGGCTCGACTCGAGCCGCCGGGCGATGAGCGCAAGCTCCGCCGTCAGGAAGGGATAGCGATCTTCCTCATAGGCTCCGATCGGGCCACCCAGAATGACCAGGAGATCGATCGCCGCCTCGTCGAGCTGGGCAAGATCGTCCAGGCCGGCATCGGCATACCGGATGGCGTAGTCGCGCGCCTCGAGGACCGGGCCCAGGATCCCCAGGTCCTCGAAATGCACATGGCGGATGGCGAGGACGCGCTTCATCTCGCCTCTAGGCGGTTCGTTCGAGCGCCACCGCCGTCGCCTCGCCGCCGCCGATGCAGAGGCTGGCGACCCCGCGCCGCGCGCCCTGCCCAGCCATCGCGCCCAGCAACGTCACGATGATGCGGGCGCCGCTGGCGCCGATCGGATGCCCGAGGGCACAGGCGCCGCCATGGATGTTGACTCGCTCCGGATCGAGCGACAGGTCGCGGATCGCCGCCATCGTCACGACCGCGAAAGCCTCGTTGATCTCGTAGAGATCGACGTCCGACACTTCCCAGCCGGTCTTGGCCAGCACCTTGCGGATGGCCCCGATGGGCGCGGTGGTGAACCAGGCCGGCTCCTGGCTCTGGGTCGCGTGGGCGAGCAGGGTCGCGAGAATCGGCAGGCCCTTGGCTTCCGCAATAGAGCGGCGGGTCAGCACCAAGGCTGCCGCGCCGTCGGCATTATAACTGGAGCTGGCGGCGGTGATGGTGCCATCGGGGCGGAAGGCGGGTTTCAGCTTCGGGATCTTGTCGGTGTCGAGCTTGAGCGGGCCTTCGTCGCGCTCCATCGAGGTCTCGCCGCCCTTCGCCTGAACCGCGACCGGCACGATCTCACCGGAGAACGCGCCGTGCTCGATCGCGGCGCGCGCCTTGGTCACCGAGGCCACGGCATAGGCGTCCTGCTGCTGGCGGGTGAACTGGTAGTGCTGGGCGGCATCTTCGCCGAACGTGCCCATCGCCCGGCCGGGCTCATAGGCATCCTCCAGCCCGTCGAGCGCGACATGGTCGTACATGGTCGAGTGGCCATATTTATAGCCGCTCCTGGCCTTGGTCAGGAGATAGGGCGCGTTCGACATGCTCTCCATGCCGCCCGCCACGACGATGTCGGCGGAGCCGGCGGCGATCAGGTCATGAGCCAGCATGACGGCCTTCATACCCGAGCCGCACATCTTGTTGATCGTCGTGGCGCCGGTGTCGTCGGGCAGTCCGGCATAGCGGCCCGCCTGCCGCGCCGGCGCCTGGCCGAGGCCGGCCGGCAGCACGCAGCCCATCACCACTTCGCCGACCTCGGCAGCCGGCAGCCCGGCCTTGTCGAGTGCGCCGGCGATCGCGGCGGCACCCAGTCTGGGCGCCGCGATACCGGAGAGCTCGCCCTGGAAACGGCCGATCGGCGTGCGCGCGGCGCCGGCGATGACGATGGGATCACTCAGCATTTTCATCATATCCTGTGGAAGCGGGTGAGATGCTGCATTGCATGTGGGCGGTTCTTAGCGAAATTGCGAAGCGGCGAACAGACGGTCAGCCCACCCCTCGTGCCCGTGTGACCTCGTCGAAGAACCCGGCCAGCAGGCGATTGTAGATCTCGCTCTTCTCGGCGAAGACCGAGTGACCAGCGCCTTCAACCAGCGCGAACCGGGCGCCGCCGACCGCCTTGGCCGTTTCCTCGATCAGCCAGGGCAAGGTCAGCGCGTCCTGGTCGCCGACGACAAACAGCGACGGCACTGGAAAGTCGGAATAGTCGACCGGCGGCGCGTCCCGCATGCGGACATAGGCTTCGAGATAGTCCCCAGTGTCGCGCGGCTGCTGGCGGCCGGCGTTCAGCCGTGCGATGGCGCGGTAGAGGTAATGCATCTCGGGGTTCGCGGTGGCGAAGGCGGGCGCATAGAGGTGATCGAAGACATTAAAACCCGTCGGGATCTTGTCCAGCATCCCCGCCGCCCAGCGGGATAGGGCGCTCGTGCGGAAACCGAAGGGCGTATCGCCCATCACCAGCCCCAGCACCCGTGCGGGGAAACGCTGTGCCACACTCGAGACTGCGAGGCCGCCCATCGAATGGCCGACCAGGAAGCTGCGGTCGATGCGGAGATGGTCGAGAAGACCTTTCAGGTCATCACCCGCATGATCCTCCGGCACCCCCCAGCCACCTCCGGAAAGCCCAAAACCCCGCGCATCGTAGGTGACGCAGCGCCAGCGGTCACGGAAGGCTGCCACCTGCTTCCACCAGGAGAGATGCACGCCCTCCCCGCCATGGGCGAAGACGACTGGGTCTCCCTCGCCTTCAACTTCATAATAGAGGTCGAAGCCGTTGATCGGCGCGTGTGGCATCCTGTCCCTGCCTCCCGTCCAGGTTCGTTCTTGGGTACCCATTATCGAGCGATCCCGGGGGCTGGGCAATGGTGCCCGCTCCTTGATCAGGCGGGCACCCATCCCATCTCTATCCCACGGCGCCCAATTGGGGTCGTGCGCATCTCTACAGGCCGGGATGCGATCGCCGCTCGCTCAATTGAGGAGATGTGCCATGACGACGCGTTTGTCCCTTTTCAACAGCCCGCTGCTGCTGGGCTTCGACCATTTCGAGCGCACGCTCGACCGCGTCACCAAGGCCAGCGCGGACGGGTATCCCCCCTACAACATCGAACAGATCGGGGCGGACCAGCTCAGGATCACGGTGGCGGTCGCCGGCTTCACCAGCAACGACCTCTCGGTCACGACTGAAGACAACCAGCTGGTGATCCGGGGGCGGCAGGCCGAGGACGAGAAGGACCGGATCTATCTCCACCGCGGCATAGCCGCGCGTCAATTCCAGCGCAGCTTCGTGCTGGCGGAGGGTATCGAGGTGACCGGCGCCTGGACCGACAACGGCCTTTTGCATGTCGACCTCAAGCGGCCGCTGCCGGAATCGCGGATCCGGACGGTGGAGATTAAATCCGTCGGCAGGCCCGACGCAAAGGCCAAGCCCGTCGGCCTGACGATAGAAGGCAAGGGAACATAACGACGTTCAAGTCAGATGAGATATCAGGGCCTGCGGAGCGGGCCTATCGGAGTTACAACCATGAATACGGACACAAATCTCTCGCTCAAGAACCTGTCGCAGCGCGATTGGCTCGCCTTCGGCCTTAATACCGTCGCCTATCTGAAGCCCGCGATGGTCGACGGACAGTCGGTCTATGCAATACATGCCGCCGACGGGTCGCAGCTGGCGCTGGTCGCCTCATGGGAAGTCGGCATTGCTGCCATGCAGCAGCACGATCTGGAACCGGTCTGGCTTCACTAAGGATGGAGATTTCGGCCGATCCGGAGTTCATCCGGGTCGGCGGAGGACGGTATCGCCGCTTCAGGCGGCGTTGCGATCCTCGGTCTGGTTCATAAGCGAATAAATGGCTTCGCACGAGCTCGATCCCCGCACCTTCTCGCACAACCGACGGTCGCGCAGCATGCGCGAGACTTTGGCCAATGCCTTCAGGTGATCGCCGCCACAATTCGCCGGCGCCAGCAAAAGGAAGATGAGATCGACCGGCTGATCGTCGATCGCGTCGAAATCGACGGGACGATCAAGCTTGGCGAACACCCCGTAGACGCGGTCGAGGCCGGGCAGCTTGCCGTGCGGAATGGCGATGCCGTGGCCGATCCCAGTGGTGCCGAGCCGCTCGCGCTCCATCAACACCTCATAGATAGTGTCTTCGGGAAGGCCGGTGATCGCGGCGGCCTTGCGCGCCAGCTCCTGGAGTACCTGCTTCTTATTGCCCGCGCGCACATTGACCAGCACGCAGTCTGACGAGATCAGATCGGCGCAATCGGCCACGGCCGCGCTCGCCCCAAGATTGCTGGATGTGATCAAGTTTTGCTCAATCCCTTGGGATCTATCCAGCCGACGTGGCCGTCCGGCCGGCGATAGATCATGTTCAGGCCCCCGTGCGCGCCGCTGCGGAACAGCAGCGCCGGCAACTCGGCCAGGTCCATACGCATGACAGCCTCGGCCACTGACATGGTCTCTATGGTGGTGTCCATCTCGGCGATGATCACAGGTTCTGTGCCTGTGTCCTCATCATCTCCCAAAGAGGAGGTGCCTGCCTCGATTACATATTGTCGCGCCGGCACTTGCGCCGCCTCGGCCGCCTGGGCGGCATCATGCAGATGATGGTCGCGCAGGCGCCGTTTATAGCGTCGCAGACGCTTGCCCACCTTATCTGCAGCGGCATCAAAAGCCGGATAAATGTCCGTCGCCTCCGCGCTCGATTGGAGTAGGATATCGTGACCGACCCTGACCGACACGTCGGCGCGGTAGAGGTACGCCTCTTGCGAGAACACCACGGTGGCGTCGATCGGGTTGCTGAAGTATTTCTCGGTGACGGCGGTCAGCTGCTGCTCGACATAACCGCGCAACGACTCGCCGACGTCGAGATGTTTGCCTGTGACGGTAAGATTCATGCTCGAATTTTTTCCGACGATCAGTCTATGTCTGGCCGCAACAGTGCCACTCGCGAACGATCGACCGATGTCCCCCGAAAATGGCGAGAGAGCCTTGGACTGTCAAGCCGTCCCTCCGGCCGAGCCGGATTCAGCGACGCCCTTGCGGATTCTGGTGATCCGCCTGTCAGCGCTGGGCGACTTCATCATGGCGCTGCCGGCGATGGCAGCAATCCGACGGCACCACCCGGCGGCGGACATTACGCTGCTCACCACCCGACCATTCGTGGAACTGGGCGAAAGGTCCGGCTGGTTCAATCGTGTGCAGGTCGACCCGAAGCCGCGCTGGCACGATGTGGCAGGCTGGCGGGCGCTCAGGCGGATGCTGCGCGCCGGGCAGTTCGACCGAGTCTACGACCTGCAGGCACAGGACCGGACCGCTGCCTATTTCCACTTGTTCTGGCCGTTCCGCAAACCAGAGTGGTCTGGCGTCGCGCGCGGCGCCTCGCATCCGCACAAGGACCCGACTCGCCGCTATATGCACGCCTATGACATTCACGCCGCACAGCTGGCGGTTGCCGGGATCGAGCAGATTCCCCCGCCGGACCTTGCCTGGCTGGATGAGGACATCAGGCGCTTCGGCCTGCCGTCGCGCTTCGCGCTGCTGATCCCCGGCTCGGCGCCGCACCGGCCTGGCAAGCGGTGGCCGATCGCGCGCTACGGAATGCTGGCGAGCGGACTGCTCGATCGGGGTGTCACGCCGGTCGTGATCGGCACGCCCGGCGAGCAGCCACTCGGCGACGCGATCCGTGCGCTGTGCCCACGGGCGCGCAGCCTCATCGGGCAGACTTCGCTGTTCACGATCGCCGGCTTGGCGCGGCGCGCCCAGCTCGCCGTTGGCAACGACACCGGCCCGATGCACCTGATCGCGATGCTGGACTGCCCAGTGGTCTCGCTGTTCTCGTCGGACTCGGATCCGGTCCGCTCCGCGCCGCGTGGCGCCAGCGTCACCGTGATCCGGCGAGACGACCTAGGGAGCCTGTCGGTGGACGAGGTGATGGCGGCGTTGACCGGATAGTCAGGTTGCTGCCAGGGTCTTTTCCAGTACCACGAAATAGAGGTCGTCGCGCCGTGGCAAGCCGAAACGCGGGTCGCCGTAGGGGAACGGCTGGGTCTCGCCGGTCCGGCGATAGCCGCGCCGCTCGTACCAGGCGATGAGCGTATCGCGCAAATGGATGACGGTCATCGTCACCATGGACGCGCCCCAGGCGCGCGCCTGCCGCTCCCCGGCCTCCAGCATGATCCGGCCGAGACCGCGATCCTGCAGGGTGGGCTCAACCGTCAGCATGCCGAGGTAGCAGCGCGCGCCCTCGTCCGGCGCGACGACCAGTTCCAGAAAGACACAGGCCAGGATAGGACCGCCTTCCTGTTCCCGCAGGCAGAGAATCGTGCTGGGACGGGGGCCGTTGAGGTCGCGGGCGAGCGACTCCACATCGGTGCGCTGGCCACCGATGATGTCGCCCTCGTGCGCCCAGCCGAGGCGCGCGGATTCGCCCCGATAGGCGGAATTCACGAGGTCGGCGATTCCGGGAAGGTCGGAATTGCCTGCATCCGTGATAATCAAGTGATCAATTCCTGCCGGCATCAGAGCCTCGATTTGCGTCACCAAATTTCTCGATACCCGTCATCCCGGCGGAGGCCGGGGACCCAACTTTCGGCAGCAGAGATGGCTGGAAATTGGGTCCCGGCTTTCGTCGGGACAATGGAAAAGGAGATTTATTGGTGAACTACAAGAACGGCAAATCCCCTGGCATGGCCGTGTCCGGCGTCGGCGGGGCCAGATCGCGGTAGAGAGTCTGCGCCTCCTTGGCCGGCCCCCGGCGGACGCCTATCGCCACCAGCTCCACCACGCGCACATGACGGCCAAGCGCGAAGGTCAGCACCTGCCCCGGCCGCACCATCGCGCCGGGCTTTTCGACCAGTACGCCGTCGACGCGGATGCCGTCGGTGCACAGCTTGGCAGCCAGCGCCCGGGTTTTCACGAAGCGGGCGTGCCAGAGCCATTTGTCGAGACGGATCCTGGCCGCGGGTTCGGTCATTTGGCCGCCGCGAGTTGCTTCAGGACAGCGAAGGGCGAGCGCTCCACGTCACGGCGCGCGGACGGGCGGCGCCGGGACCGGCCATCCTCGAGCACCGGCGGGCGCTGGCGGCGGTAGAGGATCGTGCCGTCCACATCGAAACGGCCCCAGCCCAGCGCCAGCAGAACCTGGTCGGCCTCCTCGCGCGTGCAGCCAAGGGCAGGCGCGATAGTGGCGTCGGGCGGCATCGTTCCCTGGGCTGTCGACCGGTGAAGCCGCGCCAGGAGCCGGTCCAGC
>CAZVYC010000027.1:0-31270 GCA_964631425.1 uncultured Rhodospirillales bacterium
TTCGCCTACCCGTCCGGCGGGAATTTTCGTTTCGCCTATGTGTATGAGACCATTGAGAAAAGTGCCGGTCGTGAGCACCACCGCACCGGCGTTCAGCGATTGCCCATCAGCCAGAGCGACGCCCGTCACGGCGCCCCCGGCGGCAATGATCAGGTCAAGCACCGCACCCGCTACGATGTCCAGCCCCGGCTGCTCCGCCAGAAGGTTCTGGATAGCCTGACGATAGCGCTTGCGATCTGCCTGCGCGCGCGGCCCGCGCACCGCCGGGCCCTTTGAGCGGTTCAGCATGCGGAACTGGATGCCGGCTCGATCGATCGCGCGGCCCATGATTCCGTCGAGCGCATCGATCTCCCGAACCAGGTGCCCCTTACCCAGCCCGCCGATCGCCGGGTTGCACGACATCACGCCCACGGTGTCGCGACTATGCGTGACCAGCGCCGTGCGCGCGCCCATCCTCGCCGCGGCCGCTGCCGCTTCGGTCCCGGCGTGCCCGCCGCCGACGACAATGACGTCCCATGCCTTCATGGTCAGAGGTTGTACGGATTTTGCCCTGGACGGTCAAAGGGCGAGGAACTGTTTCACGTGAAACAACCCCACAGAATGCCTAGCGCCCGGCGAACCCACTATTCACGCCTTTACGCTCACGGAGGTGGGCGGAAATCGGATGCATGTCGTGTGTTTCTCCCTACTCGCCGCTTCTCAGTTGCCCTCGCGCGGCCGATAATCAATTCATGGGGGAAGAGCTGATCCGATTCGTCCGAGCAATGGACCGGTGCTGGCTTGAAAGCCGCTTTGATGATTTGGCGGCCTATCTGGACGAGCACGTCGTCATGGTGGCGCCCGGTGGCGAGCCGCGGCTCAACAGCCTGGCAGCCGCGATAGAAAGCTATCGCGCGTTCATGCGGAGCAGTAACGTCCAACATTTCCACACCTCGAGCTATTCGGTCACGGAGCGCGGTCGCGCCGCCGTTATCGAATATGCATGGGACATGGCCTGGACGGTCCACGGTCACTCCCGTAGCGCAGCAGGCCGTGAGGTGTTGGTGCTGTCCTATAGCGACAACGGCTGGCGCGTGATCTGGCGCATGCAGATCGCCAACTGACGGGCGCATCTTTCCGTAGGTGCCGTGTTTCACGTGAAACACGGCATGGACCGGCGCCGCCCCCTAGCGACTGCTCATTGCTCCCCCAGGGGCAACGATATCGCGGATGATGAGAGGTATTCCAGGCTGTGAACGGACCCAGGCATGAGAGGGTAGGATAGTTGGCCCCGGATCATGGGCGTTTTGCTGCCTCGAAGGGTCATCGCCGGCGGGATCGCAGTGACGTTTCCCTCTTACCGAAATCGCTTTGCCCGACGGGCTTGCTACCCAATATCGCTCACTTCCCGATGCAGAAATCCCGGAACACCGCGTCGAGCATGTCCTCGATATCGATGCGCCCGGTGATCCGGCCGAGCGCATCCGCGGCGCGCCGGAGCTCTTCGGCGGCGAGTTCGGGCAGGGGGGCTGCCTTCGCCTGGTCGAGCGCGCTGAGGCAGATCGCCAGCGCCTCGCGGTGGCGCGCGCGGGTCGGCGGCGGAGCGCCACGATCGGCGAACAGATCGGCGACGCGAGTGGTCAGGGCTGCCAGCAGGTTGTCGATGCCGACGTTGGTCTCTGTTGAGATGAAGATAGGCGGCGAGGCCAGCTCGCCCCTCACCTTAGCCCTCTCCGCGCCAGCGGGGAGGGGGGATATGAAGTGCGTGCCCTCAGGCTCCCTCTCCCCGCCGGCGGGGAGAGGGTTGGGGCGAGGGGCTGCCGCCGCCCGACCTGGCGTCGCCAAGTCCGCCTTGCTCGCGACCACAATCGCCCGCTCGTCCAGCAGCGCGACGGTCTCGAAATCCAGCTCCGCGTCGGCCGCGAACAGCGCCAATACCAGGTCGGCCTCGGCGGCGCGGGCACGGGCGCGGGCGATGCCCTCCGCCTCGATGCTCCCGCCGGCTTCGCGCAGCCCCGCGGTGTCGATCAGGATCACCGGATAACCATCGAGATCGAGATGCACCTCGATCGCGTCGCGCGTCGTGCCCGCTTCGGGAGACACGATCGCCACGTCGCGGCGGGCCAGCGCGTTCACCAAGCTTGACTTGCCGGCATTGGGGGCGCCCACCACCGCGACGGTGATGCCGTCCCGCAGTCGCTCGCCGCGCCGCGCGTCCGCGAGATGTGCCGCAATCTCCGCACAAAGCAGCCCTAATTGTCCGGACAATTCGGCAATCGGATCGCCGATATCTTCGTCAGGAAATTCGATCGCTGCTTCCAGATGCGCACGTAGCCGGATCAGCGCCTCTCGCCAATCGTCATAGAGCACGCTCAGCGCACCACCCGCCTGAGCCAGCGCCTGTCGCCGCTGCGCCTCGGTCTCGGCCGCGGCCAGATCGGCAATGGCTTCGGCCTCCACCAGATCGAGCTTGTTGTTCAAGAAGGCGCGACGGGAAAACTCGCCGGGCTCGGCGGCGCGAAAACCAGGCAGGCGGCCGAGCGCACCGGCAATCGCCTCGGCCACGGCGCGCCCCCCATGGGTATGCAATTCGGCCGCATCCTCACCGGTGAAGCTGGCCGGCGCGGGCATGAACAGCACCAGCGCCTGATCGAGCAACACGCCGGTGGCCGGATCGACAATATCGCTGCGCACCGCGCGACGCGGGGCAGGGGGTTCGCGCCCGGTCAGCGCGCGAAGTGCGCCGACGACACCCGGGCCCGACACACGCCAAACCGCAATCGCCGCCCGCCCGGGCGCGCTCGCCAGTGCAAAGATGGTATCAGTCACCCGCGTCTCACGGGCGCACGATTATTCGGCGGGGACGGGCACCTGCTCGGGCCGGAGCTCTTGCTGCTCGGTCGTCATCATCAGCCGTTCGACCCGCTTGCCCTGCTTCAGGTGGCTCTCCAGGATCTCGTCCAGGTCGGCGCGGGTATCGTAGTGGTACCAGACGCCCTCGGGATAGATCACCATGGTGCAGCCGAGCTCGCAGCGGTCGAGGCAGCCCGAGGCGTTAACCCGCACATTGGCGAGTCCCGCCGCGCGCGCCTGGGCCTTCATGTAGTCGCGCAGCTTCTCCGACCCGCGCCGGGCGCAAGACGGCCGCTTGGCGCCTTCGCCGCGGTCATTCGTGCACATGAAGACATGTGCCTCGTAATAGGGCGCAGGATCGGTCGGGAGTGAGCGGTCGTCTATGGCCATAAAATTCTCTACCTCTTCTTCGGGTCGCCCATCGCGTTCCAGAACATCTTCTGGAAATTCTCCAGCCCCTGCATTGATGCCGGCAGCCACGTATTGAACAGCGCCTCCGGCTCCATCGCCTTCATCGCCCCCAGCATCTGCGCCTCGACCTCCTTCATCAGTCGCTCCTGCATGGGCGCGACGTCGGGCAGACCGAAAAAGGCGCGCGCCTCTTCGGGCGTGCAGTCGATTTCTAAGTTGACCTTCATGGGCTGTTGGTGCCCCCGGCACTTGGTGTTTGAGGCCACCCTAGCCAATGGGCGCGCGCCGGGCAATCGTATGGTGCTAGGAAAAACGCGGATACGATGGGCGCTGCTTGTCTATCGTCCCGACTCGCCGTAGCTTCCGCGCTCCACTCCATAACGGAACCGACCGAGATGCCAGACGCCGCGCTTGACCAGGGCCCCGCCGACGCCGCCACCAGCGACAGCTCCGCCGCCCGGCTCAAATCCTTCATCGAACGGATCGAGCGGCTGGAAGAGGAAAAGGCCGGCATCGCCGCCGACATCAAAGAAGTCTACGCCGAGGCCAAAGGCACTGGCTTTGAGGTCAAGGTCATGCGCCAGATCGTGCGTTTGAGGAAAATGGAGTCCGACACCAGGCGCGAGCAGGAAGAGTTGCTCGACCTCTACAAGCGCGCGCTGGGGATGATGGTCTAGGCAGCCCGCCGTAGGGCGGAAAAGCGAAGCGCATTCCGTCGAGTCATCGGTGCCGCTGCGGGGCGGCGGATACGCTCCGCTCACCCGCCCTACGTCTGCAATACGTTCACAATCGTGCCGGTCAGCCGCGCCAAATCCGCCTCGCCGATGGTGAATGACGGCGTCAGGTAGACGATATCCCGGAACGGCCGCACCCAGATACCTTCCCCGACGCAGCGACGTTGCAGCGCCTTCGCATCCTTCAGCCTCTCCAGCTCGACCACGCCGACCGCGCCCATCACCCGCACCTCCTTGACGCCGCCGATCTTGCGGCAGGGCGCAAGCCCCTCGTTCAGCCCGGCGGCGACCGCGGCCACCTGGTCCAGGCGGGGCTCCGTCTCGAACAGGTCGAGCGAGGCGTTGGCGGCCGCGCAGGCGAGCGGGTTGGCCATGAAGGTGGGACCGTGCATCAACGCATGCGCCGGGTCGTCCGACCAGAAGCCGTCGAAGATGCGCCGCGATGCTACCGTCGCCGCCAGCCCCATCGTCCCGCCGGTCAGTGCCTTTGACAGGGTGACGATATCGGGCGCCACCCCACTCGCCTCGTAGGCGAACATCGTGCCGGTGCGGCCGAAGCCGGTAAAGATTTCGTCGAAGATCAGGATAAGGTCATAACGGTCGGCCGCATCACGCAGCCGGCGCAGCACCTCGGGCGCGTGGAAGATCATCCCGCCCGCGCCCTGGATCAGTGGCTCGACGATAATCCCGGCCAGTTCACCGGCATGGGCGTCGAGGAACCGGTCGAGCGCCGTGATGCTGCCCTCGTCGCGCGGCAAGTCCAGCATCGGCTGTGGCGGCAACAGGCCGGTGAACAGGCTGTGCATGCCCTCGCCGGGATCGCACACCGCCATCGTACCCAGCGTATCGCCGTGATACCCGCCATTGAAGGCGAGGAACTTTGTACGCCGGCGCTCGCCCCGGTTCAGCCAGAACTGCAGCGCCATCTTCATCGCCACCTCGACTGAAACCGAGCCCGAATCCGAGAAGAACACCCGATCGAGATCGCCCGGCAGCATTGCCGCCAGTCGCGATGCGAGCGTCAGCGCAGGCTCATGCGCCAACCCGCCGAACATGACATGCGGCATGGTCCCGAGCTGCCGCGCGACGGCGGCACGGATATGTGGGTGGTTATAGCCATGGCACGCCGTCCACCAGGATGCGATGCCGTCGATCAATACACGCCCGTCGGCCAGATGGATGCGCACCCCTTCGGTTCGATCAACCGCCAGCGGCGGCGTCGCCGTTTTCATCTGGCTGTAGGGCGCCCAGATGTGGGCGAGGCCGGAGGAGAGCCAGGGTGGCGGGACGTCGCTCGTTGGCGTCACAGCCCCATCGGGCTCATGCCCAGCCGGCCGAGCAATGCCATGTCTCGGTCCTGCGCCGGATTTGGCGTCGTCAGCAGCTTCGGTCCGTAGAAGATCGAGTTGGCGCCGGCCAGGAAGCACAGCGCCTGAGTCTCGTCGCTCATGTCCTCCCGCCCGGCCGACAGTCTTACCATCGAGCCCGGCATGGCGATGCGCGCGACTGCAATGGTACGGACAAAATCGAGCCCGTCGATCTTGGCCGCGCCATCGCTGAGCGGCGTCCCCTCGACTTGCACCAGCATGTTGATCGGCACGCTCTCGGGATGCTGCGGCAAGGTCGCCAGCGTGTGGATCATGCCGACCCGGTCCTCGAGCGCCTCGCCCAAGCCCACGATGCCCCCGCAGCATACATTGATGCCTGCCTGGCGGACCGCCGACAGCGTATCCAGCCGGTCCTGATAGGTGCGGGTCGTGATGATCTGCCCGTAATATTCCGGCGAGGTGTCAAGGTTGTGGTTGTAATAGTCGAGCCCGGCATCCTTGAGCCGCTCCGCCTGCGGCGGAGTCAGCATGCCAAGCGTGACGCAGCTCTCCAGCCCCAGCGCCTTCACCCCCTCGACCATCGCGCACACCGCATCGAGGTCGCGGTCCTTGGGCGACCGCCAGGCCGCACCCATGCAGAACCGGCCGGCTCCGGCAGCCTTGGCTGCCTTCGCCTCTTCCAGCACGGCGGCGACATCCATCAGCTTCCCGGCCTTCAGGTCGGTCTCGTATGCCGCGCTCTGCGGACAATAGGCGCAGTCCTCGGGGCAGCCGCCGGTCTTGATCGACAGCAAGGTCGAAATCTGGACCTGCAGCGGATCAAAAACCATCCGATGGACCGTCTGCGCCTGGAAGATAAGGTCGGGGAAGGGCAGCGTGAACAGCGCTCGGATCTCCTCCCGCGTCCAGTCATGACGCACCGCGCCGGGCGCGCGAAAGCGGGCGTTTATGTCGCAGTTCAAATCAGTGACGGCCATCTTCAGCATTCCAATCGTGCGAGCCGGGCAGGCTGGCAGAACCAAGGTCGCCAACCCCGCCCAACTCAAAGAGCCCGGTCCTGATTCGAAACGGTAGTGCGCCAAATTGTCATCCCTCGACGCCTTCGCCACTGAGAAATTGGCTGCGCTTGAACGCCGTACGCTGCGCCGTACGCTCGTCGAAACTGCGCGTACAGAAGGCATTTGGGCTGTTCGGGACGGGCGCCGGCTGCTGTCCTTCTCATGCAATGACTACCTGAATCTGAGCCAGCATCCGAGCGTCAAGGACGCCGCCTGCACGGCCGTTGCGGAGTGGGGTGTGGGAGCGGGCGCGTCGCGGCTGGTTACCGGCAATCATCCGCTGTTCGCCGTGCTGGAGGACAAGCTCGCCCGGCTCAAGGGAACGGCAGCGGCCTGCGTGTTCGGCTCGGGCTACCTTGCCAATGCCGGCATCATCCCGGCTCTGATCGGCCCGGCCGATCTCGTGCTGGTCGACGAGCTCGCTCACTCCTGCATCATGGCCGGCGCCAAGCTCTCCGGCGCGCGGATGATGCCGTTCCAGCACAACGATCTTGCTCATCTCGAAACGCTTCTGGCCGCGCACCGCGCACATCATCGTCACGCGATGATCGCCACGGATGGCGTGTTCTCGATGGATGGCGACTTGGCACCGTTGCACGACCTGGCGGCGATCGCCGAGCGGACCGATTGCTGGCTGCTTTCGGACGATGCGCACGGCATTGGCGTGGTCGGCGAGAGGCGGGGCTCCAGCTTCGTGACTGGCACCAAGGCCGCCGTCCCGCTGCAGATGGGCACCCTGTCAAAGGCAATCGGTGGCTATGGCGGCTATCTGTGTGCCTCCCGGCCGGTGATAGACCTGATGAAGAGCCGGGCCCGTACGCTGGTTTATTCAACCGGTCTGCCGCCCGCGTCAGCCGCCGCCGCCATCGCAGCACTCGAACTCATTCAGACCGATCCGGCCTACGCCGCGCTGCCCACGGCCAAGGCCCGGACCTTCACTCGTCTGCTCGGCCTGCCCGAGGCGCAAAGCCCGATCGTGCCGATCGTGATCGGGGACGCTGGTGCGGCCCTGCAGGCGCAACGCCTGCTGGAACAGGAAGGCTTCCTCGTCGTGGCGATCCGTCCGCCCACGGTTCCGCCCGGCACGGCGCGCTTGCGGATCGCTTTCACCGCGCTTCATCCCGACAGCGAGATCGAGCGGCTGGCACGTGTCGTCGCCACGCGCATCCTGCCCGGCCGCCAGGCGGCATGACCGCCTATTTCGTTACCGCGACCGGCACCGATATCGGCAAGAGCTTCGTCGCCTCGGCCCTCATTCGCGCGCTTCGGCGGCAGAGACGGCCCGTCGACGCGCTGAAGCCGGTGATCAGCGGGTTCGAGCCGGCGGAGATCGAGACCAGTGACACCGGCCGCCTGCTCACCGCTCTGGAGCACCCGCTCACGCAGGATGAGATCGAGCGGATCTCACCCTGGCGCTTCGTCGCCCCGCTGTCACCCGATATGGCGGCCGCCCGCCAAGGCAGGTCGATCGATTTCGATGCGCTGGTGACCTGGTGCGCCCACCGCATCGCAGACCATGACGGCGTGCTGCTGATCGAGGGGGTCGGCGGGATCATGGTGCCGCTTGACGCTGGGCACACCGTGCTCGACTGGATGGCAGCACTCGGGCTTCCGGTGCTGCTCGTCGCAGGCAGCTACCTTGGCACGCTCAGCCATACGCTCACCGCGCTCGATGTGCTCGACCGCCGCCGCATCGCGGTCCGCGCACTGATTGTCAGCGAAACCGCCAAAAGCTCGGTCGGCCTCGTCGACACCGTTGAAACCATCCGCCGCTTCGCACCCGCGACCGCGGTCATAGCGCTGCCCCGGCTGGCCGACGGCGCGACCGAGCACCCGGCGCTATCCGCCCTGGCAGCGACCCTATAGGATTTCCCGGCAAGATTCGCCTAACCGAGCGGTCCCCAATCGAGCACACGCGCGCCGGGCAGGCGGACGGTCACGGTTGTCCCTACCGCGACCTCGCTCCTGATCTCCATGGTTCCCTCGTGCAGGTCGACCAGGGACTGGGTCAGCGGCAGCCCGAGCCCCGTGCCCTCATATCGCCGCGACAGCGAGTTGTCGACCTGGTGGAAGGGCTGCATCACCTCGATGACCTCTTCCGCCGTCATCCCAATGCCGGTATCGACGACCGAGATGATCAGCTGGTCGCGCTCGCGGCTGCAGGACAAAGTCACACTGTGGGTCTCCGGCGTGAACTTGACGGCATTGGACAGAAGATTGAGCAGTATCTGCTTCATGCGCGTTGGGTCTGCCAGCATGATGACCGGGCCCGCCGGCAACCTGCTGGTGAGCGCGATGTCGCGCCGCCGCGCCATTTCGGCGACCAGCCGTTCCGATCCCCTTATAAGATCGACGATGTCGACATCTCGCTCCTCCAGCTGCAGCCGGCCCGCCTCGACTTTGGCCAGATCCAGGATGTTGCTGATGATGTCGAGCAGGTGCCGGCCGCTGCGCAGGATGTCCTGCGCGAACTCGATATAGCGCCGCTCGCCGATTGGCCCGAACACCTCCTGCTCGATCAGTTCGGAAAAGCCCAGGATCGCATTGAGCGGAGTGCGAAGCTCGTGGCTCATGTTGGCCAGGAAGACCGACTTCGCCCGATTCGACCGCTCCGCCTGCTCGCGCGCCGCCAACAGCTCGATCTCGGCCCGCTTGCGCTGTGAGATATCCTCCACGGTGCCCTCGTAATAGACGAGCTCCCCCTGGATGCTGCGCACCTCGCGGCAGGATTCGCTGATCCAGATGACGGAGCCGTCGCGGCGCCGGACCTCGGATTCAAAGCCGAATAGCACACCGTTCTCGCGCATCAGCCGCACGAACTCGCTGCGCCGGTTGGGATCGACATAGAGCTGCCGTTCGATGTCGGTCAGCGTCCCCAGCATTTCGGTCGGCGAATCATAGCCATAGATCGAGGCCAGGGCGCCGTTCGCGCGGATATAGTGCCCGTCGGGCGTAGTCTGAAAAATGCCCTTGAGCGCGCGCTCGAACAGGCCGCGGAACGGGTCGTCAGCATCGCTCGAGGCCGTGCCCTCCCAGTCGATGGCCGCCATCATCGCGGTATCCGGTGAGCGCGGACGCCGCACCTCGTGGGCGCCGGGCGAATGCTGCGAGTTGGGAGGGCGTGGGTCCAGCACTCGACCTCGTCACTGGCGTGCAAGCGGCAAGACATCGACCGCGCCTCGCCATTGGGCTTAAAACTGGAAAATACGCGCTTTACGTTCCAACACAAGCGGCTATGCGGCTTCGACGGACCGCCCGATGGGAAAGCCGCCGGCCCGCGACACCATCCCCGCCAGCGGGTGGCCGAGTTGCGGTTCCAGCCATTTCGCTGCCGCGATAACCCCATCCAATGAGACTCCGGTCTCAATCCCCAGTTCGGTCAGGAGATACAGGACGTCTTCCGTGGCGACATTCCCGGTAGCGCGCGGCGCGAACGGACAGCCGCCGATGCCCCCGATCGAGGCGTCGATCACCGTCGCTCCGGCCTCAACCGCGGCGTACACATTGGCGATGGCCGTATTGCGCGTGTTATGGAAATGCCCGCGCAGCGACACGTCGCCGACCACCGGCCTGAGCGCCTGCCACATCGCCGTCACCTGTGGCGGAATGGCGACGCCGATCGTGTCCGGAACCGTCAGATCCGCGACTGGCGATTTCACCAGCTCGGCCGCGATCTCGGCCACGCGCGCGATCGGCACGCGTCCCTCGAACGGGCAGCCGAAGGCGTTGGAGATCGAGACGCTGGCCCTGATCCCGCGCTCCGCCGCCTCGCGCGCGACCTCGTGCCAGCCGGCAATCGCGTCCGCCAGCCCCATCCCCTGGTTGCGGCGGCTGAAGCTTTCGGTCGACGAGGTCACGTACAGAATCTCGTCGCAGCCAGCCGCGACAGCCCGGTCGAAGCCGCGCTTGTTGAGCACCAGGCCGGAATAGACCGCCCCGCGGTCGCGCGGTACGCCGGCCATCACCGCCTCGGCGTCGGCCATCTGCGGCACTTTCTTGGGGTTAACGAAGCTTACTGCCTCGATGTGCGTCAGGCCGGCATCGAGCGCGCGCCCGATGAAGGCGAGCTTGGCCTCGGTCGACAGGGTGACGGGCTCGTTCTGCAGGCCGTCCCGTGGTCCCACCTCCACCAACGTCACGAACCGGCCCATCTTCGTCTCCCCCTCTTGCCGACGCGAAAGATAGGGTGCGGGAAAAATCGCGTCCAGCCGCACGGCTGCCCTGCCGATTGATCATGTGACGAGCTGGTGGAAGCACCATTATGGTTTGCAGTCAGCAAGTTCCGAGTTCTTGATGTCTCCCCCCTCGACAATTCCCAGCCTCCGTCAGGAGGCGGGCGCTTTGATCCGCCTCGCTGCGCCGATCGCGCTCGCGCAGCTGGCCCAGGTAGCGATGGGCGCCACCGACACGGTGCTGCTGGGTTCGCTCGGTCGCGACGCGCTTGCTGCCGGCGGATTGGGGGCCAACCTCTTCATGACTTTGATGGTTGTGGTTTCAGGCGGCCTGATCGCGGTCAGCATCCTCGTCGCCCACGCGCGGGGCGCCGGCAACTCGGCGCGGATTGCACTCGTGCTGAGGGGCGGCTTCATCCTGGCGCTCCTGGCCGCGATCCCGCCCATGCTGCTGCTGTCGGCGGCCGAACCAATCCTGATCCGCTTCGGCGAGCCGGCGGCGTTGGCGCATGCTGTTGCGCGCTATGATCGCATCCTGATGTTCGCCATGCCCGCCTCGCTGATGATGGCGACTCAGCGCGGCTTCCTCGCCGCCATGGGCCGCCCCTGGATGGTGATGGCGGTGGCGCTGGTCGCGGTCGTCATCAACGGGCTGCTCAATTACGGGCTGATCCATGGCGCCTGGGGCCTTCCGCGCATGGGCTATATCGGCTCCTGCACGGCCACATTGATGACCCTGTGGGGCATGACGGCGGCGATCGGGCTCGAAATGCGTGCGGTGCGCGCGCTCCGCGCCTTCCGGCTGTTCGGGCCGGTCGATCTGCGGATCTTGCGCGAACTCGCGGTCTTGGGCGCGCCGATCGCCTTCACGATCGCGGCCGAAATCCTGCTGTTCAGCCTTGCCGCATTGCTGATCGGATTGTTCGGGCCGACGCCGCTGGCGGCGCACCAGATCAGCATCAGCATTGCCTCGATCACGTTCATGGTGCCGCTGGCCGTGTCGCAAGCGGCCAATGTCCGGGTGGGATTCCACATGGGGGCAGCCGCGCCCGCGGCTGCGCGCCGCGCCGGTTTCATGGCGCTGGCGCTGGGCGTGGGCTTCATGAGCATGACGGCGGCGATGCTCATCACCATCCCCGCCACCATCGCCGGCCTTTACATCACCGCCGCCGATCCGACCCGGGATGAGGTCATCGCGCTCGCCGTGCGTCTCCTGACCATTGCCGCCCTGTTCCAGGTGTTCGACGGCGCACAGACGATCGCCGCCGGCGCGCTAAGAGGCCTCAAGGATACACGGCTGCCGGCGATCGCCGCCGCAATTGGCTATTGGGGTATCGGCTTCACCATAGCGTGGCTGCTGGGCATACGCTTGGGACTGGGCGCCGCCGGCATCTGGTGGGGCCTTGCCGCCGGCCTCTTCGCCGTTGCCATCCTGCTCAGCGCTCGGTTCTGGCGGTTAAGCCGTCAGATGGTCCTCGTTGCCGAACGTTCAGTAGTAGCCTGACCTCTCTGGAACAGGTTTCCTTTAGATTGACAGGGAGAAAAACAGGGGAAATAGTTTTGTTGCAATGCAGAACATGAAGTGAGCGTGGCGGCGTTCGGAACGACGTCGCTGTCCAGGGATGGAGCCGAGCCAGTCGGCTCGCTGTCGGTCGCCCTTGCGCATGCCAGTCGGTTGCTTGATTCGAAGGCCGCGCTGGCCGAACAGCAAGCGATCGAAATCCTCAATGTCATGCCGGGTCAGCCCGATGCGCTCCTTATCCTGGGCGCCGCGCGACGGCGGAACGGCGATCCGGCCCGAGCCAAGTCTGCGCTGACCCGGGCCATCGCTCTCCAGCCCCTAGTCGCCGCGGCATTTTTCGAGCTGGGTCTTGCCCATGCCGCTCTCGGCGAAACGGAGGAAGCGCTCCGCGCGCTCGGTCGCGCGACCGAGATCGATCCTGGCATGAGCGACGCCTGGCGCACGCTGGGCGACCTTCAGACCGCCTTGGGCAACGCCGCCGACGCGGATGCGGCCTATGCCCGACAAATCATCCATTCGGTCAACAACCCGATCTTGATGGAAGCCGCCGTCGCGTTGGTGGACAACCGGCTGGGGTTCGCCGAGCGGCTGCTCAAGGATTTCCTAAAGCGCTTCCCGACCGATGTCGCCGCCATCCGCATGCTGGCCGAGACTGCGGCCCGGATCGGCCGCTTCGCCGATGCCGAAGCGTTGCTCCGCCGCTGCCTGGAGCTGGCGCCCAGCTTCATTCCCGCGCGCCATAATTACGCACTGGCGCTTTTCCGCCAGGGCAAGGCCGCGGCCGCCTTGGCTGAGGTCGAGACGCTGCTGGCGGCGCAGCCGCTCGATCCGGGGTACCGCAACCTGAAGGCTGCCGTGCTGAGCCAGCTTGGCGATTACGAGCAGACGCTCAGGCTTTACGCCGGTGTGCTGCGCGACCACCCCAACCAGCCCAAAGTCTGGATGAGCTACGGCCACGCGCTCAAAACCGCGGGCCGGCTGGCGGACGGGATCGACGCCTACCGCCGCGGCATTGAACAAGCACCCAATCTGGGCGAAGCCTATTGGAGCCTAGCCAACCTCAAGACCTTCCGCTTTGCCGACGCCGATGTCGCCGCCATGCAAGGCCAGCTGGCGCGGCCGGAACTCGCGGACGACGACCGGCTCCACTTCAATTTCGCGCTCGGCAAGGCTTTCGAGGACGAAGGCGATTACGCACGGTCCTTCTCGCATTACGCCGAGGGCAACCGTATCCGCCGACAGCAGCTGGGCTATTCGGCCGAGGAAACGAGCGATCGTATCTGGCGCGCGAGGGCACTGTTTACCCGGCCATTCCTCGATGCCCGGACCAGCGGCGGTTGTGACGCGCCCGACCCCATCTTCGTCGTCGGGCTGCCACGCTCGGGCTCGACCCTGATCGAGCAGATCCTGTCCAGCCACTCGGCGGTCGAGGGCACGATGGAGCTGCCCGATATACCCGCGATGGCGATGACGCTCGCCGACCGGCGCAGGCGCACCGACGACTCGAAATACCCCGAGATCCTGTCCGACTTCGGCCCTGACCGACTAAGGGCGCTGGGGGAGGAATATCTGGCGCGCACGCGGCCGCAGCGGCGCAGCGGCCGCCCGTTCTTCATCGACAAGACGCCGCAGAATTTCCTGCATATCGGCATGATCCGGCTGATCCTGCCGAACGCCAAAATCATCGATGCCCGCCGCCATCCGCTCGGCACCTGCCTCTCCGGATTCAAGCAGCATTTCGCGCGCGGCCAGGCATTTTCCTACAGCCTTGAGGATCTCGGCCGGTATTATCGCGACTATGTGGACCTGATGGCCCACTTCGACCGGGTCATGCCCGGCCGGGTTCATCGCGTGATCTATGAATCGATGGTGGACGATACCGAGGCCGAAATCCGCCGCCTGCTCGATTATTGCGGCTTGCCGTTCGAGGAAGGCTGTCTCAGGTTTCATGAGAATCAGCGGGCAGTCAGGACGCCCAGCGCCGAGCAGGTGCGGCAGCCGATCTTCCGCGAAGGACTCGACCATTGGCGTCATTACGAGCCCTGGCTCGGGCCGCTCAAAGCCGCGCTTGGCGACGTCCTGACCTGCTATCCGGCCATACCGCTTAGCGAGGTGCCGCGCTAGAAGCGGCTCGGCTTGCATCCAATTGGCCGCGAAACGCGGCTTTTATGAACAGGGGGTTTATCAAATGTCAGCAATTCAGTCCCGTCGCGGCCGACTCTGTGGCCAATCGGTCAGAGTCGGCCTGCTGGCCACGACAGTTATAGCCGGCGCGCCGCTCGCCCTGGCACAGGACCAGCCGGCCGCCGGCACCGGCCAGCTCGAAGAGATCGTCGTCACCGCGCAAAAGCGCGTGGAGAACCTGCAAACGGTGCCGGTCAGCATCCAGGCCTTCACCGGCCAGAAGCTCGAGCAGATCAACGCCACCGAATTCGGCGACTACGTCAAATTCCTGCCCAGCGTTGTCTACCAGACGATCGCGCCCAGCCAGACTTCGATCTATATGCGCGGCATCTCCAATGTCGGGCCTCAGGAAGGCAATCATTCCGGCCCACTGCCCACAGTCGGCGTCTATCTCGACGAACAGCCGATCACGACGATCCTGGGCCAGCTCGACATCCATCTCTACGACATTCAGCGCATCGAGGCGCTGGCCGGCCCGCAGGGCACGCTGTTCGGCGCGAGTTCGGAATCGGGAACGCTGCGCATCATCACCAACAAGCCCGACCCGACCAAGTTCAGCGGTTCTTATGACCTCGAACTGAACACCACCCGGGGCGACATCGGCAATATCGTTGAAGCCTACGTCAACGTGCCGATTTCGGACAAGGTTGCGATCCGCCTCGTCGGCTATGAAGAAGGCGACCCTGGCTATATCGACAACGTCTCTGGAACGCTCGCCTACAACGGCGCATTCACGCCGCCGCTCAACAACGCCGCCATCGCCAAGAGCGACTTCAACGGAGTCCAGACCTATGGCGGCCGTGCCGCGCTCGGCGTCAATCTCGATGACGAGTGGACGATCACGCCCACCTTGATCGGCCAAGACCAGCGCGCGACCGGCACTTTCGGCTACAATCCCGCGCTCGGCGACCTTCTTGTCCAGCGCTTCCAGCCGGACCGCGACCATGACCGCTGGGCGCAAGCGGCACTGACCATCCAGGGCAAGATCGGCGATTTCGACGTCCTTTACACGACCGGCTATTTCGACAGATCCCTGCAAACCCAGTCGGACTATTCGGATTATACCGCCGCCTACGCCGCGGAGTACGGCTCCTTGTTCACCGGCTTGTTCACCAACGCGAACGGACAATTTGTCGACCCAACCCAGTTTGTCGTTGGTCGTGATCATTTCACCAAGCAGACGCACGAACTGAGGATTTCATCGCCGAGCGACGAGCGGTTTCGTTTCGTGGCGGGGCTGTTCTATGAGCGTCAAACGCACAAGATCGAACAGGACTACGTGATTGCCGGGCTTGCGCCGGCGGGCTCGGTCACCGGCAGGCCGGGCGACTTCTGGCTGACGCAGCAATTGCGCGTCGATCGGGACTATGCGGCCTTCGGCCAGGCGACCTATGACCTGACCGACCAGATCAGCATCATCGGTGGTGTGCGGGTCTTCGAGGCGCGCAACACACTCTACGGATTCTTTGGTTACGGCGCCAATAACGCATTCGGCTCCTCGACCGGCGAGGGGTCGTGCTTCCAGTTTGGTGGTTTCGACGGCGCGCCGTGCGTCAACCTGAACAAGACGGTCCAGGAGGTGAACGCAACCTATAAGGCCAGCGTCGAGTACAAAATCGATGCCAGCAAGATGGTGTACATCACTGCGTCCAGCGGCTTCCGGCCCGGCGGTGTCAATCGCTACGGATCGCTGCCGCCTTATACTTCCGACATGCTCTATAATTACGAATTCGGCTGGAAGACGAGCTGGGATAACGGCCAAGTGCGCTGGAACGGCGCATTGTTCTGGGAGAACTGGGATAGTTTCCAGTTTGCTTTTCTCGGGCCGAGCAGCCTGACGCAGATCGCCAATGCGGGTTCGGCAACTGTTCGGGGGCTTGAAACCGATCTCACCTGGGCGGTCACACCCAATTTCACACTGTCCGGCGCGGGCAGCTTCATCAACTCGCAGCTGGATCAGAACTTCTGCATTCATCTGCCTGGCAGCGGCCAAACCTGTCCGCCTTATCAAGCATTCTCGGGCCAGCCATTGCCTGTTACGCCGGCGGTCAAGGCGAACGCGACGGCGCGCTACGAGTTCGATCTGTCGGAGGATCGGACCGCGTTCGTGCAGCAATCCGTCGTCTTCAACGGTCGCGCGACGTCCGACCTGCTGGTGCCAGTACAACAGGCCGTCGGGGCACTCCGGCCCTACACGACATTCGATTTTTCCACGGGTCTCGTGATGGGCAATACAACCGCGACGTTCTTCATCAAGAACATGTTCGATTCGCGGGGCGAAATCGACCGATATGCCTCCTGCCAAGCCTGCTACAGCTATTCGCACTATTATATCGTGCCGATCGTGCCACGCACGATCGGCATCAAGTTCGGGCAGAAATTCTAGCTAGCGTGCCGGACTGGGGCGCGCCGTCCGCGGCGCCCCAACCGTTCACTTCGTCCGTCCCAGGTCCTTCATCAGCCGATAGCTGAAATCGAGCGCCTCGTCGAAGTCCTCGATGCCGACTCGCTCGTCGCGGCCGTGGGCACGGTTGTCGTCGATGTCCTGGAAAATGCCGTCAACGCCGTAGCTCGGAACGCCGGCGGCGCGGGTGAAGGCGCTGTCGGAGGCACCGGCCGACATGAACGGCACGACAACCACGCCCGGCCACATGTCACGAGTCAGTTTCTCGACCTCGCCCATCACCACCGGGTTCAGCGGTGATTCCGGGCTGATGTCCGGCGGATAGATGACCGTCTGCTTGATGCCCAGGTCGGCAGCAATGCCGATCAGCGTCTTCTCGACCTCCGCCTGCGTCTCGCCGGGCACTATCCGGCACTGGATCACCGCCTTGGCCTGCTGCGGCAGCGCGCTCTCGCTGCGGCCGCCATTGAACTCGGTCGTCACGCAGGTCGAACGCAGCATGACATTGGTCTCGACCACCTGCGACAGCCGCTCGACCGCCGCCGGGTCAGGCGAGGGGCTCGCGACCGATAGCATGTCGGCTTTCACCTGTCCGGTTTCGAGCGCAGCCCGCTTGGCGAAATAGGCCCTGGTGGTTTCGGTCATATGCAGCGGGAACTGGAATTTCGACAGCCGCTCCACGGCAGCGGCAAGGTGATGGATCGGGTTCGCCGGCGTCGGCCTCGAGCTGTGGCCGCCCTTGTCGGTCGCCTCCCAGCCGAAGGTCATGTACAGCTTTTCGCTGGTCTGCACGCCCATCAGGATCTTCTTGCCGCTCTTGTATTTGGGCTCGCCTGAGTCCGGATTGATCGCGAACGCCGCATCGACCAGGTCGCGATGGTTCTTCATCAGCCAGGCGACGCCGTTGGCATCGCCGCCGGCCTCCTCGTCCGCGGTAAAGGCGACGATGATGTCGCGATCGGGCACATAGCCCTCCTCCCTCAGCCGGATGAGCGCGGTCAGGGACGCAGCGTCCTGCCCCTTCATGTCGATTGTACCCCGGCCATAGAGCCAGCCGTCCTTCTCTGTCAGCTTGAACGGATCATAGGTCCAGTCGCGCGGGTCGGCTTCAACCACATCCAAGTGGCAGATATAGAGAATGGGCTTGGCCATGCCGGTACCCTTCAGACGGACCACGATGTTGCCCTTGGTCGGATGGTCCGGCGGCGCCAGCAGCTGAAAGTCCCTTTCAGTGAACCCCGCGGCCTTAAGCCGTTCCGCGATCGCGAGCGTGACCGCGGTCGAGCCGTGGGCATGCGTGCTGTCGATCTCAACCAGCTGCTTCAGGATCGACCGCCCGAGCGCCTGCGCGTCCCTCGCGGCCGGCGAGCTTGTGTCGGGCGCGGCGAGCGCGGTTCCGGCCAGCATGAGGCCGGCCAATGCAACGGATGCTGCTGACTTCATTCTTTCCCCTTTAATCGAGCGGTACTTCGCCCAAGGGCGGCACCGCGCCGGCCATCGCCTGGCCGCGACGGCGCGGCAGCGCCGGCAAAACTTCCACCATGATCACGCCCGTCAGAATCATGGTGCAACCGAGCCCGCCCATTAAGCTCAGCCGCTCGCCGAGGATGATCGCGGCGGCCAGCGCGGCGAACACGCTCTCCATCGACATGATCAGCGCGGCCTCGGTTGCCGGCGTATGACGCTGTCCCACGATCTGCAAGGTGTAGCCCACCCCGCCGGACAGGATGCCGGCATAGGCGATGGTCGGGAACGCGGCCTCCAGCCCGGCCAGCCGCACCGGCTCGAAGGCGCCCGCCAGTGCCCAGCCGGCGATGGCGGAGACCGTATACTGAACAAAGCAGAGAAAGAACGGCCTGGGGCTCGCCGCAAGGAACATCGAAACCACGATGATGTGCAACGCATAGAGGATCGCCGCGCCCAGCACCAAGAAGTCGCCCGGCGCCAGATGCGCCGCCTGCCCATGGTTGGCCAGCAGCCACGCACCGCCGAGCGAGACCACGCATGCGGCCAGCACCAGCCGCGTCACCGGCCGCTTGAAGATGATCCACCCGGCGAACGGGACGAAGGCGATATAGAGCGCGGTGATGAACCCGGCATTGGTCACGCTGGTGGTGCTGAGCCCGATCTGCTGCAAGGCGGAGCCCGAGAACAGGCAAAAGCCGGCCAGCCCGGCCAGCCGCCAGTCCCGCCGGCTGATCCGGGCCACGGCACGCCGCCGTTCCCAGCAGGCGAGCGGTACCAGCATCAGCGCAGACAGGACGAATCGCCCGCCGACAAAGGCCAACGGTCCCGCCGCGCCGTTTCCCGCCTTCTGTGCGACAAAAGCCGTCCCCCAGATCATCGAGCAGAGCAGCAGCAGTAAATCGGCGCGCAGGCGTGTCATATCGTACTCGTGCTGAACTTGGGTCGTGCAGAAACCTGGCTTATTCGGCCTCGATGGCGACCGGCTCGGCCGCCAGCTGATGTCCAGGCCGGCCCTTGAAGAACGGGTAGAGGGGAATGCTCGTCGCCAGGATCGCGGCCGCGATAATCAGCAGCTCCGCGTCCGAGGCTACGATGACCCAGATTGCGAACAGCCCGGCCAGGATGGCGACCGCCCAGTCCCGTTTGGCCCCTGGCTGGTCCAGCGGCCGCAACCGGCAGAGCGAAATCGCACTGTAAAGATAGGAGGTCAGCGAGAACAGCACCGACACGTCGATCAACTTGCTGAATTGCTGGCCGATGGTCGGCGACATCGTCGCGAAGGCGGCCACGGTCATCAGCACACCATGGACGAAAAAGCTCCTGACCGGCACGCCGCGCCGGTCGACGCGGGCGAACACCGCAGGGAACGAGCCGTCCTCAGCCGCGGCCTTGACCGTCGCGGCGCTGACCAGGGTCCACCCGCCATGGGTTCCCGCTGCCTTCAGCATAGTGGTGAAGACGATGAGCGTAGCCGCCGCCGGGCCGAACGTCCGGGAGGCAACCAGCGCGAATGGTGCCGGCGATTCCGCCAGCTCCCGCGCCGGTACAATCCCCATCAGCACGGTGCACGACGCCATATAGACAACGGCCGCGATGGCGACCCCGCCCAACACCGCGATCGGCAAGTTGCGGCGCGGATTCTCCACCACCTCCGACGCGACCGCCGCGCTTTCGAGGCCGGTGAAGGCCCAGAAGACAAGGATCAGCGAGGCCGGAACCGCCTCGACGGCGGGCCGGCCCGACACGTTCCACGAATCCCAGAAAATCTGCGGGTCGAACCAGGCCCAGCCGACCAAGCCGATGGTAAGCGCCGGCGCCAGTCCGATGAACATTGCCGCCGCCTCGACGCCGCCGACGATGCGCGGTCCCCAGATATTCGCCCCGACCATCAGCCAGATGACCGCCGAGGTGGTGACGGCGGACAGGAGCGGCGCCTTGAGCACCGGCAGCAACTCGGTCGCATAGCCCGTCACCGCGAGCGCAATGCCGACATTTCCCACCCAGCAGGACAGCCAGTAAACATAGTTGGTCTGGAAACCCATGTACCGACCAAGCGTCGCCCGCGCATAGGCGTACGGTCCGCCCGCCCACGGTGCCAGCACGCCCAGCCGTGCAAAGACCATCGCAATCAGGAGCGCCCCTGCCGTCGCCAGCAACCAGGTGAAAACAGAAATGCCGCCCAGCGTGCCGAGCGTCGCCGGCAGAAGAAACAGGCCGGACCCCACCATATTGCCGGTCACGAAAATCGTCGCCAGAAACGGACCGAGCTTGCGAGGTTGCAGTCTTGCCATGCCTGCCCTGATGAGAACCTGGGGCACTATGCCTAGCCGGCTGGAGTTCGTCGATAACCTTGATCCCACGTTGCCCCACCGATCGTTGCGACCGATACTGCGCCGGTACGCCCAGCAAGGAGCCCCTTATGCGTGAAACCGAAGATCTGGCCCGCGCCTCGACCCTGCCGGCCGCCTGGTATGGCGGCACGGCCCAGTGGGAGCGCGAACGGCACGCCATCTTCGGCCGCGAATGGCTGATGGTCAGCCGCGAGGCCGAACTTCCTGAGCCCGGCAGCTACTTGACCGAGGATGTTGCCGGCTGGCCGATCTTCGTCATCCGCGATCGCGAGGGCCAGCTCCGCGGATTCCATAATGTCTGCCGCCACCGCGCGGGCCCGCTCCTGTGGGAAGGCAAGGGCCAATGCGACATTCTGCGCTGCCGCTATCATGGCTGGGTCTACGACACCGAGGGCAACCTGCGCCGCACGCCGGACTTCGGCGATGCCGAGGGATTCGACAAAGGTGACTATCGCCTCCACCCGGTCCAGGTGGGCGTGTGGCGCGGGCTCGTGTTCGTCAATCTCGATGCGGACGCCCAGCCGCTCGACCAGGCGATGGCGGCCCTGACTGAGGAGACGTCGCCATGGCCTATGGAAAGCTACCGCTTTCATAGCCGCGCCGAGCATGAGATCGCCTGCAACTGGAAGACCTACGTCGACAATTATGCCGAGGGCTATCATGTCCGCGACGTGCATCCCGGCCTCGACCGTGAGATCGACTCCAAGCAATATCAGGTGATCCTCAAGGACCGCCACACCGTGCATCAGGCACCGCAGCGCGACGGCGCCAACTATTCGGGCCTGTGGCTGTGGCGCTTCCCCAACCTCGCGCTCAACATCTATCCCACCGGCATGAACGTCGAGCGCATGGTGCCGATCGGCCCGAACCGCACCAAGCTCGTCTACAACTTCTTCTTCCAGGACATCTCGCCTGCCGCCGAGCCGGTGATCCAGGGCGCGATGGAAGCATCGCGCCAGGTGACGGTCGAAGACATCCGCATTTGCGAGGCGGTGCAGCGCAACTTGGACAGCGGCTTATACGACACCGGCCGGCTGAGCCCCCGCCACGAGAACGGCGTCTGGTACTTCCAGAATCTGGTCCGGGAAGCGCTCGCCCAAGCCGCTTGAGAACGGGCAGGGCGAGCCGAGGGGGTTGACAATCACCCGCTTTTTGTTCATGATAAGTTCTATTCCCTTAAGGAGCTATCATGGACTTCGCCGGCAAAGGCATACCGTTATCCGAGGCTGGCGTGATGGCGGCGGCAGCCGCGGCCGGTGTCGAGCTGCCGGAACTCCTCTCTGTCGTCGCGGTCGAGACGGCCGGGTGCGGATTCCTCCCGGATCGCCGGCCGCAGCTGAGGTTCGAGCGCCACTATTTCAGCCGCCTGACCCAGGGCCGGCACGATGCCACGCAGCCCGATGTCAGCGCACCCTCCGCCGGCGGCTACGGCGCGGCCGGCCCGCATCAATACGACCGGCTGGCAACGGCGGCCGCTCTCGACCGGACGGCGGCGCTTCAAAGCGCATCGTGGGGGCTGGGGCAGATCATGGGCGCCAATTTCGCCGCCGCCGGATATTCCGACGTCGAGGCGATGGCCGCCGACATGGTGCTGTCAGAAGACGCGCAGCTAACCGCGATGGCGCACTTCGTCAAATCGGCCGGCCTCGACCGTCCACTGGCCGCGCATGACTGGGCCGCGTTCGCCAGACGGTACAACGGCCCCGGCTATGCCGCGAACCAGTACGACCGGAAGCTCGCCGATGCCTATGCGCGGCTCTCGTCGGGATCACTGCCCGACTTTACTGCCAGGGCGGCCCAGATCTATCTGGCCTATCGCGGGCTGCTGGAGATGGCCGGCATCGATGGTTCTGTCGGTCCCCGCACGATCGCCGCGGCGAATGCGTTCCGTCGGAACATCGGCGAGCCGCAGACCGGCACAATCGACGACGCGCTGGTTGCGAAGCTCGCCGCCTGAGCGTGGCGCTCAGCGCGAGCTTGCAACGCCGTAATCCAGCACCACCTTGTCGCGCTCGACCGCCCGGCAGCGGAACTGAATCAGCGGGCCGGTTCGCCACATCTCGGTGCGCAGCGTCTCGCCCGGAAAGAACGGCGCCGTGAAACGGGCCGACATTGCTCTAAGCGCGAAGCCTTCGGCAAGCGAGGTCAGCCGCGCAATGGCATACCCGGCATGACCAAAGGTACAGAGCCCGTGCAGGATCGGCCGGGGAAATCCGCCGGTCGCCGCGAAGGCCGGGTCGATATGCAGCGGGTTGAGATCGCCGTTCAGCCGATAGAGCGCCGCCGCCCAAACCGAGACAGGCATGTCGAAGATGCCGTCCGGTTCACGGCCCGGCGGGGGCGGCAGCTTCTCCGGCGGCGTCCCCGCCGACCCGCAGCCGCCATCGCCCCCGCAAGCAGCAGTCATGAGGATGGTCGCAACCGACTCCCCGCTCGCCGGATCGCGAATGGCGCGCTCGAAGCTGACGAACACGCCCCGCTCCCGCCCGCGATCGGCGACTGCGACCGTCCGCACCCGCGATTCCAACTCGATCCCAATCGGGATGTCGCGGTGCAGAACCAGTCGCTGCTCGGCATGAACGACGCGGCTCCAATCGACCCCCGCCCGCTTCAGCCACGGCCCCGCCTGGGCGATAACGTTGGCCAAGGTGGGCACGGGCCTGAGGTCCCGTTCGTAGATCGCAAGCAGATGGTCGGGATCGGTCGGATCCGTGCCGTACCCGACCGAAAGCGCGTAGAGGATCGCATCCCGGGCCGTAATCGTTTGGCGCGTGGGCGGAATGTCCCATGCCATCAGCGCGTCGGCGGTAAGCTCCATCGCTATGCCCTTTCGCGCATTGCGCCGGCGGCGAAGAGACGGTCATCCATAGGCTTGAGGTCGTTCGCCACCGCCACACCTTCGGGCAGCCGGTCGATCACATGCCGCTGCAGATCGATAGAAGGTGCATATTCGATCAGTGTCAGCCGCCCGCCCTGCACATCGAACACCGCCCGCTCGGTGATGAAGAGCTGCCGCTGATCCGGCGGCGCGGCCTCGGGGCCGGAGCTCACCTGCTCGACTGTGGCCACGATCTTGCAGACCCTGCCGTCTGTCCGGATGTCGAGACCGCCCCCCGTGACCCTGATGTCCGCGCCGCCGGTCGAGAAGGCGCCCATATAAACTATCCGTTTCGCCGTCTGGGCAATGTTGGTGAAGCCGCCGACGCCGACAATCATGCGTCCGAACCGGCTGACATTGACCGCGCCTGTCACGTCCAGCTCGGCCATGCCCAGGAATGCGATGTCGAGCCCGCCGCCGTCATAGAAATCGAACTGCGCCGCCTGCGGGATGACCGCGGTCGGATTGATCGCGGCGCCGAACGACAGCTCCTCCGCCGGAACGCCGCCGATCACGCCGGATTCGACGGTGACCTCGTAATCCGCGAAGCCTTCTTCATCGGCAACGCGCCCGATACCCGCCGGGATGCCGATGCCGAGATTGATCACCGGGTGTTCGAGGGCCGCCATCTCCAGGAACGCGCGCCGTTGGATCACTTTGTCCGGCGACAGCGGCGCCGGCGGCAGCGACCCGGACGAAACCCGCGCCTGGCTGGTATAAGCCGGATTGTCGATTTCGCCGAAGGTGATCGCGTGCTGGGCGGGGTGCTCGCAGACGACGACGTAATCGATCAGAAAGCCCGGAATGCGCACGAGACCCGGCGCCAGCGACCCGCGCGGCACGATGCGCTTCACCTGAATGATGACGATGCCACCCGAATTGCGCGCCGCTTGCGCCATGGCCAAGACATCGAGCTGAAAGGCCTCGTCCTCCATGGCGATATTGCCGTCCTCGTCCGCGGTGGTTCCGCGCAGGATGGCGCAGTCGAGCTTCATGGAGGGGTAAAGCAGCCAATCCTCGCCGCGCAACGTCACACGTTCGATCAGCGACGGCTCGGTCGACCGGTTCATCCGGCCGCCGCCATGGCGCGGGTCGAGAAACGAGCCGAGCCCGATCCGCGTCACCACCCCCGGCTGCCCGGCGGCGATGGCACGGTACAGCTGCGCGATAACCCCCTGGGGCCAGCAATAAGCCTCGATCTTTTCATCGAGCGCCAGCTGCCCCAGCCGCGGCGTGCCGCGCCAGCCGCCGGCGATCACGCGCTTGACCAGCCCTTCGAAACCGAAATGCCCCATTCCGCGTGTTTTCCGGTCACCGGTGCTCGCGGCAAACAGCAGGGTCAGGGCGCGCGGCCGGCCTTCCGCCAAAAAACGTGCCTCGACCGCGGCCGAGATCGCCTCGGCATGGCAGCAACCGCCGAATCCCGACGCGGTGACCGTCATGCCGTCGGTCAGAAGCCGCGCCGCGTCCGATGCCGAAATGATACGGATAGTGCGCCTCCTTGGCCTCAGTCGCTCAGATTGCCAGATACAAAATCAGAAAAAACGATTAATTTGGCTTGGCCTGTCGCAATAGCCTAACCGAGGAATGCGCAGTCAGGCAGCCCCCTTCCGAAATGGCGGCGCCAATGATCTTCGAGCAAATTACGACGGGCGGATGCCTGTCCTATCTGCTGGGCTGCTCCGAAACGCATTCGGGATTGCTGATCGATCCCAATTTGCAGCAGATCGATCATTACGTTGGCTTGGCCGCGCGCGAGGGGCTGCGCATCCGCTATGTGATCGATACCCATACTCATGCCGATCATTTTTCCGCCAGCCGCGAACTCGCGCGGATCTTGCACGTGCCGGTGGTCATGCATCAGCTCAGCCCCGCGCCCCATGCGGATTTCCGGTTGGCGGACGGCGAAATTCTGCGGGTGGGCAATATGCGCATCCAGGCGCTGCATACGCCGGGCCACACAAGCGATTCGATGTGCCTGGTCGTCGGCGACCGCGTGTTCACCGGCGACACGCTGCTGATCGGCGCAACCGGGCGCACCGATCTGCCGACCGGCGATCCCGAGGCGCTGCACAACAGCCTGTTCGATGTCGTGCTGAAGCTTGCGCCCGACACGACAGTATATCCGGCGCACGACTATAAAGGCCGCGTCAGCACGACGATCGCAGCGGAGATCGAAAGCAATCCCCGGTTGCAAAAACGCGACCGTGCCGACTTCATCGAGATGATGCAGCATCTTGACCTCGCAGCGCCAACGCATCTCACCGAGGCGCTGCGTACGAACATGAGCGGCGGCAAAACCGTGGCGCAGCTTTTGTCAGACGCGTCAGCATGCGTTTCTTTCGTCTCGATGCAGGAGCTGCGCGCGCGCGTCGCCCAGGGCGATTTGGGGCTCATTCTCCTCGACGTGCGGGAGAAGGACGCGTTCGAGGCGGGCCATATTCCGGGGGCAACACATTTGCCGCGCGGCCAGTTGGAACTGCGCGTGAATAAGGACCTGCCCGATCCGACGCAGAGGATCCTGACGGTCTGCGAGTTCGGCTATATTTCCACTCTCGCCGCGGCCACCCTGCGGGAACTCGGCTTCTCCCGTACGGCTGCGCTCGATGGCGGCATGAAGGGCTGGCGCGACGCAAACCTGCCGCTGACGGCGGGCTCGGCGCCATAGCCGCGGCACCGCGCCGGATCGCCCAATGCGACCGCAGCTTCACCCGGGCAGGATCACCGCGCCCTTGAACAGGACCGGGCTGGTCGGCAGGCCGGTGGGCGAGCCGCCCTCAGGCTCGAGACTGATCGCAACACCGTCAGCAGTCGCGAGCGACCTGGCATCCTCGCGCGACAATGTGAAGGCCACCTGTCGCGCTTCAGGAACCAGTCCCAAAGAGCGCGGATGGCTGCCCTTGGGCAGCAGCCACAGCTGATAGACCCGCCCTGGCGTCGGCTGCTCGTCGGCGACGCGGGTTAAGGACAGCCTCGTCCCGTCCCCCACGAATGTCGCCACGAAGGCGGCATGGCCCGCTTGGTCGTTCAGGACGGCGACCGGGCCTTGTGCTTCGGGCCTTTCCAACCGGCTCGCACCGACATAGATGGCCAGCGCCGCTGCGATGGAAGCGGCGGCGAGCGCCCCCCCTCGCCAGGCAGAGGCAACGGAACGGGCCGGACGCCGGGCAAAGGGAATCACGACCGTGTCGCCGGCGACGGGCGCCTCCGCCGGCAGGGCCGCATCAATTGCGGCCCAGACATGTGCCGGCGGCTCGACCGGCGGCGCCGTCTCGGCCAGGGCATTGAGCCGAAGCTGCCAATCTTCGACGGACGCTGCCAGCGCGGCGTCCCGCAGCATCAGCCGCTCAAGGCGCCGCCGCGTCCGGCCTTGCAAAGTGCCCAGCGCATACTCGGCAGCGAGCCGGTCGCGCAATTCGGGCTGATCGTACCTCATCCTTCCCCCAGGCAATCCTTGAGCCGCATCAGCCCCCGCCGGATCCAGCTCTTCAGAGTCCCGATCGGGACGGCGGTGCGCTCTGCCAGTTCCGCATGAGTCAGGCCCTCATAATAGACGCGCAGGATTGCATCGCGAGGCCCTTGTTCCAACCGCTCCAGGCAGGCGACGAGCGCGCGCGCATCGGCACTCCTGAGCGCCATGTCAAGCGGCCCGGGCGACGGGTCGGCCCAGTCGGCCGCCGACGCCTCGTCCTCGATCGACGAATCCGGGCGCCGGACGCGCAGCCGGTCCAGGCTCCGGTTGCGCAATATGGTCGTCATCCATGCCAACGCCGTTCCCTTTTCCGGATCAAAGCTGTTCGCCTTGTTCCAGATCGCGATGAAGACCTCCTGCAGGACCTCTTGCGCGATGTCCTGCCTTTTCAGCATACGAATCGCGAGCGCGAATAGTTGCGGGGATGCCGCGCGATACGCATCACGAAACGCCGTTCGGTCGCCTCTCGCTGTCCTCAAGAGAAGCTCTGCCAGCTCGGCTGGCTGTACTGGCGTTCTGATCGATTGGCTCACTCGATATGGCTCGTCGTTTCGGGTTCGAGCGAAGAGAGGAAAGGCGAGGGCGCCGGTTCTGCCATCCGCCGAAAAAAACAGCCTGCCTGCATCCGGATCGGGGTTGCGTCCCGTAACTGCCGCACGATGGCGAGATTGGCTCGTCATCGTGCAACCGTTCAACCCTGTTACACGAGGATATCGTCATGAAGATCAGTTCATTCTCCGCGACCGCCGCTTTCGTCCTGGCGCTCAGCCCCGCTGCCTTCGCCGCGACCGACCCGATGGTCGGCGGCGCGGCGATGTTCCCCAACAAGGACATCATCGACAATGCGGTCCATTCCGCCGACCACACCACCCTTGTCGCGGCGGTTAAAGCCGCGGGCCTGGTCGACACGCTGAAGGGCCCCGGCCCGTTCACCGTCTTCGCGCCGACCAATGCCGCCTTCTCCGAACTGCCCGCTGGCACGGTCGATACGCTGCTCAAGCCGGAAAACAAGGGCATGTTGACCAAGATCCTGACGTATCACGTCGTTCCGGGCCGGCTCTCCAGCAAGGCACTCGACGCGCAGATCGCCGCGGGCGGCGGTATGACCACCCTAAAGACGGTCGACGGCGCGATGCTGACGGTGAAGGGCTCGGGCAATGACCTCACCGTAACCGATGAGAAGGGCGACACCGCCCACGTCACGATCGCCGACGTCTTCCAGTCGAACGGCGTGATCCTGGTGGTGGATAAGGTGCTGCTGCCCAACTGACCGATGGACAAGCCGAAGGCCGCCGGCGGGGTCATCTCCACCGGCGGTTTTCGCGTTCCCCGGCCCTTATCTTCCCGGCGGCGACTGCTTCTGTTGGCTCTGCCGCACCCAGCCATTGACGGTGAACCGACCATCGCCGAACCTTCGTGACTGGCAGCGCACCGGCAGAACCTCGTGGTGCCGGTAGCTGAGGAAGAAAATAATAGCATTGTTGGCTGGCGCTATATCCACAGCTGGTTCGCCGCACTCATAGCGACCGTCCCTGACCCGGCTATGGTAGAGACGTAACTCGCCGCCGCAAAAGCACTTCGGTTCCTTATGGAAGTAAAAGACATAGCTGATGGTTCGCTCGCATGTTTGCGGCGAGCCACTGTCGTTGTGCAGTTTGTAGAAATCTCCATGGTTATGGGCAGTAAGCTGGCATTCAATATCCCCGACCGATAAAGAAGCAATACCAAGAGTTGCGCAAACGTATGGCAATGTCATGCTGATACGCTTGCGAAACAATGGTGCAAATTCCGGAAAATCGTGCAGCACGAGCGATTTGCGATGTCCGGCGTTCTGGTTGGACACAGTCGATACCACGAAACGCGGTTCATGATCACAAGCGTATTTCAAGAGTTTGCTGGGAACGTCCGGTTCAAAATACTTCTGAAACAAAACGTAGTCAGAAGCTTGTAATACCGCAGTGTTGGTCTCTTCGAGCTGAGTATATTTCATGTATGTACCCGCTTGGCGAAATATCTCGGTGAGGACTCCGATCAGAAGAAATTTGGAGATATAGGCCCTAACCTGACGGCATGACATTGATTAAACAGCGCTTGGGTTCGGCCCAGCGCACATGAGGTTCTCGGCACAGAATACGGAACAAGTGAAGTTCCGACGTGCATAAGAATCTTAGCGGCAATTTTATCCATCTTCGAAGCGTAGATTCCTTTCCCACTCTCATCTTCAATTCGAAAAAAAACGTAACCTGGTCCTTACTCCCTACGTGCAGGTGCAGGTGCAGGTGCAGGTGATGGAGTTGGAGCTGGAGTTGGAGTGGTGGTCGGGCTGGGGTCAACGGACGGCGTAGGGGTGGGGCTGGGATGTGGGCTTGGCGTGGGGTCGCTATGGTCGTGTGTAAGGGATTGAGGGCATGCCATCATAGCCTGCACATCACCTTCGTTCGGTCCAAATCTCCAACAAGTCTCCTTCACTTTTGCCCATTCAATCGTCGACCGAGCTACCGGTGTCGACGAGAGTGTACGACCGAAGGGATCGATAGATTCCAGAAGAATCTCAGTGTCATGAAGACAAAAATGATGATGCAGAAGAGTTATGCCAAATTTATTAAGCCGATTTCGCCGGGTCAGGACTTCCCGGATTTCTTCCAGGCATTCGTAATCGTCGGTTAATAATTCGATATCTTTGATATGGGCAATATCCGTCCACTGTAGCGCGGTCATTGGAGCAGCAGTCATCTGTTTCCTCCCGGGAGAACGCGTCGTTACCGGGATTCCCCGGTCAGGCAGCCTATCGGCCATCTAGCTAGATTATGCGCCGGACCAGACCGCCCTGCAACATAAAGACTCCCTCGATAGTGTCTCAGTTTGAAAGTAGCCAGATGTAAAAAAATACCATGTAGCTGTGGATCTCGAACTTGGCGCAAGATCGATCGGAACAAGGGGATCTCGCAATAGATAGACACTGCCTCTAAAATAGGCAGGATCTTTTCGTTTTATTTCATTTATTAATCCCAAATATCCAAGTCGTGCGAAATCAGAACCGCTTACGAATTCAGCCTTCGAGTTCACCGCCCCGGCGCCAGCCTCCGATAGCTCAGCGCCTCCGCGACGTGCAGGCGCCGCACGGCATCGGCGCCGTCCAGGTCAGCCAGCGTGCGCGCCACTTTCAGCACCCGGTGGTATGACCGCGCCGTCAGCTGCATGCGCGACGCCGCCTCGGTCAGGAGTGTCCGCCCGGCGGCATCCGGCGTCGCCACTTTGTCGAGCAGAGCGCCCTCAGCCCGCGCGTTGACCGACACGGCGCGCTCACCCTCGGCGTTCAGCCCGGCATAGCGCTCGGCCTGCACCGCCCGCGCGGCGGCGACGCGGGCTCCCACGGCAGCCGAATCCTCTCGCGCCGGCGGCAGCGACAGGTCCGACGCTTGCACCGCCGGCACCTCGACCGTCAGGTCGATGCGGTCGAACAGCGGCCCCGAGATGCGCGACTGGTACTCTTGCCCGCATTTCGGCGCCCGCCCGCAACCGAGCCCGGCGTCGTCCAGGTACCCGCACTTGCACGGATTCATCGCCGCAACCAGCTGGATGTCGGCCGGATAGGTGACATGCGCGTTGGCCCGCGCCACGACCGCGCGCCCCGTCTCCAGCGGCTGACGCAGAGCCTCCAACGTGCTGCGCGCGAACTCCGGAATTATGTAGCTGACACACCTACCTGAAAGCGCTACATTCCACTGTAAATAAGCTGAGGGATCGATCATGCGCCACTACTTGGTTATCGGGCTGGCAGTCGCGGTCGGCCTGTTCTCTTTCCATGCCGACGCATCCCGCTCCGGTCACCACTCTAGCGCAAGCACCGGAACGGGAGTGAACAGCCATTCGCACGTCGTACATGGCTACACAAAAAGGAACGGAACGCACGTTCAGTCCTATCACGCGACGGATCCGAACCATACGCAGCGGGACAACTATTCAGCTAAAGGCAACGTCAACCCCTACACGGGCAAGGTCGGCACGAAGATACCGACGCACTGATTTGGGGAGGCTATTTCTTCTTGGGGGCACAAACGAGCCCCTGGGCGCTATCATAAAAGCTATCCGGAGCAATGCTTCGGAGCGCGACGCCCGCGGCTAGAAAAGATTGAGTGTTATCGAACGAGTGCCAGACGGAGTCCTTAGTCTCGTTCATGATAATTTGCTGCAGCATGCCCATCTTGCCATTGCAGTCAAATACGACCTCAACCTTAGCGGTAAAGTTTTTGTCGCCATCAACTGTGGCGAGCCAAGCGACCCGGTAGGTCGCGGTGGGAAAATGCCCGTTAACCAAATTGGTTACGCCGCCAAGGGTCACCTTTGGAAACGTGTCGAGCCTTACGCTCGACATATCGATGTAAGCCTCCGGATGCTCCGGAATCGGCGCCCAGTTGGACGCCGATGGTGTTGCCGACATAGCCGTCCTCATGCCA
>CAZVYC010000028.1:0-31009 GCA_964631425.1 uncultured Rhodospirillales bacterium
GAGGAGGTGATCCAACGCATCTATGAGAAATATGGCCGCGAGCGCGCCGGCATCGTCGCCACACTCGTCACCTATCGTCCCAAAAGCGCGATCCGCGACGTCGGCAAGGCGATGGGCCTGTCGGAGGATGTGATCAACATCCTCTCCAAGACGCTGTGGGGCTGGGGGCGCGAAGGCATCAACGAGGATTACATCCGCGAGGCCGGCCTCGACCCCGGCGAGCGCAACCTGCGCACCACCCTGAAGCTGGCGCGCGAGCTGATAGGATTTCCCCGGCATCTGTCGCAGCACACCGGCGGCTTCGTCATCACCCGCGGGCGTCTGTCGGAGGTGGTGCCGATCGAGAATGCGGCGATGGAGGACCGCACCGTCATCGAGTGGGACAAGGATGATCTGGACGAGCTGCAAATGCTCAAGATCGACGTGCTGGCGCTCGGCATGCTGACCTGCCTGCGCAAGGGCTTCCAATTGCTCAAGACGCATTACGGCGTGGAACGCCGGCTTTATGACCTGGACGAGGACCCGGCCGTCTACGACATGCTGTGCCGGGCAGACTCGGTCGGCGTCTTCCAGGTGGAAAGCCGGGCGCAGATGACGATGCTGCCGCGGCTCAGGCCGCGCGAGCTCTACGATCTGGTGATCGAGGTGGCTATCGTGTGGCCCGGCCCGATCCAGGGCGAAATGGTGCATACTTATCTTGCCCGCCGCTCGGGCAAGGAAGTCACCGTCTATCCCAAGCCGGAACTGGAGGAAGTCCTGAGGCGCACTTGCGGCGTGCCGCTCTTCCAGGAGCAGGCAATGCAGATCGCCATGGTCGCCGCGAAATTCACCCCGGACGAGGCCAACAGGCTCCGCCGCGCCATGGCGACCTTCCGCCATAACGGCACGATCCATACGCTGGAGGAGCGCTTCATCGAGGGCATGGTGGAGAACGGCTACGAGCGCGACTTCGCCGAGCGCTGCTTCAAGCAGATCGAGGGCTTCGGCGAATACGGCTTCCCGGAAAGCCACGCTGCCAGCTTCGCGCTGCTGGTCTATGCCTCGTCCTGGATCAAGTGCCATTACCCGGACGTCTTCGCCTGCGCCATCCTGAACAGTCAGCCCATGGGCTTCTATGCCCCGGCCCAGCTCGTCCGCGATGCCAAGGAACACGGGGTGGAGGTGCGGCCGGTGGACGTGACGCACAGCGATTGGGACTGCACGCTGGAAGCGCTTAACGAAGGTCCCCAACATCTAAATCGTCATCCCGGCGAAGGCCGGGACCCATCTCTCGGTCATCGCGAAGGCGGGAAAATGGGTCCCGGCCTCCGCCGGGATGACGGCAGAAAACAAAAGGATGGCAATAAATTCGCCCTTCGCCTCGGCTTCCGCCAGCTGAAGGGCTTCAAGGAGGACGACGCCAAGGCGCTGGTCGCAGCGCGGCAAAAAGGCGACCTCGCCACCATGCGCGAAATCTGGCTCCGGGCCGGCCTGGACGCCCGCGCGCTTGAGACCCTGGCCAAGGGCGATGCGTGGGGTTCGGCCGGGCTCGATCGGCGCGGCGCGCTATGGGCGGCCAAGGGGTTGGGGCCGAAGCCGCTGCCGCTGTTCGCCGCTGCCGGCGCGGCGCCGGAGCCCGCCGTGACCCTGCCCGCCATGTCGCTGGGCCAGGAGGTGACCGAGGATTACCGGCATCTCAGCCTGTCGCTGAAGCAGCATCCGGCTTCGCTACTTCGTCCTATGTTCAGGGCCCGGGGCATTCTGCCGACGGAACGGCTCAAGACGCTGCGCGACGGCGCGAAGACGGAGGTTGCGGGTCTGGTCCTTATCCGGCAGCAGCCGGGCACTGCCAGCGGCGTCATCTTCATCACGCTCGAGGACGAGACCGGCATCGCGAACCTGGTCGTCTGGCCGCGCGTGTTTCAGCGCTTCCGCCGCGAGGTCCTGGGCAGCCAGCTGATGGCCGCCCAAGGCCTGATCCAGCGCGACGAGAGCGGCCATGTCATCCATGTCGTCGTCGACCGCCTGATCGACCTCACACCCCATCTGCACGCGCTGGCCAACCCCGCCGGCCCGTTCGCCGACCTGCTTTCCCGAGCCGACGAAGGCAAATCCGGCGGTATGGGACGCGACGCCCGCCCGCGCCGCCGCGTGGTACCGGCCTCGCGAGATTTCCGTTAGCGATAGCGGTCGATCAGCTGCGCGACCAGGAATTTCCTACCCTGCTCAGCCAGCATCTCCAGCCGCGACATGTTGCTGTAGAGCGTCATGTGCGACGTGTCCTCGCACACGAAGAGCTGCTTCTTCGGCGTCGCGATCTGGTTGAAGATCTCGATTTCCCGCTCCCACAGCGTGATGTCGTCGCCTTCCGCCACCGACATGAACACGGGCGTATTGAGGATGCGCTTCACGAACGGCGTCACGTCGTAATTCATCAAGAGCTCGGTCGACGCGATCGTGTTGCGATGCTCGTGGTTGGGAGCCACGCCTGCCTTGAACTTGAGGAAGGCCGAGGTCACTTCCGGGAACGGCCAGGTCGTCAGCTCCCGGGCCGGATTCTCGGTCGACATCGGCATATAACCGTACTCACCGGTCGCCTGCCGGCGCCGCCGGTCCTCGATCAGGAGCCGCTGCAGGTCACGGAAAGCCAGCGCGCTATGCACCTGCTTCATCGTGAGATAGCCATCGACGACCGGGATGTTCGACACGATGCACTTCACCCTTGGGTCTATCGCGCCCACCACCAGCACGTGGCCGCCGGAGTAGGAAATGCCCCAGATGCCGATCCGGCCTGGATCGATCTCGGGCAACGTCTCGGCGAAGGACAGGGCGTTGCAGTAGTCCTCGATCTGCTCCCAGGGGTCGAGATGCTGCCGGGGCAGGCCGTCGCTGTCGCCGAAATTGCGATAGTCGAACACCAGCGCGGCGATGCCGGCGCCGGCGAACACCTTGGCATACTCCGGCTGCACCAGCTCCTTCACATAGCACCAGCCGCCCGCCATCACGACCAGCGGAAACGGCCCCGCGCCTTCCGGCAAATAGAGGTGCCCCCTGAGCGCGATGCCGCAGCTCTTGAATTCGACGTCCCGTCTCATTTTTGACTTCCCCGCCCATTGTCGAAATGGATTTACCGCGCCAGTTCCTCACATCCCGGCCGCGCCGCGATCTTGTCCAGCGCCAGCCCGATCGCGGCCAGCTCCGAATCCGCGAGCGGCGCGTAGGGGCTGCGCAGCCAGCTGCCCGGGCGGCCGAGCAGCCGCTGGGCGCCCTTCAGCCGCCGGACCGAAGCGCCCGGCACCGACCCCAGCGCCACCATCAGCGCCATGACCGAGCCATATGCCTGGAAGGCCTGCTCCAGCCGCCCGCCCGCCCAATGATCGATCACGCTCTGGCACAGCCTGGGCGCCAGCGCCGATTCCGAAGACAGGTACCCGTTGGCGCCCATCGCCAGCGCGGTGATCGTGTTCATCGGCCCGCCGACATGGATCTCCAGCCTGGGCCGCAGACGCGCGATCGCATCGGTCAGGTGCAAGAGGTCAGGCGTGGTGAGATTGACCCCGATCAGGTGGTCATAGTCGCCGGCCAGCCGCTCCAGCATGTCGATCGGGATGTTGTAGCCCATGAACGCATGGCTGGAGAGGATCGCCGGCAGCGGACAGGCTTCCAGCGCCGCCCGGAAATAGGTATCGAGCTCCGTCGGCCCCGGCTTCCAGCCATGCCCGACATCGAGTGAGTAGATCTGGCAGGCATCGACTCCGGTATCGGCCGCGAGCTTCAGGAAGGATTTCATCTGCTCGGCATGCCGCGGCTCGACGCCCATCGCCCTGACCGGCACCCGGCCGCCGCCGGCCCTGACTGCGATCTCGAGCAGCCGGCGCATCTCGTCGTCCGACAGCGAATAGCCCTCGCCGGGCGACGATCCGCCGACGTAAAGTGCGACGCCGGCATCGGCAACGCGGGTGAAGTGCGCCAGCGCCGCCTCCTCGTCCAGGCGACCTTTTTCGTCGAACGGGGTAACCGAGCAGCAGAAGGTGCTGAGATTGCTGGTCATCGCCTCATGCCTCCAGGCCGTAGAGCCTGGCGGCATTGCCTTTCAGCATCAGCTCCAACTCGCCCGGTGGCACCCCCTTGAAGTCGTGCGCGATGGCGCCGGCATAATCCGGATAGTCGCAGGTGGCATGCGGGAAATCGCTCGACCACATGATGCGCTCGACGCCCACCATGTCGCGGTTGCGGATGCCATAGGCGTCCTTGACCACCGTGTAATAGAAATTCTCGCGGAAATAGTCGCTGGGCTTCTTCTTCAGCTGCACGCGATTGGCCGGATTCTGCCGGGCGATGCGGTCATCGAGCTGCTCCATCAGATAGCCGACCCAGCCGACATCCACCTCTGCCCACACCACCTGCAAGGTGGGGAAGCGGTCGAGCAGGCCGGTATAAATCATCTCCGCCATCCGGATCGGCGGATCGTAGAAGCGGAAGCAGCCGGTGAAAGCGCCGACGAACTCGTTGGCCTGCTTCGGCATGCTCGATTCCGATTGCGCGAGGCCGACATGGATATGCGCGGCCGCGCCGGTATCGACGCAGGCCTGGAATAGCACGTCGTCGTCTTTATGCAGGCGCTGGCCGGAGGTCGGATATTTGTTGATCTGCACGCCTCTCATGCCCGGCAGCCTCATGGCGCGCCGCACTTCCTCGGCCGAGGCCTTGGCGTCTCCGCCGGACGGCGCCAGCGCCAGCCCGATGAACCTGTCCGGATCGACCGCGCAATATTCCGACAGCCAGTCATTGTAGGCGCGGATCAGCGCCAGATGATATTCCGGGTCCTTGTCCTCGTTATGCATCGCGATCACGATCCGCGGCGAGGGATACATGACCTCCGCCACCACGCCGCTACCGGCCTGGCCTGCCGTGCGCGCCGGAATCTGGTGAGCCTCCGGGCGCACATCCTCCCATTTTACCCACGGGCTATATTTCTCCGGCGGCAGGCCGCCACACTGGTTGAGCCCGTACGGCCAAGGCGGCGAACTGGGGAACTGCCAGGAATCGCCTTGCTCGGACCGCACCTGCCTGGGCGCGCGGTCGCGGAATTTCTCCGGCAGGCGGCTCGTCCACAAATCGGGTGGCTCGATCACATGGGAATCGGCCGAAATCAGAAATGGCGTGCTCAAGAGTTCCTCCCTGATGGCGTTCGGGCGCGTTTGGGCCTCCGGCCGGTCGCAGGCGGTAGCATCCGATTTTTGCGAGCGCCGCGCATCAATTAAATGATGGGCGGGATCGATTCCGTTGGCCGATCCGTCGACCGACCTCGCGGGAGGCAGGCGGGTCCGGCGTCGCCGCGTCTCTGGTTTCGCATTGTTGGCGGGCCGCAAGCGGCATAAAATGCGGTCTGGGAAGCCGGCTATCAGAAGATGCCGGTCATGTCTCCGCCATGGTCGCAGGCCGGTCGCAGTCGCATTCGGCTGCGAGCCAATGCGGAGAGTGGGTGGAGGAGGCAAGTCCGATGCGGACAATGACGCTGCTTTTGGTGCTGACGTCTGTACTCTTGCTGGCCACAAGTCCGATGCGGGCCAGCACCAAGCCACCGAACAAGGAAGAACATCCGGGCGAGGTCGCCTTGATCAACTATTCGGGCAACTGGAGCTATCGGCACTTTCCGAGCAATCTGGCGCTTTACACCTATGATCGGGACTCTCCTGGAAAATCGGCTTGCACGGATGAGGATGGGTGCAGCGGGGCCTGGCCGCCGCTCATCGCGCCCGCCGACGCCAAGCCACTGGGCGACTGGACGATCATCACGCGAGCGGATACGCGCAGGCAATGGGCCTATCTGGGTCATCCGGTCTATCTCCGCTATCATGACTCCGTGGAAAGCCCGACGGGGAACGGCGTCGACGGCGTGTGGCATATCCTGGAGCCGTGACCTGTTTTGGACCGCCGCTGTACCTCGCGGCTAAAGCCGGATGATCTTACGCTCGCCTAGTGTCGCGATGCGACCAGGGCGTACGCCGACAGAATTATCTCCACGATGATGAGGAGCACGATATAGAGCTCGACCCGGTAGCTGCGCTTGCCTTGCAGCAGGTCGACAAGCATTTCCGACGTTCCGGCGATGAGCTCGAGCTTACGTTCGACCGCGCGGGCCCGGTCGCGAAGCTCATATTCGGCTTCGAGCCGGACATAGAGGCGGTCGAGTTCGGGGTGCTCCCACACCAGTTCGGGCTTCTCGATGACCTCGACCCGCCCGACCATCTTATGCCGCGTCATCAGCACGTCGCCCATTTGCCGAAGCAGGCGCTGTTCCCGGAACGCGATCCGCCCCTCCTGTTCGAGCATGGCCGCAAGCGGTTCGATCTGATCGAAGGCCGTCGCGAGTGTCTTTTCATAGCGCGCCAGGACGAGGCTTTTCGCGACGATCTCGGCCACGGTTTGCAGCCGAGGCACGCTGAAATCCTTCAACTGAACCATCCCGGACGCATCGGTCTCGTCCTCGCCCGCGGACGAGAGCCGGAGGCGCAGCTCCTCGATTTCCGGCAGCGGCAGCGGATCGGCCAGGAACGGCCTCAGCGAATCCAGGAAATCGCGCTCGGCGGCTGCGGAAACGTTGAACAGGATGACGGCGCCATAACGTAGAAGCACGGCGGTCCCGGTGTCTTCGAGCCTGATCGCCAGCGGCGCAGTCGCCAGCGGCTGTCCTTGCTCGAAGCGGCGCGTGTCGATCCTGTCCGCGAGCAGGTAGCCGCGCGCCACGATTCCTTCACTCATCGTCATCAGTCCGCGCGTGACAGTCCCGGCTCTTCATACTCGCTGGTCATTGCGACACACCGGGGCCGAGTTTCGGCCGGACCCGTAGGCTCGCGACCAGCCGCACTTTAGCCCGCCAGCCGCCCCACATCGATCCCATACAGCGCCGCGGCGTTCCCACACACGATTTTCCGCCGCTGCTCATCGGTCACCCACACTGTCTGGCGGTCGAGCAACTCCCGGCTGTTGGGCCAGCTGGCGTCGGGATGGGGGAAGTCGTTGGCCCACATCAGGCGATTCACGTTCATCGAATCCAGGTACTGGAACGCGATCACATCGTCCTGGAACGTCAGGTAGATATTCTCGAAGATATACTCGGACGGCATCCGCTTCAGGGCGCCAGTCGAGTTGAAATACTTGTGCTCGCGATAGAACCGGTCCATCCGCTGGGCATAATGCGGCAGCCACCCGGCGTCGCCCTCGACGCAGACGATGCGCAAATCCGGGTGGCGCTCGAAGATGCCGGTCAGCACGAATAGGCCGACCAGCTCTTGCACGGCATGGATGGTGGTGTAGATCTTGTTGAGGTTGGACCCACGCACCTCCTTCTCCAGCCCGCCCGCCGCCAACGTATGGAAGGCAAGCGGCAGGCCCAGCGCCACAGCCTCCTCCCAGAGCGGGTCATAGATCTTCGAATCGTAATCCTCTTCCCCCGGCCGGTTGGGCAGCATGACGCTCCTCAGCCCCAGCGCCTTGGCCGCGCGAAGCTCGGCAATCCCCTCGGCCGGGGACTTGAGTGCGATCGGGCCGCAGCCGAAATACCGCTCCGGCGCCACCGCGCAGAATTCCGCGATCCAGCGGTTATACCCGGCGAAGCAGGCGGCCTTGAGGTCGATGTCGGGGTGGGCATAGAGGAACATGCCGATCGTCGGATAGATCACCTCGGCCGCCACCCCATCCGCCGCCTGCTGCTGAAGCCGCGCCACTGGGTCCCACGCCCCGCGATGGACCTCTTGATAGGGCCGCTTATCGCCTCGCCGGTCGGGCGCGACCCCGGCCGAGGCCGCCACATCGACCCTGACCGACGCCAGCCCGTCCAGCAGGTATCGCACGCCTTCGTCGTCCTCCACCATCCGGGGCGCCCGCTCCCGCCAGGCGGAGCCGACATAATCGACATACGCATTGGCCGGCTCGACGACATGCGAATCGGCGGAAATCACCGGATAAGACATGGCCGTTCTTCCCCTTTTTGCCCGGCCCACAGAATACCGCAGTCGCAGCCGGTCGTCTGTGCAAATCCGGGGCCGTCATTTCATACAGAACAGTTGCCTCGTCTTATGTTACCAAGGGCTCGTCGGAATGCAGAACCGTCAACGGCTTGAGTCAGGAGACACGCCATGCGCCAGCAGACGCTACTCGGAATCGGATTAGGGTTTTGCATCCTGACGCTCGCAGCCGCGTCGGGGACCCGCGCAGCGGACCCGCCGCTGCCATTCCAGATCGTCGATCAGTTCAACGCCGATTACGGCCAGCATTCCGGTTTCCGGGCGAACCACGCCAAAGGGCTGGTCGCGTACGGCACCTTCACGCCGGCGCCTGAGGCGAAGTCGCTGTCCAAGGCCGTCCACCTGCAGAGCGGCGACGTGCCGATCACCGTGCGGTTCTCCAATGCCGGCGGCCTGCCCGACGCGCCGGACATCCATCCATCGATGCGCACGCGCGGCATGGCGATCAAGTTCCAGCTGCCGGGAGGCGGCATTACCGATGTGCTCGGCATTTCAGCGAACGGCTTTCCGGTCTCTAACGGCGAGGATTTCCTCGCCCTCTTGAAGGCGATCAGCGCCACCAAGCCGGACAGCCCGCATCCTAACCCGATCGAAAGCTTCGCGATGAGCCACCCGGCCGCGGCGAAAGCCTTCCAGACGCCGCAGCCGATCCCGGTCAGCTATGCCACGCTGCCTTATTTCAGCGTGACCGCGTTCCAGTTCACGAACGCGGATGGGGTGTCCAAATTCGGCCGCTACCGGATGGTGCCGGAGGCCGGCGAGCACTACATTTCCGACGCCGCAGCCAAATTGAAGCCGCCAAACTTCCTCGCCGACGAAATGGCCGAGCGGCTCAAGTCCGGTCCGGTCAAGTTCAAGCTCGTGGTACAGGTGGCCGATCCCGCCGATGTCACCAACGACTCCACCGTCGTGTGGCCGGACTCCCGCCCCCTGGTCGAACTGGGCGAGATCACCATCACCCGCCTGGATCCGGACAGCCTGGCTGCCCAGAAAAAGCTCCTCTTCCTCCCCACCAACCTGACCCCGGGAATCGCCCCTTCAGGCGACCCCCTGATCCTCCTGCGCACGGCCGCCTACGGCGTCTCATTCGGTCGCCGCTCGAAATAGGCCGTGCAAACCGGACCGTTGTCTCCTGAATTTCTTAACCACCAAGGCACCAAGACACCAAGGAAACGATCCGCGGAGGGCGCAGAGGAGCGCGACTAGCAGAGAAAAAGAAATAATTTGGTTTTTCTTGGCGCCCCCGCGCTCCTCTGCGCTCTCGGCGATTGAATTCAAACTTGGCGCCCTGGTGTCTTGGTGGTTCAACTCATATTCTGAGGCCCAGCCTGCGGCCCTCGTACTAGGCGGCCCGGCAACGCGCCGGCCGGCGCGCCGTCGCGATAGGTTACCGTCCCGGCGACCATCGTCGCCTCGTACCCGACAGCCGGCTGGATCACCCGGCGGCCGGCTGCGGGCAGGTCGGTGTGAATCTCCGGCATCTTGAGCCGCAGCCGGTCGAAGTCGATGACGTTCAGGTCGGCACGATACCCCGGGCGCACCAGCCCCCGATCGTTGAGGCCGATCACGCCGGCCGTATCCCGCGTCAGCGCCTTCACCACCACAGGCAGCGGCAGCCGTTCGCCGCGCGAGCGGTCGCGGGCCCAATGGGTCAGCATGAAGGTGGAATACGACGCATCACACATGACCCCCAGATGCGCCCCGCCGTCGCCCAGGCCCGGCACGGTGTCGCGGTGCCGCAGCATCTCCAAGGTGGCGTCGAGCGATTTGTCGACATAGTTGACCGTGGCGACGAACAGCAGCGTCCGCCCGTCATTCTCCAGCAGCAGGTCATAGGCCAGCGCCTCGGGTGAAATGCCCCGGCGGCGCGCTTCGGCGGCGATGCTTTTCTCCGGCGGCGGCTCATAGTCCAGCGGGTCGGTCAGCGGATAGATGCGTTCGAAGTCGCGCACGAAGGTGGCGAGCAGGTTCGTCGGGTTGGGATCAGTCGCCTCTTCGATGATACGGGCGTGGATCTCTGGCCGCCTCAGCTCGGCCAGCCGCTTGTCCAGCGTCAAGTGAGCCAGCGCCTTGTAAGTCTCGGTCGTGCAGAACGGGTTGAGCGTGAGGTTGTGGCTCAGCAGCATGCCGATCGCCCGCGGCATCACCTGGACCGAGATCGGCAGGCCATCGTCATTGGCTCGCTCAGTCAGCGCCAGTACCCGGCGCCAATTATCCGGTACCCCGTTGGCCTGCACCAGCGAGAAGGCAACCGGGCAGTGCGACCGCTCCAGCACGCGCCGGATCAGCCCAAAGGCCTCATCCACATCATCCCAGTCGATGGCGTATTGCAGCAGGCCGCCACCGCCCTCGGTGACCGCGGTCGCCAACATCGTCAGTTCCTCCTCGCCGGCGCGCAGCGTCGGGACCGACTTCCCGTCGCTCGACCGATGGAAGATGGTTCGCGATGTGCCGAGCCCGAATGCGCCGGCCTCGATCGCCTGCCGCACTAACGGCGCCATGCGCGCCAGATCGTCCGCAGTCGCCGCCTCGTGGTTCGATGCCCGCTCGCCCATGGCGAAGACTCGCAGTGCGGCATGCGGCAGGTAGCCGCCGATATCGATGTCGTACCGTCGGGCGGCCAGCGCATCGAAATATTCAGGGAAGCTTTCCCAGTTCCATGGAAGGCCTTCAGTCAGGACGACGTTCGGGATGTCTTCGATCCCTTCCATCAGCCGGATCAGCAATTCGCGCTGCTCCGGCCGGCAGGGAGCGAAGCCGACGCCGCAATTGCCCATAATCGCCGTCGTCACCCCGTGCAGCGACGAGGGCATAAGCCGGCTGTCCCAGGTCGCCTGGCCGTCATAATGGGTATGCAGGTCGACGAAGCCGGGCGTGACGATGCGGCCCCCTGGCGTCGATCTCCTCGGCGCCGCGCCGCGTGGTGTGCCGCTCGACGGCGGCGATCCGGCCGCCCGCAATCACCACATCCGCCTCGAACGGCTCGCCGCCGCTACCGTCGACGATGGTCCCGCCACGAATAACCAGGTCAGCCGTCTCAGTCATGGCCATCTCTCCTCAGGCGTGCCGCCGGCTGCGCACCAGCCGTCCCGGCCGGTTCCCGGTATCCTGGCCATCGGCCTGGATTACCTCACCCGAGACCAGCGTCGCCACATATCCTCGCGCCTTCTGCATCAGCCTGGGGCCGCCGGCCGGCAGGTCGCGGATCATGCGCGGCGGGTCGAAACCCAGGCGCGCGAAATCTATGACGTTCAGGTCGGCCTTCATGCCGGGCTTCACCATGCCCCGGTCATGGAAGCCATAAAGCGCGGCGGTGTCCGCGGTCTGCTTCTTGACGATATATTCTAAAGGAAATCGCTCGCCCGCGGTCCGGTCGCGCACCCAATGGGCCAGCATGAAGGTGGGAATCCCGCCGTCGCAGATGGTCGCGACATGCGCTCCGCCATCGGCCGCGCCGGGGATCGAGAATGGGTTGGCCAGCATGTCACGCACCGGCTCCAGGCTGCCGTCGGCGAAGCCCATGAACGGGTACTGGATGAAGCTTTCGCCGCCATCCTCCAGCATGATGTCCAGTACCACCTCGCGCGGGTCGCGCGCCTGTCGTGCGGCGATCGCGGCGATGCTGCACTCCGCCGCAGGCTCGTACTCGGGCGGGTTGCCCAGCGCGTAGACCTTGCTCCAATCCAGATTCATCTGGCCGGCGAACGGATCGGACGGATCGCCCGCGCCATAGACATTCGCCACGCCCTCCAGCGCCATGCGGCGGCGCAATTCCGGATCGGACTTCAGCCGCCCCACCATCTCCTCGAACGGCAGATGCTGCAGCGACTTGAAGGTCGCGCCCCGGATAAAGGGATGGAACCGGCTGCGCAGGCCCAGCATGACACTGATCGCACGGCAGAAAATCTGCGGAACCACGATCGCCCCACGCTCCCGCGCCCGATCGCAGAATTCCAGCTGCGTGCGCCACCAGTTCGGCCGCTGATTATGCTGCAGGCACAGAAAGGTGACCGGGCAGCCGGTCCTGGCCGACACGTCCGCCATCCAGGCGAGTTCCGTCGCTGGGGCGTCGGAGCTTTCGTCCGGCGTGGTCGGCGCCACTTCCAACACGCCGTGGCCGCTCCGGGCCAGCGTTTCTGCGATGGCGTAGAGTTCGTCTTGCTCGGCATAGGTGCCTGGCACCGGCACGCCGTCGACCGCCTTGTGGAACACGGTGCGCGAGGTGGAAAAGCCGAACGATCCGGCATCCTGCGCCGCCGCCGTCAGCCGCACCATCTGGGCGATGTCGTCGGCTGTCGCCGGCTCCTTCCTGCCGGCGCGCTCGCCCATGACATAGGCCCTGAGCGCCCCGTGCGGCATCTGCGCCGCCACGTCCAGCGCCCAGCGCCTTCGCTCCAGCGCATCGAGATATTCCGGAAAACTCTCCCACTCCCAGCTGATCCCCTCGGCCAGCGCCGTGCCAGGAATGTCCTCCACGCCCTCCATTAGCCCGATCAGAAAATCGTGCTTGTCCGGTCGGGCCGGCGCGAACCCGACCCCGCAATTGCCCATCAGCACAGTGGTCACGCCGTGCCAGAACGACGGCGCCAACTGGCTATCCCAGGTCACCTGCCCGTCATAATGGGAATGGATATCGACCCACCCCGGCGTGACCAGCAGCCCGTCCGCTGAGGTCGTCTCCCGCGCCAACGCGGTAACGCGGCCGACCTCGATGAGGCGGCCATCCTGGATGGCTATGTCGGCGGTGAACGGCGGCGCGCCCGTGCCGTCGACGATGGTGCCACCCTTGATGATCCGGTCATACATGGCCTTCCCTCGACCAAGATCGCCGTGTCAGCGCTTAGCGCCGCATCTCCCCGGATCGCGGCTCTTCGGTTTTCCTTTATATGATGCGCAAGATCGCGGGAAATGTCCAAGATCCTGTGAGCGGCAACGGAGTAACGCCGCCGTTTGATCTTCCCTGTCCCACAGTGCGGGCTACGGGATGTACTTACCCGCGACGAAATCCCCTCGCCCCAACGGGGCGAGGGATCCGTGATCGGCAATTCCAAAGCTGTGTGCACGCCGTAGTGCCCAAACGGGGCGAGGGCCCCGCGATAGGGCCCGCTAGGTCAGCAGGAATCGGCGGGAGCGGTAGGTGATGCCGAAGAGGGGGGTCGATTTGCGCAGCCGCTTCAGCTGCTGCTGGAATTGGCGCTTGGTCGGGCTGGCAGCCTGTACCACCCCGATGACCTGGTCGAGGCCGAGCCTTTCGATCAGCGCGGCGATGGACGGATGCCAAGGCTCTCCCGTCTGGAGCCGGTTGACCGCCGCTTCCCAGCTGCCGGGGTGGAGGTTGCCGCAGAGAATCTCGTGAAAACGGGCCGGATTGACGCCAAAGAGCTGGGTCAATTCGCTGAAAATGACGCCATGTGCCCGCAGCACATGGACCGACATTGCATCCTCGAACGTCAGCCCGGGTGTAACCGGAGAGCTCCGCACGTCAGTTCCTCCTCCGAATGTCTCTTCGGGAAACGTCGGCACTCTCATACTTCCTGTACAAGACGACCGGAACGCGGCCAAGTGCCGCCATTCCGTTACGTCATACCAACGCACGGTTAGGCCTGCAAAACAAGGTTCGGCGCGGCAGGTATGCATTACCTGCCGGGCCGATTGGAAGACCGGAAAGGCGGAGCGGTAAACCGCCCCGCCCTCTCCCACTGCTTACGACGTGGCGCCGCCGGAGTAGACGATCTGGACGCGCCGGTTCTGCGGCTCGCGCACGCCGTCGCCGGTCGGAACCAGCAGGTCGTGCTTGCCCTTCGCCACGATCTCGATCTCCGAGGACGGGATGCCCTTGGCTTCGAGTTCGGCCGCCACTGATTCGGCCCGGCGGCGGGAAAGGCGCATATTGTAAGCGTCCGAGCCCACCGTATCGGTGTGCCCAGTGCAGGTGATCTGGGTCACGTGCGCCGAACCGGCGTTGGCCGCGGCCTGGTCGACGATCTTGACCGCTTCAGGCGTCAGGTCCGACTTGTTGAAGTCGAAGAAGACCATATAGCTGTGCGCGACCGGCGGCGGGGCCGGGGCCTCGACCGGCGGCGGAGTATAGGCGACCGGAGCAGGCGGCGCGCTCTCGCCGGCGCCGAGCTTGGCACTGACCTTCATATAGATGAACCGGCCAACGAAGTCGTACCCGGCCGCGCCGGCCGCGTTGTTGCCTTGCCCAGTCGGTACGAGGAATGGCGGGTCCTTGTCGAACAGGTTGTCGACACCGACCGTCACGTTCACCGGATCCATCTGATAGGAGATGGAGATGTCGTGATAGAACACGCCCGCAGCCTCGTTGCCTTCATAGTCGCCCGCGCCAACCGTCGGGCACGCGCTCCCTACGAGGGCGCCATTCTCGCAATAGCTGGACGTGTTGAAGTTCTTGACGCCACCGTAATACTGCGTCATCCAAGTAAACGACCAATTGTCCTGGGAGTACCCGAGACTGAGCAGCGCCTTCCAGCGCGGTTCGGCGCTGTCGCCGCCGTAGAGGTTGTACGTACCGGCTTGCTTGACTGTGTGCCCCCCGCTCGATACATCGTCATGCATCAGGTAATTGGCTTGGCCATTGATCAGGAAATTGCCATCGAGCGGCAGGCCGACCTGCTCGGCGCCGATGGAATAGGCCACGGTGACATCGATACCATCGGTATTCTGCGCGCCGATATTGGCGTTCAGCGCCTGGACGACACCCAGCGTGCCGGTCCCGGCGAGACGCGGGCCGACCAAGGCGCAAGCCTCGGCCTGCGAAACCAAGTAGGGCACGCCGCCGTAGCAGGCGGCCAGAAGCTGGTTGGCGTCAAGAGTGCCGATCTCGTTGCGGACCAGGACGGTGTAATAGTCCAACGTAAACGCGAGGCCCTTGACCGCAGTCGGCGTGAGCACGATGCCCCCAGTCCATTCCTGCGACACTTCTGGGTGTAGGTTCGGGTTGCCGCCGGTGTTTTCCGTGATCTGATTGAGCTTCGGCACGTTCGCGGGATTGGCGCCGGCTGCTGTGACGGCCGAGATACAGGCCGCGGTTGTCGCGTAGGTGCCGCCCGGCTGGCACGGGTCTGAGCCGCCGATTTCGCCTTGCGACAGACCTTCATACAGTTCCTTCAGCTGCGGCGCGCGAAACCCTGTCGAATTGCTGCCGCGGAGGCGAACATCGTCATTGACGGCCCAGTCGAGGCCAACCTTGTGGGTGAGCGCGCGACCGAAGGTCGTGTTGTAGTCGTAACGCGCCGACACATCGATATCGAGGGACTTGGCAAATGCCATGTCTTTCAGGACCGGGATCTTCAATTCGGCGTAGCCCGAGGCCGTCGCATATGAGCCCTGGGTCGGTGTCGTAAAGACGGCGGCGTCACCTTGCGAAACGACTGAATCCGGGTGGTCGAAGAGGCTCTCCGAGCGATACTCGAATCCCACCGCCGCCTTGACCGGCCCTGCCGGCAATTCCGGCACAAATGGGACAGGCCCAGAAATGTTGCCATACGCCTCCTGCGCCGCGTATGCGCTGGTGTCGGTGTTGGTGAAGATCATGTACTTCGCCTGGGCCGGCGTCAGGGTGTTGTAGCCCAGGAAGTTGCCGACCGAGCATCCGGGCGCGCTGCCGCACGGGTTCATGCCCAGTTCCTGCGACATATGGTAGAAGTTGGCTTCGTTGGCGACGTTATTCGTTGCCGCCGACTTGCCGTACCAATACCCGACCTGCCAGTCGTAATTGTCGTACAACGTGCCCTCGAGGCCGACGCGAAACCGGTAGGTGTTGATGTCGTCCGTATAATTGCGAGTCCCGTTTTCGAATCGGCGCGTCAGGATCGGCATGACCGTCGTCGCCGTAGGTGCCGCGCCGGTTACGGAGGTGTAGAGGGCGGTCGGGAAGTACGGGTTCACCGCGCCGCTGGGCAGGTGGTACGGCACATTGAAGCCGTTGGGGAACTGCGGCGTCGGGACGTTGTAACCGGTCGGTTCCGGATTCAGCACCTCGTTCGACTGCCGGTTCGTATAGAAGCCTTCGACGATAGCTGTTATCCCGGGTGTGATATCGTAATGGCCGGTGAAGTTGGCCTGGGTACGCTCGAGCCCGGAAACCAGACCCGCATTCGGCAGGGTATTGAAATAGACGCCGACGCCGGGAAGCGCCAGGTCCCCCTGTGTGAGTATGCCGCCGGTCCCTACGCCGCCCGGGAATTGCACGCCGCCCGGCAACAAGGAGCCGGCGTGCAGGTAGGCGGTCGAAGCCAGAACGCCCGAGGTGGGGCCGGACGGGAAGTAATAGGAGTGGCCGCCGATCACGCCGACCGCGCCGGTAACGCGGCTGGACAGGTTGTAGTAGCTGTTGACGTCCGCTTCGGGATGCTGGCTGATCGCCCAGGCCCGCTCTCTCCCGTAGATCGGGTCCTGGTAGTCGTGGCTCAGGTTGACCAGGATATTGCCGCGATCGGTGTCGACGCCGACGTTCACGTAAGTCTGATACCGCAGCCCGTCGTCATAGCTGGTCTCGCCGACCGAGCCGCCGGTCTCGATCCCGGAGAAGTTCTTCTTGGTGATGATGTTGACGACGCCGCCGATCGCATCCGCGCCGTAGATCGAAGACGCGCCGTCGCGCAGGATTTCAATGTGGTCGATCATCGGCACCGGGATGTTGTTGGTGTCGACCGCGTCGAACGACTGGTTTTGCTGATTATCGGTGTAGGGGTATCGCTGCCCGTTCACGAGCACCAGCGTGCGCTGCGGGCCGAGGTTGCGCAGGCTCACCTGCGAGTTGCCGCCGCCACCGTTGTTGCTGTTTGATGTCTCGCCGTTGCTGAAGTCCACGTCCGGCAGCTTCATGAAGTATTGCTGGAGATTGATCGCTTCGGTCTGCTGGATCTGGTCCGCCGTGACCACGGTCAAGGGGTTGGCCGCGGTGACATTGCTTGTGCGGATGCGGGACCCGGTCACGACGATCTCTTCCACAGGCGGCTGACCGGCGGTCGGCTGGTCTTGCGCAGCCGCTGTGCCGTAGGTCGCGCCAAAGGTGGTGAGGGAAAGGGCGGCGCCCAGCAGGGCATGCCGCGACGTCTCCGTCCGGAAACGCGCCAGGCTGACGAACATCGGAGTCCTCCCAGTCATTCTGAATATGCATGCAACGCTTTCCTATTCGGAATGAACACTGGGTTACCACGGGTTTTTGGGCCGAAGACGCGAAAAGCCGACGACTGTCGCCTTTCTGCAACAGCGCTCCAGAAGACGGGACTGCTTCAGCGAAGGCGCGCAATAGAGGGACGCGTATCGCTTCGTCAACCCAAGGGGGCGGCTAGATCAGCGACGGGCGATGCCGGGGAGGGTTGTCGATTTGCGCAGCCGCTTGAGCTGCCGCTGGAACTGGCGCTTGGTCGGGCTGGCAGCCTGGACCATTTCGATAACCTCGTCACGGCCGAGTCGCTCGATGAGGGCTGAGATGGAGGGGTGCCAGGACTCTCCCTCCCTGAGACGGTTGAGGGCCGCCTCCCAGCTGCCGGGATGCAGCTTCCCGCAGAGAATCTCATGGAAACGGGCGGGATTGACGCCGAAGAGCTGGGTCAATTCGCTGAAAATGACGCCATGTGCACGCAGCACATGGACGGACATCGCATCCTCGAAGGTCAGCCCGGGGGTAACCGGAGAGCGCCCCACGTCACCTTCCTCTTCCGAGAGCGGAAAGGCGGAGCGGTAAGCCGCTCCGCCTGGTCACTGCCTACGACGTGGCGCCGCCCGAGTAGACGATCTGCACGCGCCGGTTCTGCGGCTCGCGCACGCCGTCTCCGGTCGGAACCAGCAGGTCATGCTTGCCCTTGGCGACGATCTCGATCTCCGAGGACGGGATGCCCTTGGCCTCCAGCTCGGCCGCGACCGATTCCGCCCGGCGGCGGCTGAGCCGCAGGTTGTAGGCGTCCGAGCCGACCGTATCGGTGTGACCGGTGCAGGTGATCTGGGTCACATGCGCAGGACCAGCATTGGCCGCGGCCTGGTCGACGATCTGGGCCGCCTGCGGGCTCAGGTCAGACTTGTTGAAGTCGAAGAACACCATATAGCTGTGGGCGACCGGCGCCGGGGCCGGAGCTTGGACCGGCGGCGGCGCGTAGGCTGTCGGCGCGGGTGGCGGCGCGCTCTCGCCCGCGCCGAACTTGGCGCTGACCTTCATGTAGACAAACCGGCCGACGAAGTCGTAACCAGCCGCACCCGGCGCGTTGGTCTGCCCCGTGGGGTAAAGGAACGGCGGGTCCTTGTCGAACAGGTTGTCGACGCCGAAGGTCAGGTTGACCGGGTTCATCTGATACGACACCGAGATGTCGTGATAGAAGACGCCGGCCGCCTCGTTGCCTTCATAGTCGCCAGCGCCGACAGTCGGGCACGAGATCGGGCAATCGAAGGTACGGGAGACGTTCTTGAGGCCGCCATAGTAGCGGGTCGACCAGTTGACCGACCAGTTGTCCTCGGCGTAGCCCAGGCTAAGCAGCGCCTTCCAGCGCGGTTCGGCGCTGTCGCCGCCGTTGAGGTCGTACGTGCCGGCCTGCTTCACGGTGGTCCCGCCGCTCGAGACATCGTCATGGATCAGGTAGTTGGCCTGACCGTTGACCAGGAAGTTGCCGTCGAGCGGCAGACCCACCTGCTCCGCGCCGAACGAGTAGGCCAGGCTGACGTCAACACCATCCGTGCTCTCTGCGCCGACATTGGCGTTGAGCGCCTGGATGACACCGAGTGTACCGGTCCCGGGGAGACGCGGCCCGACAAACGTGCAGGCTTGCGCCTGCGATACCAGGTACGGAACGCCGCCATAGCAGGCCGCGAGTAGCTGGTTCGCGTCGAGATTGCCGATCTCGTTGCGGATCAGGATGGTGTAGTAGTCCATCGTGATCGCAAGGCCTTTGACTTCGGTCGGGGTCAGCACGACGCCGGCCGTCCATTCCTGCGAGACTTCCGGATGGAGCGCCCGATAGCCGCCGGTCGCTTCCGTGACCTGGTTGAGCTTCGGCACGTTCGCGGGGGTGGCACCCGCGGCGGTGACCGCGGCGATGCAAGCCGCCGTAGCCGCGTAGGTGCCGCCGGGCTGGCACGGATCGATGCCGCCGATTTCACCCTGCGACAGGCCCTGATACAGCTCCTTGAGCTGCGGCGCACGGAAACCGGTCGAGTTGCTGCCGCGGAAGCGGACGTCGTCGTTGATCGCCCAGTCGACGCCGGCTTTGTGGGTCAGCGCCCGCCCGAACAGCGTGTTGTAGTCGTAACGCGCCGAGACATCGAAATCGACCGACTTGGCGAACGGTAGATCCTTCAGGACCGGGATGTTCAACTCCGCGTAGATCGACGCCGTCGAGTACGTTCCCTCCGTCGGAGTCGAATAGATGGCACCGTCGCCCTGAGACACGATCGCGTCAGGATGGTCGAACAGGCTCTCAGACCGATATTCAAAGCCCACGGCGCCCTTGATCGGGCCAGCCGGAAGCTCTGGCATATACGGGAGCGGACCCGAGATGCTGCCATATGCATCCTGCAGGGCATAGGCGCTGTTGTCGGTATTGGTGAAGATCAGATACTGCGCCTGGGCCGGGGTCAGCGTGTTGTAGCCGAGGAAGTTGCCCAGCGAGCACCCCGGCGCGCTGCCGCAGGGATTCATCCCCAGTTCCTGGGACATATGATAGAAGTTGACCTCGTTTGCGACGTTATACTGCGCCGCAGACTTGCCATACAGATAGCCGACTTGCCAGTCGTAGTCTCCAAAGGTGCCTTCGAGGCCGGCGCGGAAGCGATAGGTGTTGACGTCATCGGTGTAGATGCGCGGACCGTTCTCGAAACGGCGGGTCAGGATGGGCATCTGCGTCGTGGCGGTGGGAGCCGTGCCGGCGATCGATGTATAGAGCGCGGTCGGGAAGTAGGGGTTCACCGTTCCGTTCGGCAGCAGATACGGCAGGTAGAACCCTTTCGGGAACTGCGGTGTCGGCGTGTTGTAGCCGGTCGGCTCCGGGTTTAGCTGCTCATGCGACTGGCGATTGGTATAGAAGCCTTCCATAACCAGGGTCACGCCGGGGGTGATATCGTAGTGCCCGGTAAAGTTCGCCTGGGTGCGCTGGAAGCCTGAAACCAGACCCGCATTCGGCAGGGTATTGAAGTAGACGCCGGCGCCCGGAATCGCGATGTCGCCGGGCGTTATCCCGCCGCCGGCATAGCCGGTGCCGACAGAATCGATGGAATAACCCAGCTTGTAGGCCTGGCTGGCCCGGACCGCCGAACTGAGGCCAGCCGGGAAATAGTATCTTGTGCCGGCGACGTTGCCGACCGCGCCGGTCACGCGGCTGGACAGGTTGTTGTAGCTGTTGACGTCCGCCTCGGGGTGCTGGCTAATCGCCCACGCCCGCTGCCGGCCCAGGATCGGGTCCTGGTAGTCGTGGCTGAGGTTGATCATGATGTTGCCGCGATCGGTATCGATGCCCGCAGTCACGTAGGCCTGATACCGCAAACCGTCATCATAGCTGGTCTCGCCGACCGAGCCGCCGGTCTCGATGCCGGAGAAATTCTTCTTGGTGAGGATGTTGATGACGCCGCCGATGGCATCTGCGCCGTAGAGCGAGGAGGCGCCGTCGCGCAGAATCTCGATGTGGTCGATCATCGACACCGGGATGTTGTTGGTGTCGACCGCATCAATCCCCTGGTTGTTCTGGTTGTCGGTGTAGGGGAAGCGCTGCCCGTTCACCAGCACCAGGGTGCGCTGCGGACCCAGGTTGCGCAAGCTGACCTGCGTGTTGCCGCCGCCGCCGTTGTTGTTGTTCGTAGTCTCGGCGTTCGAGAAGTCCACATCCGGCAGCTTCATTAAATATTGCTGCAGGTTGATCGCCTCGGTCTGTTGGATCTGGTCGGCGGTGACGACGGTCAGCGGGTTGGCCGCGGTGGCGTCGGAGGTCTTGATGCGGGAACCGGTGACGACGATCTCTTCCTGCGGCGCCTGAGCGGCAGTGGGCTGATCCTGCGCAACCGCGGTGCCGAAGGTCACGCCGAAGGTGGTGAGGGAAAGGGCGGCGCCCAACAAGGCATGCCGCGACGTCTCCGTTCGGAAACGCGCCAAGCTGACGTTCATTCTTCGTATCTCCCAGTCAGTCATTCTGAATATGCATACCATCCCTTCCTAGTCGGAAATCCATGGGGATTACTACGAATTTTCTCTGCCGGAGACGCGAAAAAGCTGCGACTGTCGCCTTTCTGCAACAGTCCGCCTACAGAACGTACGGATTCAGCGGATGCGCGTAACCGAGAGCCGCGTGTCGCGACCGTTCACGCTCATGTAATAGCCGCCGAGAATATTGCGGGTGATGACGATCGGCGTACCCTTGCCGTGCGACAGCGGGACAGGGCGCACATCCTCCACCCGCCAGACCTGACCGTTGTCGAGCGTCATCGTGACGTGACCAGCATAGTCCTTGGTCCAATCGGCCAGCTGGGTACTGATCTGGTTGACCTCCTTCGGTCCTAGATTCGGCTCCGGCGGCGCTTTCTGAGCCTCAGGACTGTCCTCGCCGGTAAAAGGCAAGGTGAAGCCGAACAGTGAAAACTTGCGCTGCTGCGCCTGCTCGACATCCGTCTTCAGCTTGGCAGCTTCGGTGTCGTAGCATTTGAGCCGCGCCTGCGGGTCCGTTACGCCGGCGCAGGCCAGGATCGCTGGAATATCCGCATGGGCCGGAACGGCGAAAAGGCCGGCAAGGGCGATCGGCAGGAGAATCGGGCGCATGGAAAATCCTTGGGACGGCGGGCGCGCTATATTCCATACGGCATCGCAACGCTGTCAAACCCTGTGCCGCGGCGCCTCCGCGTTGAATTGTTGACGGTTGGCCGCCGCCCTATAGGTTCAGATTGCGCTGCCGAGAATTCGGCAGGATACACAGGGGGAATGAACCGCATGGCCATCAGGCTTTCCCATCGCGGCATGTGCGTCAGCGATATCGAGACCTCGGTCCGCTTCTATTCCGAGGGGCTCGGGTTCGCGCCGGCGGAGCAGTTCGCGATGGACGACCCTGCGCTGTCGACCGTCATGGAAGTACCGGGCGCGGTCATTCGCGCGCAGATGGTGCGCAACCCGCAGGGCGTCACTTTCGAGCTGCTGCAGTTCGTACGACCTGAGGCTTCAGGACCGCGCGAGCGGCGTCCGAACAACCAGTACGGGCTCACCCACCTCGCCTTCTATGTCGACGAGATGGACGAAGCCGCGGAGCGGATCCGTGCCGCCGGCGGGCGGGTCTACGCACACACGCGGGCGACCTTTCCGGAAGGCAATACGACGATGATGTATTGCACCGACCCGAATGGCGTCCGGGTCGAGCTGATGCACAATCCCGACGTGCCGGGCCGTTTCTCCCATTCCGGCATCTGCATCACCGATATCGACCGGTCGATGCGCTTCTACGCCGACGCCATCGGCTTCGCGCCGGCTGAGAATTACGCGCTTTACAACCATTCGTCATGGCTGGATACCGTCAACGAGCTTCCCGGCGTGAGGCTACGAGCGCAGATGATGTGCAGCCCCGAGGGGAATGTTTTCGAGCTCCTGAAGATGGAATCACCCGCCTGCTTCGGCCCGCGCGAGCGCCGGAGGATGAACCAGTACGGGCTGACCCACCTCGCCTTCTATGTCGACGACATCGACGCCGTGGCGGAGAGAATCCTCGCCAATGGCGGCCGCGCCTACCCGCAGACCCGCGCGAAATTCGAGAACGGGATCGAGATCATGTACACGACCGACCCGGACGGCGTGCGCGTCGAGCTGATGAAGGCGGGTTAGGAAGCCACACTAGAGGGAGACTACTACTCCGCGGCTTCTGCCAGGCGTTCGGCGCGGAGCGCCGCGGCGGGGTCGTGGCCGATCAGCTTGTCATAGTTCTTGTGCATGCGGAGCACGTTCTGCTCGCGCCGGCCAAGGACGATGGAGGGCACCGCGCCCTCCTCCATCATGATCTGCGAGCTGGACTGCACCTTCATGTCCTCGTCGAGCGCGACCCGCAGCAGCAGGTCGGCGATCTGCTTGTCGCGGGCCTTGGTTTCCTCGGACGCGTTGCGGTCCCAGCCATAGGTGCGAAAGATGTAATCGCATTTGCCGGGCTCCTCGCCGGGCTCGCTGCGCTGGAAGAACGCCATCAGCTCGCCCGCACCCACCACAGTATTGGGGAAGATCGCGTTCGACACTGCGAATCCGCAATATTCCGGCCATTCCGACTCGGGCAAATGCCGGAACTGCTTGATGCTCGGCTGGACCGACACCAGCGTGTGGTGCAGGCCGAAATCTATGTGCAGGAACTGCTGCAGGGTCATTGGCCCGACTGTGTCGGGATGCAGGAAGGGCACATGATAGCCCTCGACCCCGCCATCGACGGCATGCTTCCAGTTGATCCGCGCCGGAGCGCGATATTCCTGGACGAGCCGCAAGTTCTCGAAATGATAGCCGGCCAGATGATCCTTCATCGGGCCGAAGAATTCATCGAAATCGAGGTGCCCGTCGGGCTGCGGATGGACCAGGATGAACCCGATCTCTTCGGCCAGCGGCAGCTCGATCAGGTTGCGATTCCGCAGCTGATCCTCGTCGAACGCCGCGCGGCTGGGTACGCTGATCAGGTCGCCGTTGAGGGCGTAGGTCCAGCCATGATAGGGGCAGGTGAAGCCCTTGGCCTGCCCGCAACCCTCGGCCAGCTTGACCCCGCGATGGCGGCAGGCATTGAGGAAGGCATGGGCCTTGCCGTCCTTGCCGCGCACCAGGAGGATCGGCTTGCCGGCAATATTGGTCGCGTAATAATCGCCCGGATCGGGCAGGTCGGCCGAATAGGCGATCAACTGGGGGCGCTTCAAGAAGAACTCTTCCTTCTCGCGATCGAACCTTTCCTTGTCGATGAAGCGGCCGATATCGAACTCGATCGACTCCTCGCCCATCTGGACTTCGTCCTTGTCCAGCATGTCGATGACCTGCTTGGCGATGGCGATGCGGTGCGCGCGATCCATGACGCCTTCCTCCTCCGATCTGACGCGTTCGTCGGCGAGCCAGGAATGCCTTATCCGGCTCCTGCCTGTCTCGCGGATTTTATTTTATATCATAAAATAACGGCGCTGCGCGGTCAAGGCGCCCCATGATCCTGGGCCGACGTCCCGACGGAAGTCGGGACCCATTTTCCAGCCATCCCGAAAGCCGATAAGTCGGTCCCGACCTTCGTCGGGACGTCGGCTTCGGATCTGATTGAGGCGCAATGACCTGCCGGTCAACTTTCGGTATATTAGCGCTGATGCGCCTGCGCGGAATGACGAACAGAAAACATCAGATGCGATTGCCCTCTTCGGGCGCCCCGGTTGCCAACAAAACCTCCATGCCGGCGATGAGGTGGCGAAACGCGAACTCCAGGATCTGATGGTTGTCCAGGTTGCGCGAGTAGGTCGACATGTCCAGGATCAGCCGCTTCTGAGCCTCGGTCAGCTGTTCCAGGCTGTCGCTGATGTTGAGTGTGTTGTGGGGCCGCGACGCCCCGTCGCTGAGCAGCAGGTCGGCCAGCTCGATCGTCAGCAGGCCCGCCGTGTCGGTCAGGAACCATTTGGAGGCATAGGCGAGCTGGTGGCCGCGGAAGCCGGCGGCATGAAGGGCCTCGACCACCGGCATCAGCACGCGCATCCACGCGCCCGAAATGCGGCCGTTCCACGCCATCAGCTTGGTCAGCGCGGGGTAGCGCTGGAAATGAGTCTTTAGCGCGCATTGCCAGCCGAAGAGCGTGTCCTGCCATCGCTCGCCCGGCCGCGGCGGCGTGACCTGGAACTGGCCGAACACGTGATCCGACACCGCCTCCAGCAGCGCCTCGCGGCTGGGGAAGTAGCGATAGAGCGCCATGGTCGTAGTGCCGACGGCCTGGGCGACGCCGGTCATCGTGAAACTCTCAGCCGGGCCGCTGTTCAGCAAGGTGACGGCGGCGCGCACCACCGTGTCAGCCGACAAGCGCGGCGGCCGGCCCCGGCGCCGGCTGCCGGGCGGAAAGCTCTCGGCCTCGACCGTGGCGAACTGTCCCAAATCGATCTTCCCAGCCAATGTCATCGCGCGCGATCGTGCACTTTTGTGGAGAGGCGCACAAGGTGATCGTATGCGGGCTGGTCTTGCGAAGACCGGAGCGGCGGGAACTGAGCCGAATGTTCCATATCGAGCGATCGGTGACAATCTCTTGGCCCAGAAAGCTGTCACACAAGCTTGCGTATTGCGTGTGAGAGGCAGTCATGATTCGAACCGAGGCGGAGCGGTATTGCAATCGCGAGATGCAGGAGCCTTCACGCCAGCCGGCAAGCAACCGGGATTCCGTGTCGAGCTTTGACCTGGATCGCGCCGGCCCGGTGCCGAGCGTTCTCGTGCATGACTTCAACAATCTCTTCCAGATTGTGATCAGCGCGCTCAGGATCGTCGAACGCCGCCCTGAGCTTGCCGGGGACGAAGATATGACATTCGTCGTGAAAAGCGCATTGCAGGCTGCCGACAAGGCTTCAACACTGACCCAGCGGCTGCTCGAGCTGGCGATCGCCGCACAGCCCGTCTCGCGGCCCATCCGAATCAATTCCGTCCTGCTGGCGCTGGGCGATCTGCTGCGCACGATGCTCGGGCAGCAGATCGAGCTCCAGCTGGTTCTCCGCGACGATCTCGCGCCGGTGGCGTGCGACGCACGCCAGTTCGAGGATGCCGTCATCAACCTGGCGATCAATGCGCGGGACGCCATGCCCGCGGGCGGCCGGCTGAGAATCGAAACCTACGGAGCTGAGCTCGCCTCGAATGATGCCGGACTGCCGCGCGGACGCTATTTTGCGCTTTCGGTCAGCGACACCGGATGCGGGATGACGCCCGAGGTCGCGCGCCGCGCCTTCGATCCGTTCTACACCACGAAGCCGGTCGGGCGAGGCACCGGTCTCGGCCTTGCGTCAGTGAAGACCTTCGTCGAGCAGCATAACGGCCACGTGTCGATCGAGACCAAGCTCGGAGTGGGAACGTCGGTGCGGCTGTATCTGCCCTGCTGACCGATGTAACTTATTCAGATGACCGCCATACGCCAATGACAGACCCGCGCCAATGACAGAGCCGCGATTGACCAGCCTCGCCCATGGCGGCGGCTGCGGATGCAAGCTGTCGCCGTCCGTGCTTCGGCAGCTTCTCGCCGACCAGCCGCAGGCGACTGCGTTTGCGCAGCTTCTGGTCGGCACCGAAACCGGCGACGACGCGGCCGTGTGGCAGGTCGATGAGCGGACGTGCGTCATTGCCACCACGGATTTCTTCATGCCGATGGTCGACGACCCGCACGACTTTGGACGGATCGCGGCGGCCAATGCGCTGTCGGACGTCTATGCCATGGGTGGAAAGCCGATCCTGGCACTGGCAATCCTGGGCATGCCGCTCGGCAAGCTGCCGGTCGAGACCGTGCGGGCAATTCTGCAGGGCGGCGCGTCGATTTGCGCCGAGGCGGGCATACCGGTCGCCGGCGGCCATTCCATCGACGCGCCCGAGCCGATCTATGGCCTGGCGGCGATCGGGCTTTGCCATCCGGACGATGTCCGCCGCAATGCAGGAGCCCGGCCGGGCGATGCGCTGATCCTGACCAAGGGGATCGGCGTCGGGATCTATTCGGCGGCTTTCAAGAAAGACGCACTGCCGCCGGACGCTTATGCCGAGATGATAACGTCCACCACCTTGCTGAACCGGGTCGGAGCGGAGCTGGCCAGGAATCCCGACGTGCACGGCATCACCGACGTCACCGGATTCGGCCTGCTGGGGCACGGGCTGGAAATGGCGCGGGGCGCAGGCGTGATACTGGATGTGCGTTATGACGCGGTCCCGTTTTTGAGGCAGGCAGAGAGCCTGGCCGAGGCGGGCTATGTGACCGGGGCGTCCGGGCGCAACTGGGCCAGCTATGCCGACGGGGTGGTCCTGCCGCCTGGCCTGCCCGACTGGCGCCGCGCCCTGCTGACCGATCCGCAAACTTCGGGCGGGCTGCTGGTTGCCTGCACCGCCGAGCGCGCCCACTCGATCAGGGGCCAGATCGAAGCCGCGGGATATCCGATGGCGCGCATCATCGGCAGCATTTCCGCCGGCGAGGCTAAAGTCCGCATTGCCTGAGCCAAGGAACGACCTGCCCGGCACCCGGTTCTCGTGATATGGAAGGAGAACGGCCATGAAGACTTCGATCGCGGCAATGACCGCCATCGCCCTGATGGCAGCCTCGGGTATTGCGTTGGCGGATACGCCCACTGCCAGCTCGCAGCAAACTGCCGGCCAGCAGCAGACCGCCAGCACCAACTGCAGGACCGCGCAAGCCGGCAACCCGGCGACACCGCAATCCGCCGGTGACAAGTCGGGCACGGCGCCTGGCAATGCCGGCAAAACCGGCTGGACCAACGGCATCGGCGGTTCCTTTGCTGGAACTTCCGAGCACGCGGCCTCCCCGGGGTCGCCCAACCAGCAGCCGGCGGTGGCGACGGGGCTCGACCCCACGCAGAACGGCGGTCAGGGAAACGGGCCGGCCGCCTGTTGATTGCCCGCGCTTTCCGGGCGGGGCGGTGGCGGAAGAGAATGGGAGTCGAACCCACCTGGGACAGGCTCGCTGCCCCACTCGGATTTGAAGTCCGAACGCCCCACCGGAGACGATTCTCTTCCCTCTGTGCCGCCTGAGGCTAGCGCGCCCGGTCCGAAAAGGTCCAGCCGGTGCCTATTGACACGGCGGAGATCACCGCGCCGCATCGTTAGGCCATGGCGATCGAAGAACTCCAGGATCTGGATCGCGACCTTGCGGCCGTTCTGCACCCGGTCGCGGAACTGCGCAGCCGTGAAGTCGGCGCCGTTTACCCCCAGCTCCATGACGATAGCGACCATCTCGGCCACGGTGGCGCGCAGGAAGAAGTGATCGTGCGCCACCTGATCGGCCCACCCAATCCGGCCGACCAGCTTGAGCAGCCGGCGGATATCGCCCTCATCGCGTCCGAGTGACCCCGCGATATCGCGCACGCGAGGCGGCCGGAACCGTTCCTCGCCGCCAAGCATCGGCGCGATCGCGTCCCAGACAGCCTCATCCTCGTCCGTCAGCCGGACCTGATGCGCGGCAAGGCGCACGAACGCGCCGTCGAGCGCAATCTCGCCCTGCTGCGCCAACTGCTGGAGCGCGGCGAGAAAGACGGGCCCGGCGAGGCGCGGCTGCAGCGTCAAACGCAGTTTTTCCCGGCCGATTCCCTGGAGGTCGGGGTTTTCGGCATGATAGTCGGTGAGGGTACCAAGCAGCGCGTCGCGAAACAGCCGCCAGCGCTCGCACGACATCGCCACGTCCACCCCGTTGGCGTGGAGCAGCACGAGGTCCTGCCGATTTGCCAACGCGTTTCCTTCGTACGTCGACAGCACGTGGTCGCGCACGAATTGCGTCACGTCCCATGCGTACGGCGCAACGTCGAGCAGGGCAGAAAAGGACTCTGCCGGATCGGGAACCGACAAGGCGGCGAGCTGCGCCCGTCTCTCGGGCGTGCGGCGGCGGCGCGCCGGGGCGCGCAGGTCGATGAACAGACCGCCGCCGATCGTGCGCTGCGCCGAGACATCCCGGATGACATAGCGGTCGCCACAAGCCGCCGCGATCGGCCGCTCGAGCACCAGCTGGACCACGCCGACACCTCCGGGATCGATCGCGCCGTCGCCCAGCGGAACGATGCGCGCGCCGACTTCCGCGGCGGCGTGGTGCACGCGGACCGGAAACCATTGGCCGATCGGCTTGTGCTCGCCGGCGAGCACCCGCAACGTGGCGTCGATCCGGTCGGTCGGCGCGTGCAAGGCCGGATCCAGCACCACGTCGCCCCGGCGCAGCGCATCCTTGGAGACGCCGTCACCGGCAACGTTCAGTGCGCAGCGATCACCGGCCGATCCCTGTTCTGCCGGACGGTTCTGCACGTGCAGCGATCGGACCCGGGCCATGATGCCGGCCGGACTGATCACGACGCGATCATTCAGCCTGACCGCGCCAGATAAGATCGTGCCGGTCACGACGGTGCCGACGCCGCCCAGCGTGAAAACGCGATCGACCGCCAGGCGGAACGCGCCGCCTGATCGCAGTGGGCCGCCGGCGGTGGCGAAAAGCCGATCCCGCAGGCCATCGACGCCCTGGCCGGTCAGCGCTGAAACCGGCAGGATCTCAGCCTCAGCCAGAACGGTACCCGCGAGCGTGGCCCGGATTTCGGCCGAGACGGCGGCGAGCCGCCCCGGCTCCACAAGATCGGCCTTGGTCAGCGCGACCAACCCGCTCCTGATGCCCAACAGCTCGATAATCGCCAAGTGCTCGCGCGTCTGCGGCATGACGCCGTCATCGGCAGCAACCACCAGCAGCGCGAAATCGATGCCGGATGCGCCGGCCAGCATCGTGTGTACCAAGCGCTCATGACCGGGAACGTCGATAAAGCCGAGAATTTTCCCGTCGCCGGCGGCCAGATAGGCAAAGCCCAGGTCGATGGTGATGCCGCGCGCCTTCTCCTCCTTCAGGCGATCACCGTCGACCCCAGTCAGCGCGCGGACCAGAGCCGTCTTGCCATGATCGATATGCCCGGCCGTTCCGATGATCATGATCGCTGTCCAGCGGCCGCTCAGGCCCTTGCTTGTGGCCCGAGCACGGCGAGCGTCTCGAGAAACCCTGCCTCGTCGGCTAGGCAGCGGAGATCGAGCATCAGCGCGCCATTCTCGATCCGGCCGATCACTGGCCGCGGCAAGGCCCTCAGCGCCGCCGCCAGCCGCTCCAGCGCCCCGCCGCCCGCGTCGGTGCGGATGGCAAGCCCGGCGCTGGGCAGCGTGTCGAGCGGCAGCGCGCCCGAGCCGATCTGGCTTGCGCAGTCGGCGACTTCGACCGCGAAACCGGGCCCGACGGCGGCGGCGACAGATAACAGCAGCCGCCCTGCCTGGGCCTCGATGTCGGCCCGCGGCCGGGCGAGCAGCCGCAAGGTCGGCAGACGCTCGATCAGGCGATCCGGATCGCGGTACAGCTTCAAGGTGGCCTCAATCGCCGCCAGCCGGATCTTGTCGACCCTGAGCGCCCGTTTCATCGGGTTGCGGTTGATGAGCGTAATGAGCTCGCGCCGGCCGACGATAAAGCCGGCCTGTGGCCCGCCCAGCAGCTTGTCGCCGGAAAAGGTTACGATGTCGGCGTCCGTGACCGCCTCTCGCACCGTCGGCTCTTTGTTCAGGCCGTAGCGCGACAGGTCGACCAGCGTGCCCGAGCCCAGATCGTTCATCAGCGGGGCGCCGGCCTCGCGCGCGATCGGAAACAGGTCGGCGGCCGCGACCTCGGCTGTGAAGCCCTGGATGCGGTAATTGGAGGTGTGGACTTTGAGGATCACCCCGGTCTCCGGGCTGATCGCCGCGCGATAGTCCTTGGGATGGGTACGGTTGGTCGTTCCGACCTCGACAAGCTTGGCCCCGGCGCGCGCCATGATGTCAGGCATGCGGAAGGCGCCGCCGATCTCGATCAGCTCACCGCGCGAAACGATCGCCTCGCGGCCTTGCGCCAAGGTGTTGAGCGCGACCAGTACCGAAGCGGCGTTGTTGTTGACCAATGTCGCGTCCTCGGCACCGGTAAGTCCGCAGAGCAGGTCGCGGACATGATCGTCGCGCTCGCCGCGCCGGCCGCTTTCCAAATCGAATTCGAGCGCGACCGCATCGCGCATCGCGGCGGTCGCGGCGTCGATGGCGGCCTCGGCCAGCAACGCGCGACCGAGATTGGTGTGCAGCACGGTGCCGGTCAGGTTGAAGAGCGGCCGGAGGCTCGAGCGATCCTCGGCTTCGAGCCTGGCGGAGACGTTCCTGGCGATCGTGGACACGTCCGGCACGACCCCCTCGCCGGCGCGAATTGCCTGTCGCAGCTGCCCCAGCTCTTCCCTGATCGCGTCGGTGGTAGAGGTTCGCCCGAAGCGCGTGATGGTCTGCATCGCGGCGGATGTGCTTAGAATGCTGTCAA
>CAZVYC010000029.1:0-21122 GCA_964631425.1 uncultured Rhodospirillales bacterium
ATACTTAACCTCATGCTCCTTGATCAGCTCAAATACCTTCGACGTGTCTGCCATTTATGTCTTCCCAAAAGATAAGGGTCCGTGGAACGCTAAGGTTAAGCGCATCGCAAACCTTGCCACAGCGGTTGCAGTGCGGCAACGCGGCAGATGACGGGTGCGTGCAAACGTCCTAGTTCCGCGATTATGCGCGATTCAGATCGCGTCGGCGCCCGTTTCGCCAGTGCGAATGCGGATGGCCTCGTCGACCGCGGCAATGAAGATCTTCCCGTCACCGATACGGCCCGTCCGCGCCGCCTGCTGGATCGCCTCGACCGCCCGGTCGAGAAGGGAATCCTCGACAACGACCTCGACTTTCACTTTCGGCAGGAAGTCGACGACGTACTCCGCGCCCCGATAGAGCTCGGTATGGCCCTTTTGCCGGCCGAAGCCCTTTGCCTCCGTAACCGTCAGGCCCTTGACGCCCAGGTCATGCAGAGACTCCTTCACGTCATCCAGCTTGAACGGCTTGATGATCGCTTCGATTTTTTTCATGGTCGCTCCCCATCGTTACTCGAAAACATGCCCGATTAAGCAAGCCTCATGCCAATTGGCGGCTTTTCGTGATCGACGCGCAACGCCCATCGTCCCGTGCCGCCGGCCGTGTTTTTGCCGCGTTTCCGCCCCTATCGCTTCATTTTCGACCAGTCAAAGACCGGCGGATTTCACTGCACTATAGACCGGATTATACCCGGCGCCGAATAATTCTCGCGCGCTCGCATGGGACGCATCACCCAATACCCATGCTCCCCCGCAACGATGAGGCGGGCGGCCTTGCAGCGGGCGGTTTCAAGCTGAGGCAAATGCCTAGAAATTAGGCAACAGCGGCCTTGCGCTGAGGCTGCATGTTCTCGACCAGGAAGCTGTTCATTCGGAACAGCGCCTCCTCGATCTGCTCGGTGCTGGTCGCATAGGACAGGCGGATATAGCCTTCGCCCAGCGTGCCGAAGCTGGTGCCGGCCAGCAGCGCGACGCCCTGCTCGTTCAACAGGCGCGCCTGCAGCTCGGCCGAAGAGAAGCCGGTGCTTGAGATGTTCGGGAAGGCATAGAAGGCGCCGGCCGGCATCGTGCAGCGTACGCCCGGCAGGGCGCGCAAGCCGCGCACGATGACCTCGCGGCGGGCGCTCCACGCCTCGACCATGGCTTGCACGGTATCCTGCGGCCCGTCCAGTGCTGCGATGCCGGCGTATTGCGCGGCGTTGTTGACGCAAGAATGGCAGTTAATCGCAAGCTTCACCGCATGTTCGACGAGCGACGTCGGCCACACCGCATAGCCGAGCCGCCACCCGGTCATGGAGAAGCTCTTGGACCAGCCGTCCAGCAGGATCAGCCGGTCCCGGATCTGCGCATAGGACAACAGGCTGAAATGTGCATGGCCGTCATAAATGATGCGGCTATAGATCTCGTCACTGATGATGGCAATCTCGGGGAAATTCTCCAGACCCGCCACCAGCCGGTCGAGCTCGCTGCGGTCGAGAATGCCGCTCGTCGGGTTGGCTGGGCTGTTCAGGATGATCGCCCGCGTCTTGGGCGTGATCCGCGCCAGCACGTCGTCGGCATCGAACGAAAAGCCGGTCGCCTCGCTGAGCGGATAGGCAACGGGCGTGGACCCGGAATAGGCGATAATCGATTCGTAGCCAGGGTAGGCGGGGTTCGGATAGATGATCTCGCTGCCGATCTCGCCCAGCATCTGCAGTGCGAAGAACAAGGCCACTTTGCTGCCCGGCGTGACCGTGATGTTGGCGGGGTCGATCTCGACCCCGAAGCGCCGGCCAAGGTCGGCGGAGATCGACTCCCGAAGCGGCAGGATCCCCGGCGCGGGGCTGTAGCCATGATGCCCCTCGGCGATCGCGCGCTGTCCCGCTTCGATGACGTGTGCCGGAGGCGGAAAGTCAGGCTGCCCGATGCAGAGGTTGACGATCGAGCGGCCGGTCGCGGCCAGCGCCTGCGCCTTTGCCAGGATTTCGAAGGCCGACTCCGTCCCCAGGCGGTGCATGCGGGTCGCGACTTTGAGCATGATACGAACGCATTCCTCTCCGCCGGCTTTGCCCCGGGGAGAATAAAAGTTTCTTCCGAACCTGCTCGGGTAGCGCGATAATTACTCCGGCGCAAGGCGCGGCGCCGCCGCAGGGTGGGTTTGCCGTTATGCGTTTCGAGCATACCGCCTGCCCTAGCCCCGGCGCGTTCATCCTCCCGTGCGGCTTGACGGGGCGGTGCCACAGGGGATACCACCCGCCTTATGGCGGCTGTAGCTCAGTTGGTAGAGCCCTCGGTTGTGGTCCGAGTTGTCGTGGGTTCGAGTCCCATCAGTCGCCCCACTCTTTTCGGCCTATGAGCGCGGCGGCCAGTCGTCCCATGAGCGGCCCGGACAACTGGTCGCTCCCGGGCGACGCGCGAAGCCCGCATGCGCTGCTCGATGTCGCGGGTGCGCGTGCCATCGACCGCGCGGCGATCGACAGCGGCATCCCCGAGCTCACCCTGATGGAGCGCGCTGGCGCGGCGACCGCCGCTGCGATCCGGGCCCGCTGGCAGCCCCGCCCGACGCTCGTTCTCGCCGGCCCCGGTAATAACGGCGGAGACGGATTCGTGGTCGCGCGCGTGCTTAGCGAGGCCGGCTGGCCCGTCCGCGTGGCCTGCGCGATCGAGGTCGCCAAGCTGAAAGGTGCCGCCGCGCTCGCCGCTGCGCGCTGGCCCGATCCGGTATCGGCGCTCACGCCGGGTGCCTTGGCCGGCGCGGAGCTGGTCGTCGACGGGATTTTCGGCATCGGGCTTGTGCGTCCTCTGGACGGCGTTCTCAAGGCGATCGTCGAGGCGTTGAACGGTCTGGGCCGGCCGGTGGTCGCGATCGACATTCCGAGCGGGATCGAGACCGATACCGGGGCCGTTCTCGGCGCCGCGGTCAGGGCCGACCTCACCGTGACCTTTTTCCGTCGCAAGGCCGCCCACCTGCTGCTGCCGGGCCGAGATCATGCCGGCGATGTCGTGACCGCCGACCTGGGGGTACCGGAGGGCATCTACGGCGCGATCCCGGTCTCGCTCTTCGCCAATGATCCTGGTCTCTGGCGCGATGCTTTCCCCTGGCCCGATGCCTATAGCCACAAATACACGCGCGGCCATGCGGTCGTGCTGGGCGGTACCCGCATTACCGGCGCCGCGCGTCTCGCGGCGCATGCGGCACAGCGGATGGGTGCGGGCTTGGTCACCATCGCCGCCGACCCGGCCGTCGTGCCGCTCTACGCCGCCTGGCGGGCCGACCTGCTGGTCGCGCCAGTCGCCACGCCGGACGATTTCCGCATGCTGCTTCAAGATCGTCGGCTGAATGCCGTGCTGCTGGGGCCGGGCTCGGGCGCTGACGCGCGGCTGGCGGCGGCGATCGCCACGGTGCTGGATGGGGAGGCCGCCCTCGTGCTCGACGCGGATTGCTTTCGGGTCCTGACGGACCGGTCCAACGGCCTTATGGACCGCCTCGGCCCGCGCGTGATCATGACGCCGCACGAAGGCGAGTTTTCCAAGCTGTTCGGTGTGCCCAGCCCTCGGCTTGCCGCCGCCAGGCGGGCGGCGCGCAGCACCGCCGCCACGGTACTGCTGAAAGGCGCCGACACCATCATCGCCGATCCGTCCGGGCGGGCGGTCATCAATACCGGCGCGCCGCCCGAGCTTGCCACCGCCGGCAGCGGCGATGTGCTGGCCGGGCTTACCGTAGGCCTGCTGGCCAACCGCCTGCCGCCCGTGCTCGCCGGCCTGATCGCCAGCTGGGTCCATGGCCGGGCTGCGGCTCGGTTCGGTCCCGGCCTCGTCGCCGGCGATCTGCCGGATCTTGTGCCCGGCGTTCTGGCGGGGCTACGCGCGAGCGCCTGAACACCCCGGCGCGGCAAAAGTTCCCGAGACCGAGATGTGTCATCCTGCCGCAGAATGCTGCAATTGCGAATTAATCATTAGTAGGTACCTCAGCTGCCGCTAATATACAGAAAATTGTAGCAGGTGTGCGCTATGGTCCTGAAGAATCAGCGACAAGATTTGCCAGACCCGAAGCAAGGCGACAGTTTTCGCCGCACGATCCGCCATGAAGCAATTGAAACCGTCAAGATCATCTCAGTCGCCGCCGACCATCTGGGAATTCCCCATGTCCGGTTCAGCCTGAAGATCGCATCGCCGCGTATGATGGCCGAGGAAACCCGGACCCTATCGCTCGAATCGTTCCGCCTGCGATATCACGAGCAGGTCCCGGCCAGGGGTTGATGCCGCTCAGGCGCGACGGCGCCCCAGCACGACGAGCGCTCCACCCACGAGAATCGCCGCCACACCAGCCGCCGGATAGAGATAGACGGTGTGCTCCTTGTCGGCCGTCGCGTGGATCGGACCAATGTCGACCACCTTCTCCTGCGTCGTGAAATTGAAGCTGCGCACGGCCAGCACGACGATGCCGATAACAATGAGCAGAACGCCAATCAAAGTCATCGGGCGCATGCGAATCTCTCCTGGTGTCCGATCGCGACGTCGCGTGAATCGGATACTGAACATCGTTCCGGCGTATCGACCTTCTACCAAAGTCGATATTAGCGGGACAATTTTACACGACTAACCGCGGATTGTACGATCCGGTTCCCGGGAAGGTGTTCGTTCTGGGACTCACGCCGCGGGCGAGGCGGAGACGGCGGCCCCGGCCGGCGTTCCAACGATCTCGCGCAGCAGATAAAGCGGCCGTTCTTTGGTCTGCACGAAGGTGCGGCTGACATACTCGCCGATCAATGCCAGCATGAAGATCTGCGCCCCGCCCAGGAACATGACCGCTATGATCAAGCTGGTCCAGCCTGGCTGGGTTTCAAAGAACAGCCAGGAGATCAGGGAATAAAGGATGCCGAGCCAGGACAGGCCAACCAGGATCAAACCGAAATAGAGCCCGAGGCGCAGAGGCTTGGCGGAGAACGCGGTGATCGCGTCGAGCGCGAAATTCATCATCTTTGCGAAAGTATAGCCGGTCTCCCCGGCATAGCGCGACTGCCGGTCATACTCGATCGGCACCTGCTTGAATCCGATCCAGCTCACCATGCCGCGAATGAAACGGTGCGCCTCGGGCATGCTCAAAAGAGCGTTGAGCACGCGCCTATTCATCAGCCGGAAATCCCCGGCGTCGGTCGGGATGTCGAAATCGATCATCTGCGACAGCAGCCGGTAGAACATCTTCGCCGTGATCTTCTTGCGCTTGGTCTCTCCTGCTCGCGTACGCCGTTTGCCGTAGACCACGTCGGCGCTTTCATCCATCAGCGCCATCATCGGCCCCAGGAGTTCCGGCGGGTCCTGCAGGTCAGCGTCCAGAACGAAGATGCGCTCGCCGGAGCACAGCGTCAGTGCGGCGGTCAGCGCCGCCTGGTGTCCGAAATTGCGCGAAAGGTCGACCCCCAGGATGTGCGTGTCGGTCTCGGACAGCGCCTTGATCGCTTCCCAGGTCCCATCGCGCGACCCGTCATTGACCAGGATGATCTCATAGTCCTCCCCAATAACCTCGCGGCAGGCGGCGGTTACGCGGCGGTGAAGCTCACCCAGGCCGGCTTCCTCATTATAGCAGGGGATCGTCACCGATAGGCGGCGCCCCTTGGCGCCGGACTGTGCGGCCGATCCCATGCAAGCTGCGATACTCACGACTCTATCCATCCCCGCGATCCCTCGAAAGCCGCCCTGCCTTCAAAGCGATCAAACATCTCGGCATCGATGTCAAATGCCTTCTGGCCGGTATCGGGGGGCCCGCCTTTACCGATCCCGGAACGCATTCGTAATCGGATAACGCCGGTCGCGGCTCAGATTGCGGCGTGAAATCTTCACGCCCGGAGGGGCCTGCCGCCGCTTGTACTCGGCGAGATAGAGCATGTGCTGCACCCGTCGCACGGTCTCGATCGGATAGCCCTTCGCCGCGATGGTCGCCGCCGGCTCTTCCCGCTCGACCAGCCCTTGCAGGATGCCGTCCAGCAAGTCATAGGGGGGCAGCGAGTCCTGATCGGTCTGGTTGGGCCGAAGCTCCGCCGACGGCGGCTTTACGATGATCGCCTCCGGGATCACCACGCCCTCGGGCCCCAGTGCGCCGGCCGGCCGGTTGCAATTGCGCCAGGCCGACAGCGCGAAGACCGTGGTCTTGTACACGTCCTTCAGAACAGAATAGCCGCCGCACATGTCGCCGTAGAGCGTCGCATAGCCCACCGACATCTCGGATTTGTTGCCGGTGGTCAGGACCATCCAGCCGAACTTGTTCGACAGCGCCATCAGCAGAATGCCGCGGGCGCGGGCCTGCAGATTCTCCTCGGTGGTATCCCGCTCGCGTCCGGCGAATAGCGGCGCAAGCGTCGCCTCCAGCGCTGTCACGCACTCCGCGATCGGCAGGGTCATCAGTTCGACGCCCAGTAGCCCGGCGCACTCCGCCGCGTCGTCCTGGCTGGCGTCGCTGGTGAAGCGCGACGGCAGCCGCACGCAATGGACCTGGTCGGCACCCAGCGCGTCGACCGCAACCGCGGCCGACAGGGCCGAATCGATGCCGCCCGAGAGGCCCAGGATCACCCCGGGAAAGCGGTTCTTGCGCACATAGTCACGCAAGCCCAGGGTCATCGCTGCGTAGATTTCGGCGAGGTCGCTGTCGGCCGAATGAACCGCGCCGTTGCTGAACGGTGCGGTCGCCCGGCCGTCAAGATTGCTCAAGGGCGCGGCGGCCGAGGGCAGGGGCTTCAGCCCATTGCCGTTGCGGAATTCGATGGTGGCGACATCTTCCCGCCAGGCCGGAAGGGCCGCCACGGGCTCGCCGGTGCTGTCGACGACGAACGAGCCGCCGTCGAACACCAGCTCATCCTGGCCGCCCACCTGATTCAGGTACGCCATCGGCAGCCCGGTCTCCGCCGCGCGCGCACGCGCCAGCTTGAGGCGCTGGCCGACCTTGCCCAACTCGAACGGCGAGCCGTTTGGCACGATCAAGATCTCGGCGCCGGCCCGGGCCAGCGCACCGGATACCGCCGGAAACCATACATCTTCGCAGATCGGCACGCCCAGCTTGCGCCCGCGGAAGGTCACCGGCTCAGGCAAGGGACCGGCGGCGAATACCCTCTTCTCGTCGAATACGCCGTAATTGGGTAGCTCGTGCTTGGTCCGGATGGCCTTGACCGCCCCGTCGGCCAGCAGGAAAATCGCATTGTATACCGCCCCGTCCGACCGCCATGGGCCGGTCACGAGCAGCGCCGGCCCGCCGTCGGCGGTCTCGCCGGCCAGTTCGTCCAGCGCGCGTTCCGCCGCATCGAGCAGGCTCGGTCTCAGCACCAGATCCTCCGGCGGGTATCCCACCAGCACCAGCTCGGAGAACACGACCAGATCAGCGCCGTCGGCCGCGGCCCGCGTCCGCGCCGCCCGGATCAGCTTCGCATTGCCGGCGACGTCGCCGACTGTCGGGTTCAGCTGGGCCAGCGCCAGGCGCAGGGCTTCGGTCACCGCCGGATCGGGAATCGACTGGTCCATCGCTTCACATCGTCTGTTCGTCACGCCTGGACGAGCGTTTCGCTCGACCGCTCGGCACTCTGCTCACCGATATAGGTGCCGGTTTGGACTTCGATCAGCTCCAGCAGGTCGGCGCCGATGTTTTCGAGCCCGTGCGCCGTCCCGGCCGGAATGTGGATCGACATGTCCGCCTTCAATGTCAGCAGGTCGTCAGCCCTTGCCACACGCGCCGTGCCGCTGACCACTACCCAATGCTCGGCCCGATGGGCGTGGGTCCTCGGCGACAGCTTGGCTCCTGGCTTGATCGTCAACCGCTTGACCAGGTAGCCGATGCCCGCTTCCAGCGTCTGGAACGTTCCCCAAGGGCGGTGCAGAATCTTGTGCGCCACGCTCTCCGTCCGCCCCGCCGCCTTCAGCCGAGTAACGAAATTTTTGACCTCCTGCGCCCGGTCCTTGGCCGCGGCCAGCACCACGTCGCCGGTCGCCACCATGATCACGTCCTTGAGTCCCAAGGTCGCGATCAGCGGACCGTTCGAGCGCAGGTACGAGCCGCTGGTGTCCTCGGTCATGACGTCGCCGATCGTGACGTTGCTGGTCGAGTCCTTGTCGCCGATCTCCCACAGCGCCGACCACGAACCGATGTCGCTCCAGCCGAGGCTCGCCGGCACGATGGCGGAATGGCTGGTTCGCTCCATCAGCGCATAATCAATCGACTTTGACCGCGAAGACGACCGGGTCCAAATTGATCACTACGCCGTCACGCTCGCCCAACTCGACCGCGGTGACTGCACCAGCCGCCAGCTCGGGCTCGAATCCGGCCAGTTCGCTGAGCAGCAGGCCGACCGGGAAGACGAACATGCCGCTATTCCAGCTCCAACCGCCTTCGGAGAGATAGGCGAGCGCCTTGGCCAGCTTGGGCTTCTCGACGAACTCGGCGATCCGGAACGCACCGGTGACGCAGTCGAGCGCCTCGCCGCAGCGTATATAGCCATAGCCGGTTTCGGGCGCGGTCGGCGTGATGCCGAAGGTTACCAGGCAGCCGCTCTCGGCCGCCACGGCAGCTGTCCCGATCGCTGCCTTAAGCGCGGGCATATCCCGGATCATGTGGTCGGAGGGCAGTACCAGCATCAGCGCGTCCGGGTCACGCGACCGGATCAACGCGGCCGCCGCGGCAATCGCCGGCGCGGTGTTGCGCGCCACCGGCTCGATGATGATGGCTTCCGGCGGCAAGCCGGCGGCGTGCAGCTGTTCCTCCACCAGGAACCGGTGATCCTTGTTGCAGACGATTACCGGGCGGGCGAACCCATCGCCGGAAACTCGTCGCACGGTCGCGGCCAGCAGGCTCTCCGGCCCGATCAGCGTCAGGAGCTGCTTCGGCAGGAGATCACGCGACAGCGGCCAGAGTCTGGTTCCCGAACCGCCGGACAGGATGACGGGATAGAGCGTGCGCGACATCGGTCCCTTTTCTCCCATCGAAGGCTGCGGATGGCCGCCGAAGAGCCGGAACCATAAGATGATCCGCCGTGTCCGTCCATGCGGGACAGGTCTTGGCCATGGGCCCCCCGCCGCCGGACCTCAGCTCGCCGCCAGCCTCCCAAAGCCTTCGACCAAGTCGTCCTTCAGATCGTCGAAATCCTCGAGCCCGGCGTGCAGCCGCAGCAGAACGCCATTCTCCCAGCCGCGGGTGGTCCGCGTCGGCAGGTGGAAGCCGGGCACGATCAGTGATTCGAACCCGCCCCAGCTCCAGCCCATCTTGAACAGCCGCATGCCTTCGACCATTCGCGTCACCGCCTCGCGCGAATACGGCCTCAGCAGCACTCCGAACAGCCCCGTGCAGCCGGTGAAGTCTCGCTTCCAAAGTGCGTGGCCCGGATCATCCGGCAATGCCGGGTGCAGCACGCGCCGGACCTCGTCGCGGCCCCGCAGCCATTCCGCCAGTCTGAGCCCGGTTGCCCCATGCCGCTCCAGTCGTACCGGCAGGGTGCGCAGGCCGCGCAGTCCGTAATAGATGTCGTCTGCCCCTGCCGACTGTCCGATCAGCACGTGGCCGGTCTTGAGCGTCTCATACACGGGGCGGTCAATCGCCGTGGTCACGCCCAGCATCGCATCGGAATGGCCGGCGATGTATTTCGTCGCCGCCTGAATTGACAGGTCGACCCCATGAACGAGCGGCTTGAAATAGACCGGCGTCGCCCAGCTGTTGTCGATCATCACCGCGATGCCCTGCGCCTTCGCCACTGCGGTGATCGCCGGCACGTCCTGTATCTCGAAGCTCCAGGAGCCGGGCGATTCCAGATAGACTACCCGCGTATTCGGTCGGAACAGCTCCCGGATGCTCGCGCCGATCAGCGGGTCGTAGAACTCGACCGAAACGCCGAGCCCCGCCAGCATCCGGCTGGCGAATGCGCGCGTCGGTCCATAGACCGAATCCGCCATCAGGAGATGGTCACCGGCTTTCAGCCAGCTCAGCAGCGAAGCACAGCAGGCAGCAAGGCCGGACGAGGCGACCACGGCGCCATGCCCGCCTTCCAGCGCCGTGACGGCATCCTCGAACGCCTTGCTGGTCGGTGTCCCCACTCGGCCGTAGCGCATCCCTTCGAACGGCCTGGCGTCGCCGCGCTCGAGCGCCTCGACGGTCGGAAACAGGACGGTCGAGGTGTGATAGACTGGTGGGTTGACCGTCCCATGGTGGCTCTTCGGGTCGAACCCGGCATGGGCAGCAATCGTCGCCGCCCCGCCTTTTGCCTTGTCTGACATGAAGGTCAGGCGGGTCCGGTCAGCGCCGGCAGCTCCGGATGTGAGCCCCACTCGGCCCACGACCCGTCATAGATTGCCACATCCGGCCGCCCGAGCTCGTGCAGCGCCAGCGCGATCACGCACGCGGTGACACCGCTGCCGCAGGACACCGTGATCGGTCCTTCCATCAGTCCGGCGGCGGTCAGCTTCGCGCGCAGGGTTTCGCGCGGTAGCATCACCTTGGTGGCCGGATCGACGAGGTCGGTGAAGGGCAGCGATCGGCTGTTCGGGATATGGCCGCCGCGTCCGCCGGCCCAGGCCTCCGGGGCCGTTCCTTCGAAGCGGCCCGCGGAACGGGCGTCGACCAAGGTCTCCGACGAGGCTCGATCGGCGATCCGCCTGATCTCGCCCAGCCCCCGGACCAGTTCCGGCCGAAACGTGGCGACGAAACTCTTGGGCGTGGCCGCGGCCCCGAGGCCGGTTTCAACCGGCCGGCCTTCCGCAAGCCATTTCGGCAGGCCGCCGTCCAGCACCTTGACGGTGTCGTGCCCGAAGACCCGGAACATCCACCAGCCGCGGCACGCAGCGCTGGACATGCCGCCGAAATCGTAGGTGACGACCAGGTCGTCGTCGCCGATGCCCAGCAGCCCGGCCTCGGCCGCGAATTTCTCCACTGAGGGCAGCATGTGCGGCAGGGTCGAAGCGTGGTTGGAGATATGGTCGATGTCGAACCGCCGCGCCCCGGGAATATGCTTTTCGGCAAACAGCGCGGCGGCGTTGGGCACCGTACCCTTGGCGGTCCAGGTCGCGTCCAGCACGACCAGCCCGGGTTTGCCGAGATGCGCCGCCAGCCATTCGGTCGAAACCAGCGCAGAATCGTCGTCGGTGGAAATCATGATGCGGCCTCTTCCGGTTCGGGTTGGCGCCATCGCTGGCGCAGCGTGTCGTGGTTGCGCGCCAACCATGAGATGGCGATTTGCAGCGCGGCGTTGTTGATGGCTCCGCTATCAAGCCAGCTGATCGCCTCGGCAACCGGCACGACATGGACTTTGATATCCTCATGCTCATCGGCCAGCCCGTGCACGCCGTCCGCCGTCGTGCTGTCGACCTCGCCCACGAACAGCCGGCAAGTCTCGGAGCAGGCGCCGGTCGAGTAAAGGAACTGCCCGATCGGCTCCAGCCGGCCGATATGACAACCGCTCTCCTCAACCGCCTCGCGCCGCGCCACGTCCTCGGGCGTCTCGCCCTCGTCAATGATGCCGGCGACGCATTCGATCAGCCACGGACGCATGCCAGCCGCCAGTGCGCCCGACCGGAACTGCTCGACCAGCACGATGCGATCGGCCGCCGGATCATAGAGCAGCACCGCCACCGATTGCCCGCGCTCGAACACCTCCCGGGTCATCGGCTGGCTCCAGCCGCCTTGGAAGAGCTTGTGGCGAAGCGTGTAGCGGTCGACGCGGAAGTAGCCCTGGAAGACGGTCTTGCGCTCGATAATGTCGACGTCGCTTTCGGTCATCTCGGGCACTTGGACCGTATTCCTCTGTCGGATCGGAGGATCAATCCGTTACCATCGAACGGCGCGCGGTGAAAGTGGGGCGGGGACGCCGGCCCCTACCCCGCATCGATCAGCTTCCTCAGCGTCTCCAGATCGTGCTCGTCGCGATAGGGGGTAAGGTCGAGATCCTTCGGCACGTTGGTGATCCGCTCGTCCCCGATCTTCTTGATATTTGATTTGGTGAAGCGGTCGTAATCCCGCCAGCGTATGCCGGCGGCGCGAACCGCCGCCTGTTCCGTCCGCAACGCGACTTGGTGCGCATGGACATAGTGTAGCCCCACCTCGTCCAGGAGCGCCTTCTCGACCGCCTCATGCACGATCAGGAACCGATCGGTCTCGACCTCCTGGCCGTGATATTGGAAGACGCGCGGCATGTGCCGGTCGATATAGACCGTTCCACCGTCTTTGCTGTACCCGGCCAGGTAAGGAACGTCGTGACGCCGATCGACGGTCTCGACGCGTTTCAGAAGCGCCGCCACCGTGTCGTTCAGGACGTCGCTGGAGATGTCCTCGCTATCGACCCGAACCTCTCGGTCGCGTTCCAACTGCGGGTAATGGCGAAAGACCATGTCGAATGCCTTTCTTGGCCGGCTGACTTCCGGCCAATTAACAGCGTTGCGCTTTAGGTGTTTCCTTGGCGGGCGGTTCCTGACGAAGTGCTGAGGTGGGTGCCCCCTCTCACCCCAAGCCATTGAAAGCCGGCGATAGCGATGGCATATATCAATCACTTAAGTTTCTAATGGGCCCATCCGACCATCTTCCGTTCACGTATGTGGACGTCGACCCGGTTCTCCCGACGAAATTTGACCAGCCTGTCATCCGATAGGCTGAACGACCATGGGAGAACAAGACATGGTTTCCGGCACAGTAAAATGGTTCAACGCTACCAAGGGCTTCGGCTTCATCCAGCCCGATGACGGCTCGAAGGATGTTTTCGTCCATATCTCGGCGGTCGAACGGGCGGGCATGCGCTCGCTCGTCGACGGACAAAAAGTGACGTTCACGATCGAGAATGGAAGCAACGGCAAAAGTTCTGCCGTTAACTTGGCGGCTACTTGATCGACGACTGCGCCCCGCTCAAGCGGGGCGCAGCACCTTGGACTGTCGTTCCGTTTGCACGGACGGGGCCGCGATCATCGCGCTTTTGCAGCTCTACAGTTCGCCAGGAAGACATTCATGGTTTCCAACTCGCACAACGGTCCCCGATTCCAGGTCGACGATTACGTCTATTTTTCCGCCCAGAATTCAGCACTTCGCGGCCTGCAGTCGGAACGCTTCGTCGTCGTTGCCGTCATGCCGCAAGACCGGGCAGGCCGCTATCAGTACCGCATCCGGCCGACTGTAAGTGGTCCACAACGCGTCGCAACCGAACTGGAACTGAGACGTTAGGACAGCTGATCTTAGGTTTCTGATCAGATGGTGCCGCGCAGATTTAGGCGGTTGCCAGCTAATTGTTGCTGGTGGCTAGCTTCCGCATGAACGCCTCGCAACGCGCAAGCTGATCCAGAAGGATGAACTCGTCAGGTTTATGCGCCTGCGCGATTGAGCCGGGGCCGCAGATCAGGGCGGGAATTCCGGCTTGCTGGAACAAACCACCCTCGGTGCTAAAGCCGACAAAGCTGGTGCTCCGGCTATCCGCGATGTCCTGGACATAGCGTGTGAAGGGGGCGTCCGCGCCGATCTCCAGAACTGGGATGTCGACGATCTGGCGAAAGGTGATCCGGCTTTCCGGCGCGACCCTTCGCATAAGCGGCAGCAGCTCGTCCTGGGCAAAAGCTTCGATCTCGGCGAACAGCTCTCTCCAGCCGGTTCCGGGCAGATGCCGGATGTCGAACCGGAATTCGCAGTCGCGCGGCACCACATTGACCGCGATGCCGCCGCTGATCATGCCGGTCTGCAGCGTGCTGTGGGGGACATCGAAGCCGAAATGGCGCTGTTCCTCGACGCCTAGTCGTTCGGCGATCTCCCGCGCGCGGCCAATCAGGCGGGCGGCATATTCGACTGCATTGACGCCTTGCGGTGCCAGCGACGAGTGGCATTCGCGACCTTGGACATGGCACTCGAAAGCCAGCGCTCCCTTATGCCCTATTACCACCTCCATGTCCGTCGGTTCGCCGATGATGCACCCCAGCGGCTTCGGGCCGTTCGCCACGATATCGCGCAGCATCTCGCGCACGCCCAGGCAGCCGACCTCCTCGTCATACGACAAGGCGAGTTGGATCGGGCTTGATGTCCGGCGCTCCAGCAGTTCGGGCACCATGGCGAGCGCTACCGCGATAAAGCCTTTCATGTCAGCGGTCCCTCGCCCGTACACACGATCTTCACTCACGGTTGCGACGAACGGATCAGTCGTCCAATCCTGACCGTCGACCGGCACGACATCGGTATGGCCGGACAGGACGATACCGGGCAGCGACGCGTCGCCCAGGGTGGCGAACAGGTTGGCCTTGCCGCCTTGAGCGTCATAGGTCAGGCGCGAGGGCACTCCGAAAGCTTCCAGATAGTCGCGGACGTCCTCGATCAGGCCGAGATTGGAGTTCCGGCTGATCGTGGGAAACCGCACCAGCCGGTCCAGCATCGCCAGTGTTTTTGCCGACAGGTGCTGGCCGGCGGGGGAGGCCATCAGAATGTGTATTTCGCCGTCGCGCCGAAGGTCCGCGGGTCGCCGGGCAGGCCGAAGATGCCGTAGAAGCCGGAATTGGTCAGGATGTCGACGGAGTAGGTCCGGTTGAACAGGTTCTTGGCCCACAGCGAGAATTCCCAGGTCGTACCGGCCGGGTCGTACGAGATCCGGGCATTGACCAGGCTATAGGCACCCTGGGTCACGCCGGGCGTGTCATAGGGCGTGAAGTAGATATCCGACGTGTAGGAATAGTCCGCGCGGAATTGGAGCAGCCCCCAGTCGCGGTTCAGATCATACTCCGCGCCGGCGCTGATCGTCATCTTGGGCGCGCGGGGCAGGGTATAGCCCTTCAGATTCAGCAGCCCCAGCTTCGGCCGATCCGGGTCGATGGTGTTGTAGCTGTCATAGCGCGCGTCGAGCAGCGACACGCCCAGGTTGACCAGGATCTCCGGTGTGGCTCGGGCTTGGCCGTCGAATTCCAGGCCCTTGATCGTCGCGGCGGCGGCGTTGTTGATGATCGACAGCGCGCCCGGAACGTCGGTGATGACCTGCAGGTCAGAGTAATCGTAATAGAACCCGGCAGCGTTCACCTGGACGCGCTTGTCGAAGAACGAGTCCTTCACGCCGATTTCATAGGCCCAGACCTTCTCCGGCATGAAAGGCGGGTTGGATGTCGAGGTCGCGTTGAAGCCGCCGCTCTTGAATCCGCGCGTGACCGAGGCATAAGCCATCAGATCGGGCGTTACGAACCAGTCCAGCCCGAATTTCGGCGTCAGCGCATAATAGGAGGAGGCGTGGTCGAAGGTCGAAGCCGGCTTCAAGTTGGTGAACTGCTTTACATCGACTGAGCGATCTTCGATGCTGTAGCGCAGGCCCCCGGTCACGCGGACCGCATCAGGCAGAACCCAATAGGACGCCTGGCCATAGCCGGCATAGGCGTCAGTCAAGGCGTTGCCGACCGGATTGCTGATCACGTGGAACAGCGGCTCTGTAATATAAGCGTTGGTGCCGCCGAGCTCGTGCAAGTAATAGAAGCCGGCGAGCCAATAGAACCGGTCCTTGTCGGACGACGCCAGTCGAAGCTCCTGCGTCACCGTCCGCGAAATCTCGAACTCGGGATTTTCCGCCCCAAAGGTGATGTTGGTGAAATCGAGGTCGAGACCGAGATTGAATTTGCTGAATCGATAGGCGGTGATCGAGGTCGCAGTCAGGTCGCCCATCGTATAGTCGGCTGTCACTGACGCGCCCGCCTGCTGGATATGGGCATAGGTCGGGGAGTTGATATTGGTTGCCGAGCCGCCGCCGGTCGGCGCGCCGTATTTCAGGGTGGCCGGCCCATAGGAGAAGACGATGCCGGCTTCGTTGCGGGAGTCGCGCTCGCTCGAACCGTCGGCTTCGAAGCGCAATTTCAGATCATCGGTCGGCGTGAGATCGATGATCGCCCGCGCGGTGGTCTGGTTCAGATTGTCCAGCTTGCCACCATTGAAGATGTTGCTGACATAGCCGTCGTGGTTGCTCTGCTGGACGGTAATACGCGCGGCGACCTTGTCGGTCAGCGGCCCGCTGAGGGTTACGCCAGCCCTGACGGTGTTGTAGTTGCCATAGGTGATCTCGCCCGCGCCCGTGAAGCTGTCGGTCGGCGCCTTTGAGATGATGTTGATCACGCCGCCGGTGGCATTGCGGCCATAGAGGGTGCCCTGGGGACCCTTCAGCACCTCGACACGATCGACATCCATCAGCTGCTGTGTCGAGTCGATCGGCCGGGTCAGGTAGACGCCGTCAATATAGACCGAGACCGACGGGTCGGAACCGACATTCAGCTGATTGCTGCCGATGCCGCGGATATAGGGCTGGCCGATAACGGCGTTTGAGGTGAATTGCAGCCCCGGCGTGAACTCGGCCAGTTCCGCGGTGCTTTGGACTCCCCGCACCTCAAGCGCATAGCCGGTGAAGGCGGAAATCGACAGCGGCACCTGCTGCAGATCCTGGGAACGCTTCTCGGCAGTGACCGTGATTTCCTCGAGCGCGCCGCTGGCGGCCTCTACCGCCGTGTCTGCCGCGGCGCCCGAACTCCAGGCGAGCGACATCAGACAAGCCGGAATCGCGGCGGATAGATGGACTGCGCGGGCGAGGTGCGGATTGCTGACGCGGATCATGAAGGTCCCTGTCTGATTGTGTTGTTATCGTGTTTTCAGAGTGTCATACGATATCGCGTATGTCAAACATGTTAAATAGATTTATCGTATGTTTGAAACCCAACGCGACCAAGGCAGATCGAGAGGTCCGCCGATCGGATCGAGGGCATGATATCAAACATGTTTGGTATGCGATCTCGAATTTTGATATGATTTTTGCTCGAGGCCGCAAAGCTGGTAGGAAGCATATCCGGTCCCGGCGGACCGCTCGTGCCGCGCGCACGTGATTTCCGCCGACAGGCTGTATTCAGGGGAAACTATGTCACCCAAGCCCAAGGGCATGAAGTCCCAGGCAACCGCCAAGGATCAAAGTCATTCGATTGGTTTCGCCATCCATTCCAGACGACGGCAGCTCGGCCTGACCTTGCGCCAGCTGGCTGCGAAGGCCGAGCTTTCCGCGCCGTTCATCTCCCAGGCTGAGCGTGGATTGACGACACCCTCGATCGTCTCGCTGATCCACCTGGCCGATGCGCTGGGCGTCGATATCCATTACTTCATCGATGTGCCGAAGGGACGCCGCATGGTACGGCGGGCGGATGATCCCGAATACATCAATACCGGCTCGCCGATTAAGTATATCCGGCTCAGCGGTGGGCTCGACGACCAGAAGATGGAAGCGCTGATCGTCACTGTTCCACCCAAGCTGGAACTGCCGACCGTGCGCCGCGAGGGTGAAGGATTCTATTACATCCTGGATGGCACCGTCCGGTTCGAAATCGGTGACGACACGTTCGTTCTCAAGACCGGCGACAGCGCCCATTTCGACCAGCGGCTGCGCTATACGATGGTCAACGAGGGCGAGCGCGATGCGGTTTCGCTGTGGGTCGGAACCCCGCCTTTGTTCGAGACCAAGCCGGATTAGGGCTGGCGGTCAGCCCGCACGGCGGACCTCTGAAATCGCAATCGGGTGCTTCAGGATCTGATCGGGCTCGCCGCGGGCATAGATCGCCCGGACGACATCCATTCCCTCGACCACCTGGCCGAATGCCGCGAAACCCTGGCCGTCCGGGTTGCGATGGCCCCCGAAATCGAGTTCCGGCTGGTCGCCGATGCAGATGAAGAATGCCGACGATGCCGTGCCCGGTGCCAGCCGCGCCATGGAGATCGTCCCGTCCCCATGGCTGAGGCCGGTCATCCTGGTGTCTTCATGGGCGATCGCTGGGAGGGGCGGCCGGTTGGGCGGCATGGGGTCCAGCCCCCATTGCACGACCTCGATCTTGTACGCCACGTCGGCCGCCTGATTGGCCGGCGTCACGATGCGATAGACCGTGCTGCCGTTCAGATATCCCCCGTCGACATAAGCGAGATAGTTCCTGGCCGTCACCGGGGCCTTGCGTTCGAAGACCTCGACCACGAAACGGCCGAGCGCGGTGGTCACGACGGTTTGGGCATTGGGTGAGGAGGTGGGTATGGCGGCCTGCGCGAGATGTCGGACGGTGAGCGCGGCACAGCCTGCAATCAATTCCCGCCTGTGCATATCCCCTCCGGCTCAGCCGCGCACGCCGTGTGTCGCCAGAAATCCGTCTACCGCTCGGCGCGCGATCAGCACGGCGAGGCTGGTCGCGAAGGACAGGCCGCCGATCATCAGCCAATAGGCCGGATGGGGCATGCTGCCCCAATAGCCGCCGAGCACGCCCGAAAGATAGCTGCCGGCGAAGGTCGACAGGAAATAGATTCCCATCATCATCGACACCAGCCGGACCGGCGCGATCCGGGAGAACAGCGAGATGCTGGTGGGCGAGACATAAAGCTCGCCCCACGTCAGGATCAGCACGAACGGGACGGAAATCAGCGCGCTGATCGGCCCCGTGCCGCCCGCCGCGGTTGCCGCCGCCAGCAGCAGATACGACAGCCCGATGATGGCGGTACCCAGAGCGATCTTCGTCATGGCGCCAGGCTCCGCGTGACGCCGCGCCTGCCGGGTCCACAGGCGAACGAGCAGCGGTGTGATGAAGATCATGCCAAGCGCGTTCAGTGACTGGAACCAGGCGACCGGGATTTCATGGCCCCAGGCCCTCCGGTCGGTGCCGTCGCGCAGCCACAGGCTGAAGATATTTCCCAGCTGCGTGACGGTGGTCCAGAAGAACACCATCAGGAACGCGATCAGGGCGACGACGCCGATCCGCTTCCAGTCATCCGATGATAGGGGCTGGGACGGTGTGGAGCGGCGGCGGGTTGCCGACATGGTCTCCACCGGCAGGAACGGTGCGCCGAAGACGAAGATGCAAAGCCCGACCAGCATGCCGACTCCGGCCAGGCCGAATCCGGTAGGCCAGCCATAGAGATGGGCCGCGGTGCCGCAGGCGATGGGGGCGATCAGCGCCCCCAGGTTGATGCCGACATAGAAGATCGAGTAGGCGCGGTCGCGTCTTCCGTCGAGCGGCGCGTACAGGCGCCCGACCTGGGTGACGATATTCGGCTTGAAACAGCCATTGCCAAGCATCAGCAGGATCAGCGCCGGGAAGAACAGCCGTTCCGACATCAGCAGGAACTGTCCGGCCGCCATCAGCAGACCGCCGATGATAACCGACCGCCGTTGCCCCAGGACCCGGTCGGCGAGCAGCCCGCCGAAAATCGGGGTGAGATAGACCAGACCGGTATAGAGGCCGTAAACCTGCGAGGATAAAGCTTGCAGGGACAGCGCGCCGTAAATGTGCTCCAGCGACCGGGCGAGGGCGCTCAGCCCCAGGACCCTGGCCGCCGCCTCGGGCTTTAGCAGATGCTGGGTCATATAGAGGATCAGCAGCGCCTGCATTCCGTAATAGGAAAACCGCTCCCACATCTCAGTGAGGGCTAGCACCGCCAGACCGACTGGATGGCCGAAGATCCGCCGTTCGGCAGGGACGGCAGCGTCGCCCCGGAAGGGCCGGTCGATCTCCGCGTCCGGGGCGAGCTCAGACGTCAACCGAGCACGGCCTTAAAGCCTTCATGCGCGTCGAAGACGGCGCGGGCCATGGTCGGATCGAGTTCGTCATGCGCCCCTTCGGCTATGATCCGGATCGTCGAGCCGGGCCAGGCGCGATGGAGCGTCCAGGCATTGTCCAAGGGTGTCGTGACGTCATATCGCCCGTGGATGATCGCGCAGGGAAGATGGGCGATTGTCGCAATATCGCGGATCAGCTGTCCGTCATCCAGGAAGAACCCGTGCGCGGCGTAATGGGTGAAAAAGCGCGCCAGCGGGATCGACAGTTCGGGTATCTTCGCCTCGGCGAGCTTGGACTCGTCCGGCCGGACATGCACCGTCGCGCCGGAGTAGAGCTTCAGCGCCTCCGCTGCCGGAAGATGGACGGCGGGGTCCGGGTCGATCAGCCTCTTGTGATAGGCGCGCAGCAGGTCGCCGCGTTCGCTCTGCGGCACGAAGCTCTGCAGCGCCTCGAAGGCGTCCGGATACAGCATCCGCGTGCCATTGAACCACCAGTCGATTTCCAGGCCGCGCCCCAGGCAGACGCCGCGCAGCCGGAAGCCCAGGCAGCGCTCCGGATATTTCTCGCCGTACGCGATGCCCAGACAGGTTCCCCAGCTGCCACCGGCGACCAGCCAATGCCCGATCCCGAGATGGGTGCGGAGGGTTTCGAGATCTTCGACCAGATGCCAGGTCGTGTTTGCCTGGACGCTTCCCAGCGGACGTGAATTGCCGCAGCCGCGCTGATGCAGCAGGACGATGCGGTAGAATTCGGGGTCGAAGAATTGCCGATGGATCGGCCGCGATGGCGATCCGGGACCGCCATGCAGATAGATCACGGGAACGCCATCCGGATTGCCGCAGGATTCCCAGTATATTTCATGGCCGCCACCAACCGTGAGCCACCCCGAGCCATGCGGTTCGATGGGCGGATAGAGGAATTCCAGGCCGGGTGGGAGCTTGGGGGAAGGCGCCATCGATCGTCGGTTCTGCTGCCATGCGTGTCACCGCGCTCGTTCTGCGGCGTGCGGCAATGATAGCCAGATGATCGATATCAAACAATGCTGTTTATCAAACATGTTTGATATGGAAGTTGCCCGGGATCCAAGCCGGGCTCTATCGGCAGCAGGGTGCCCTGACGCCAGACGCTCACATCGGCGCCTGGCCGGAGTTGAGGCTAGGCGGCGTGGACAAATTGATGCATTCGTTGCTCCCGTAGGGGCGAAGAGGCGCATCGCTTCGATCTTCGAAACTTACCCATTGACCTAAGTATCAAGCCCAGGCATAGTTAGCTGTATGGCTAACCAAGGTATGGCGCTGGACATTGTTTTTCACGCGCTTGCGGACCCGACACGCAGGGCTGTGATTCAACGGCTCAGTAAAGGGACCGCAACGGTAAGCGAGTTGGCGGAGCCGTTCGACATGGCTCTGCCGTCGTTCGTCAAACATATTTCGGTGCTGGAAAGATCGCGCCTGATCACCTCTCGCAAGCGTGGTCGGGTCCGAACATGCAGCCTTGAACGCGAAAACCTTATCGCGGCGGAGCGCTGGTTTGATGAACTGCGCGCCCAGTGGGCAAGCCGATACAACAATCTTGATAATCTA
>CAZVYC010000029.1:21132-30687 GCA_964631425.1 uncultured Rhodospirillales bacterium
GATAGAAATGACGATTGATCTGCGATTTGAGTTTGTGGCCGACAAAGGCAATCGCACCATCACAGTAATCAGGGAATTCAATGGCCATCGACAGCTCGTGTGGGATTGCCACACAAAGAGCGAACTTCTCGACCAGTGGTTTGCGCCAAAGCCATTGACGACGCAGACCAAGCACATGGATTTTCGCGAGGGTGGATATTGGCACTATGCCATGATCACGCCCGATAATGAGAAATTCTGGAATCGCCTGGATTACAAGACGATCGATCCCATAGATGGTTACACGGCGCAGGATGGCTTCTGCGACGAGTCCGGAGCCGTCAACCCAGACCTGCCCGGATCACATTGGGATGTTACGTTTGCCGACGAGAACACGCGGACGCTGGTGACAACCGTTGTTCAATACGCTTCATCCGATTCACTTCAGGCTGCCATCGACATGGGGCTGAAGGATGGTCTGGCGTCGACCATGGAGCGCCTCGACGAACTGCTGCTCGTGTTGCAAGCATCGTAGAGTGCTCGATAAGTCGCGAGCGGGACGTATCCGCTGGCTACATTTGTCGGAAGGCGGTCTTTGGTGCGGTGCTGAACTGATTGACGCGAGGCGAGAGGGTTGATGCAAGGCTGCTTTTTCGGAGGCAGGCTTGAGCAGGGGCGATCTGAGCGAAGCGGAATGGCGTGTTTTGAAGGGGTTGCTGCCGATTGAGGCGGCGAACCGGGGGCGCGGTCGGCGACCTGAGCAGAATCGGTCGATCATCAACGGCATACTTTGGCGGCTTCGCTGCGGCGCTCCATGGCGCGATGTCCCGCCAAAGTATGGCAACTGGAATACTATCTACCGGCGGTTCCGGCGCTGGAGTGAGGCCGGGGTGTGGGAGGCTGTGGCCGGGACGCTGGCCGAGATCATGGCGGATAGCGGCCATTACAGCATCGACAGCACCACGGTTCGCGCCCACGTTTCGGCAGCGGGCGGAAAAGGGGGACTCATCAACGCGCTCTTGGCCGCTCGCGGGGTGGGTTCACCAGTAAGCTTCACTGCCTGGCTGATGCCCTTGGGCGACCAATGGCCTTCCATCTGACGGGCGGCGAAGCCGCCGATTGTAAGGCATATGACGCTCTGACCGACCTGCCTGAACGCGCACCGGATGCCTTGCTCGCGGACAAGGGCTATGATGCTGACGCAATCCGTGCCGACCTCGCCAACCGCAAAATCGTGGCGGTCATTCCCGGTCGTTCAAACCGTCGCATGAAGATCGAACACGACCGCGCCCTCTACAAGCAACGCAACCGCATAGAGCGCATGTTCGGCAGCCTCAAAATCAATCGCGCCATCGCAACCCGCTATGACCAACTCGCCGAAACCTTCCTGAGCATGGTCCACATCGCAACCGCAAGATACTGGCTCAAATTCGTCCACGCCGCCTAGTTTGCCAGCGGGTCGGTTTTCGGGTCGATGAAGACCTGGAAGGCGACGATCGTATAAGTGTCGCGAATGCCCGAAATCTTGTGCAACTGATCGTTGATGAAGCGGCCAGTGCTTTTCTCTTCAGGAATATAGAATTTGACGAGCAGGTCATATTCGCCCGACGTCGAATAGATTTCCGAGGTTTCTTCGATGGCATCTTGGATGGCGGCGGCCACGGAATAGGTCGCGCCGAGCTCGCATTTGATTCTGACGAAAAGCGGTCTCACGTCGCATACTCACAGGGATACAGGCTGCTTGGGATCGACGCTATCAATTCGGGCATTGCGATGCAATCAACGGGTCATCGATGTGCGCGCCTGTCTGGGCCTATGGCCTGGGCCGCAATGCCGTGGGCCGCGTCCGATGCCGAGCAGGCTACTTCCGATCTTCGCCGAAAAGGGTCTCGCCCGAGGGATAGAAATTCGTCGCCGGGTTGGCCTTGAGCCACGCGGCGGTGAGGTCGCCGATCGGATGATCGGGCCGCAGAGAGGCGTCCAGCGGCACGGTCTTGCGCAGCGCCAGCCAGGCCGCCGTCGGTGCCTGTCCGAACGCACGGCTCGGATCCTGCTTCTTGCGCACGTCCAGCCAATATGAGCCGACGAGCATGTCCTGGGCCAGCAGGTCCATGGTGACGTCCATCGCCTTGCGCGCGCGCTGCAGCTTGACCCTGGTCTGGGCCTGCAAATCCTCCACTGTCGAGACGATCGCCTGGCCCTCGGGCGTCATCGGCAGGGTCAGGCTCTGGATTTCCTGCCAGATATCGACGGGCGTGTATCCGCCGCCGCCGCTGGCGCCATAGCCGCTCTGCGCCGCCGGCATGATGTCGGGCGCCTTGATCACCGTGAAGAAGCTGCTGCTGAACCGTTCGATCCGCAGCGCGATCGCCACGTCCAGGTTGGCCAGCGCCGTCATGAAGCCCTCGACATCGTTGGCCAGCGGGTAGGGGTCCCAATTGGCGTTCGACACGATATAGCCGTGCTTGCCGTTCGAGTATTTCCCGCCCTTCACATAGAAGCGCATGAGCTGCGGTGACGACAGCTCCCAAGAATCGGTCGGCGACAGCCCGACCCGCACCGCCGGATTGTTGTCCGACGAGTTCATCTGCTCCACGACGGTGTCCCTCAGCGCCGCCCAGGCCTTCCATGCCGAACCCTGGCGGATCGATGAGGCGCGTAAGGACTCGGGATCCTGGATGATGCGGGTCTTGTCGTCGTTGAACAGATAACTGCCCTTGATCATGTCAAGCACACGGGCCGCATCCTCGTTCAGCACCTTGAACGGCCGCGCGTCCTGCACCGGCCTGGTCAGCGGCGTGATGCTGCTGTTCATCCCGTTGAGGTCGATCGCATGGGTCAGATCGGCCCAGTTGAGCGCGCCGGCGCCGTCAGCGACCAGCAACAGCGCCTGGCCGGTGGCATAGGCGTTGGTGACGTCCATCGCGTCGTCGTCGGCGCCGAACGGCTCGACCGGTTTCAGCCCGGCCTGTTTCAGGGCCTCGGCCGCCGGCATGCGGACGCCCTGGTAATAGCACTCGCCCTTGCCGACCATCGTCCCTTCAATGTTGCTGGCCTGTGCAAGGTCGCCTTCGCCCAAGGTGCCGCGCGACTGCATCACCGGCGTGATCCGGTTGTTGATCAGGTCGAGCAGCATCTGCATCACCTGCGGGCTGGCCGAGGCCCAGGTGAGCGAATTGGCGCGCACAACCATCATGGCGCGGACGATGTCCTCGTCGGCGATCTCAGGCCCCAGGCCGGCGCGGGCACCGCGTTCGAATTCCGCCAGCTGGGTCTTCGCGATCTTGTCCTTGTTCTCGGGCGACATCGGATCGCCGGTGAAGGTCACGATCTCGCGCTGGTCGCCGGCGCCGCGGTTGAAGCGATAGATCGTGATGCCCTCGGCTGCGCCTTCGAGCAGCAGGCCGTAGGCGTCGGCCTCGCGCTGCTTGGCCTCCGGGCTCAACTGCACTTTTGCGCCGTGGCGCGCCACCGCGATGGCCTGCTCAATCGTCAGGTCGCGGCCGGTCAGCGTGATGGTTCGATCGGCCATCGTCGTGTCGATCGGATGATAGTCGGGCGCGGCGACCGCGGCCGTTGCCGGCCCGGCGATGGACAGGAGGGCGATTACCGCGATGCGATGACAGTTCAGGTCCTTGCGTCGCATGTCTGTTCCTCTTCGGACTTTTGTTGCAGGGGCGGCTTTGTTTCCGCGCCTATTTGTGGACTGTCTTGCTGTGGGCGGCGTCAGGCATTCCCGAGCCGGCCGGGAAGAAGCTCGATGCCGGGTTGTCCTTGAAGAACGAAAGGATGACCTCGCCTGCCGGGCGGACAGCCGCGCCAGCGGCCTGGTCCTGGGCCGAGTACTTATGGAACGCGTCCAGCGCAGCCGTTGGCCCCACGCCGAAACTGCGTGTCTGGTCCTGGATCTTGCGAAGCTCCATCCATCGGGCGCCGGTCGAGAAGTCGCTCGCCAGCAACATCATGGTCTCGTCGATCACCTGGCGGGCGCGCACGATCTTGAGCACCGACTCCGAGTCGAGCTCCTCGACCTGCTGATAATCGGCGGAATATCCCTCGGGCATGACAGGTGCCGTCAGGGCCTGGATATGCTGCCATACCTCACGCGGCGTGAAGCCGCCCGCGGTGCCACCGCCTCCGCTGCCAAAGGCGCCGCTGCCAAAGCCCGCGCCGCCGGACTGTCCGTGCGTGATTTCTTGCGCCGTCTGCACGGTGAAGAAGGGGCTGGCGAACTTCGCCTGGCGCAGCATCACCGCGATGTCCATGTTCGCGATTGCCAAGGTCAGCGATTCGACGTCGTTCGAAATCGGGTACGGATCCCAATTGGCGTTCGAGAACACGAAGCCGTGCTTACCGTTGCTGTCCTTGCCGCCCTTCACATAGTAGTTCAGCATGTGCGGCTGGCCCAACTCCCAGGAATCATTTGGCGATCCCTCGGCCACGGCGGGGTTGTTGTCTGACGAGTTGATCTGAATCATGACGTCGTCGCGCAATTGGCCCCACGCTTGCCATGCGGAGGCCTGGCGGATCGATGAGGCGCGCAGGCTTTCGGGGTCCTGGACGATCCGCTTGCTGCCGTCGAACAGATAGCTGCCCTTCAGCGCATCGAGTATGCGGCCGGCGTCCCAATTCAGCCATTTGAACGGACGAGCGGCCTGAACGACGGATGTCAGCGGCGTGATCGAACTGTCCATGCCGTTCAGATCCATCGCGTCGATCATGTCCGCCCAGTCGAGCGCCGCCTTGGCGTCGGCGACGAGCATCACAGCTTGCGCGGTCGAAAAGGAGTTGGTGACGTCGAGCGTGTCGCTGTCCGCGCCGAACGGCTTCACCGGCGTCAGCCCTGCCTGCTGCAGCGCCTGGGCGGCCGGCATGCGCACACCCCTGTAGAAGCAGTCGCCGGCGCCGACCATCGTCGCCTTGATGTTGCCCATCTGGGTGAGATCGGCCTCGCCGACATAACCTCGTGACTTGATCACCGGCGCGATCCGCTCGTTCAGCATATCGACCATCATCTGCAGGATGGGCGGGCTGGACGCCGCGTAAGTCGAGGTGTTGGCGCGCACCACCAGCACCGCGCGAATCAGCTCCTCGTCGCTGATATCTGGGCCGTAGCCGCTGCGCGCACCGCTCTCGTACGCCTGCAGCTCGCGCTTCTCCAGATATTCCTTGACCGTCGTTCCCGCCGGCAACCGGTTGTTGGGATCCTCGATCGCGGTGTTATTGGGGTCGAGCGGATCGCCGGAGAAGGTAGCGACGTCGCGCCCGGCGCCCGCCTGACGGTTCAGCCGGTAGACCGTTATCCCTTCGGCCGCGCTTTCAAGCAGAATTCCGTACCGGTCGGCGTTGCGTTGCTTGGCCTCGGGGCTGACCGTCACCTTGGCGCCATAGCGGGCGACCTCGATCACCTGATCGATCGTCAGGTCCTTTCCGGTCAGCATCACCGTCTTGTCGGCCATCGTCGGATTGATTGGGCGAAAGGGCTGGTCGGCAAAGGCCGAGCCGATTGCGGCGCAAAACGCAAATAGACCCCAAAGCACCAGCCGGCCCATCGCACCCTCCCCACCCATTCAGAATTTCAATAATTTGCATATTTTCGAAACTTCCGCATGTGCTAAAACGTCGCCGCGCGTGCTTGGCCGCGCGGTCTGGCATAACTGAAAGATGATGAGAACGAAGTCTTCCATTCCCGGCGATAACGGCGGCGGTACGGCGAGCGCGGATATCCTGATCCAACTGCGGAGCGATATTGTCGACGGCCGGTTCGTCCCTGGAACCAAGCTCAAGTTTGCGGAACTCCAGAGTGCCTATGGCGTGGGCATCGGCACGTTGCGCGAAGCTCTGTCGAGCTTGGTCACGGAAGGCATTGTTACCGTGAGCGCAGGGCGGGGTTTTCGCGTCGCCGAGGTCTCGGAAGAGGATTTGCGCGATCTTCTGGCGCTCCGGGTCGATATCGAGCGAAAGGCGATCGAGGACTCGGTCAGGTCCGGAGACGATGATTGGGAGGCGCAGGTCCTGACCACCTGGCACCGGCTGTCGAAGGTCTCGGGCCTCGTCTTTGCCGACCGGTTCACGCCCGACAAGGAGTGGATCAACCGGCACCGGGATTTCCATGGAGCCTTGGTCGCCGGCTGTCGTTCAAAGCGGATCCTGCGGTTCCGGACGATTCTCTATGACCAGGCGGAACGCTATCGCCTGCTTTCGATTCGCCATGGACCGCGGCTGCAGGATACCGAGCACGAACTGCTAAAAAATGCAGCGCTGGCACGAAACGCCGAACTCGCCGGCGACCTGTTGGTCAAACATATCGTCGACAGCGCGGAGTTCGTCCTCAAGTTCGCGCCGCAGCTTGCCGGGTCTTCAGCGCGGCAGAGACACTCCGGGGGTTGAACGACTGTAAGGCTCCTCACGATCGAGAGCGGGTGTCCGACGCTCTTATTGCGAGGCGGGTTGCGGCTTTATTGGGTTAAGTCGCCTGAATGACAAAAGCGACCCGTCGAAACTTGCCGCAACGCCAATCCAAATCTGCTAAATTATCTTATGTTATTTCGAACATTCCCGATTTAGAAATCACCGAACTTTTTCCGATTGTTCAGGTTGTGGAAGCACCAAGCTTCAACACATCACGGACAATGCCTCCAAAAATTCTGATCACAGGCGGTGCAGGTTTTATCGGATCGCACTTGGCCGATCTGTTGCTCGCCCACGGCTATGAGGTCCGGGCGCTCGATAATCTGGACCCGCAAATCCACGGACCTGAGCGCGATGTTCCCGATTACCTCGACGACGAAGTCGAGTTGATGGTCGGGGACGTGCGCGATCCTGATATGGTCAGGCGAGCGCTCATCGGCGTCGACGCGGTCTTCCACTTCGCCGCGCGCGTCGGAGTCGGCCAGAGCATGTACGAGGTCACCGACTATACCGACGTCAACAATCGCGGGACCACGGTGCTGCTCGAAGCCATGATCGAGCGCGCGAAGCGTCGCCCTTTCGATCGCCTCGTCATCGCGTCGAGCATGAGCATCTATGGCGAGGGACTCTATCAGAGCGCGAGCGGCGCCTTGGTGGCAAATGCCGAGCGCTCCAACGGACAGCTGCGCCAGGGGCTTTTCGACCCGACGGATGAGGAGGGCAAGCCTTTGACTCCGGTGGCGACCCCGGAGACGAAGACGCCGTCCCTGATGTCGGTCTACGCGCTGTCCAAGTACGACCAGGAACGGCTCTGCCTGCTGATCGGAAATGCTTACGGCATTCCGACCGTGGCGCTCCGTTTCTTCAACGTTTATGGGCCGCGCCAGGCACTGTCCAATCCCTACAGCGGCGTGCTGGCGATTTTCGCATCGCGCCTGCTCAATCAGCGGCCGCCGCTGGTTTTCGAGGATGGCGCGCAGCGGCGCGACTTCGTGCATGTCGGCGACATTGCCGCCGCGTGCCGCCTCGCGCTCGAGGTTGATGCCGCTGTCGGCTTGTCTTTCAATGTCGGTAGCGGCCAGACCATCACCGTGCGCGAAGTGGCAGAGCAGCTGGCGAGCACAATCGGCGTCGAGATCGAACCCGAGATCACCGGCCAATGCCGCCTGGGCGACGTGCGCCACTGCTTCCCCGACATCAGCTTCGCGCAGACGAGGATGGGCTTTCAGCCGCGCACGCGTTTGGCTGCGGGAATCGAGGAGCTTGCCGCTTGGCTTGAGGGCAAGATCGCGATCGACCGGGTTGCAGAAGCCAGGGAGGCGCTGGCGATACGGAGCCTGACCGTATGAGCCGGCCCACCGATCGGTCCGTCCTCATCACCGGAGGCGCCGGGTTCATCGGCTGTAACCTCGCCGACCGCCTGGCGCGGAGCGGGCGAAGGGTCGTCATCTACGACAATCTTTCCCGGGCTGGGGTGGACCGCAATCTCGCATGGCTGAGGCAAGTTCATCCGCCGGTAGAGTTCCAGCGCGGCGACATCCGCGACTTTGTCGGGCTGAAAACCGCCGTGGCGGATTGCGAGATGGTCTTTCATCTCGCGGCACAGGTAGCCGTCACCACGAGCATCGTGTCTCCGCGTGAAGATTTCCTCATCAATCTGGAAGGCACGCTGAACCTGCTTGAGGCGATCCGCGAGTCCAAGCAAGACATCGGGCTGATCTTCACCTCGACCAACAAGGTCTATGGCGCGCTCGACGATATCGCGGTCGATGAGGAGGCGACGCGCTACGTCGCGTCCGTTCCGGGGGCGCAGCAAGGGGTCGATGAAAGCCGACCACTTGATTTTCACAGCCCGTACGGGTGCTCCAAAGGCGCCGCGGACCAGTACGTCATAGACTACGCCCGCACCTATGGCCTCCGGGCTGCGGTCTTCCGCATGAGCTGTATCTACGGTCCGCATCAGTACGGGACCGAGGACCAGGGCTGGGTCGCGCATTTCCTGATCCGCGCACTTGCCGGCGCGCCGATCCGCATCTACGGCGACGGCAAGCAGGTGCGCGACATCCTCTATATCGACGACCTCGTGGATGCCTTCCTCGCCGCAGAGGCGCATCTCGACGACCTGGCCGGTAGCGCCTTCAATATCGGCGGCGGTCCCAATCACACCATCAGCCTGGTCGAGCTCCTGGACCAAATCGGCGCCGGCGGACAGAAGCCGCCGGTCACGTTCGAGAACTGGCGCCAGGGAGATCAACGCTGGTACGTGTCCGACCCTCGCAAGTTCGGTCGTGCCACAGGTTGGTATCCCCGCGTCGATGCCGATGACGGGCTGGGGCGGCTGCGGGCCTGGCTCCTGGAGAACGCGGTGCCGCCGCATCACGCCGCCGCGCGGGAGCTCGCCGGGTGAGGGTCGCGCTCGTCAACCCCAACTGGAGCTTTTCCGGCAGCATCTATTTCGGGTGTCGCGAACCGCACCTGCCCCTCGAATTCGGCTATGCCAAGGCGCTGCTGGAACAGGCAGGCCACGTCGCCGACATTATCGATGCCCAGCTGGTTGGCCTCGACCTTGCGGCGACCGTGCGGAGGGTCGGTCACGCGGCGGACATGATCGTGGTCACAACCGCGCCTAGCTATCTCTTCTGGCGCTGTCCTCCGCCGGAGCTCAGGGTACCGATTGAGCTCGTGAACGCGCTCCGCGACGTGCCGGGGCTGAAGGTGGCCGTTGGGCCCCATGGCTCGACCACGCCCGAGGCGACGATGGCCAAGCTGCACGTCGACGCCGTCGTCATGGGCGAGTGCGAGCAGATGCTGGTCCGCTTGGCGGATACGCCACGTGAGGACTGGGCTGCGATGGATGGCCTCTGCGTTGCCAACGGCGCCGCAGTTGCCACGCGCGGCGTTCCGCAGGCGGTGGACGTGGCGCAGCTGCCGGCGCTCAGATGGCCGGCTTCCGTCCTGCGGCGTCACCTCCACCATCATCATCGCTTCGATGCGCCGCCCGAAGGACCGGGCGCGGAAATGGAGGTATCGCGCGGCTGCCCCTACAACTGCACCTTCTGCGCCAAGGAGAATTTCCGCAACGCCTACCGACGGCGTCCGCTGCCGGTAATCCTGGAGGAGCTGGATGGCCTGCTCGCCGCCGGCGTCCGGTACGTCTACTTCATC